>VGEU01000077.1 GCA_016869145.1 Alphaproteobacteria bacterium | reverse complement strand
GTGCTGTCGGACTGGATCGTCGCGGCGGCGCGTGCGAGCGGCTATCCGGTGCAATCGACCTCGATTCCGGGCGTCGCGCAGCGCACCGGCGCGACGAGCTACTATATCGAGATATTCCCGGTGCCGATCGCCGCACTCGGCGGGCGCGACCCCGTGCTCGCGCTCTACCCGGCGCCGGGGCGCGTCGACATCGCGATCGCCTCCGAGCTGATGGAGGCCGGCCGCGCGATCGAGAACGGCTATGTCACGCCCGACCGCACGACGCTGATCGCGTCCTCGCACCGCATCTACTCGATCTACGAGAAGTCGGCGATGGGCGACGGCATCTTCGACACCGCGAAGCTCGAGGCGGCGGCGAAGGCGCTCGCGAGCCGCGCGATCCTGTTCGACATGGTGGCGCTCGCCGAGCAGGAGCGGAGCGTGCTCAACGCCGTCGTCCTCGGCGTCGTCGCCGCGTCCGAGCGCCTGCCGATCCCGGCCGCGGCGTTCGAGGCGGCGATCCGCGATTCGGGCGTCGCGGTCGAGTCCAATCTCCGCGGCTTCAAGGCCGGGCTCGCCTTCGTCCACGGCGCGCTCGCGCTGAAGCCGGTGGCGCCGCCGCCGCGACCCGAGCGCCCGACCGCCGAGACGCTCGCCGCGCGCGCCCGCGCCGTCTTCCCGGGCGAGGCGGAGCCGATCGTGCAGGAGGGGATCAAGCGCCTCCTCGACTATCAGGACGCCCGCTACGCGACGGACTATCTCGACCGGCTCGAGCCGGTCGCCGTCGCCGACCGCGCCGCCGGCGGCGCGGCGCGGGGCTTCGCGCTGACGCGGGAGGCCGCGCGCTATCTCGCGCTCATGATGTCCTACGAGGACATCATCCGTGTCGCCGATCTCAAGAGCCGCGCCGCGCGCTACACGCGCGTCCGCCACGAGGTGGCGGCGAAGCCGGGCGAGCCGGTCATCATCACCGAGTTCTTCAAGCCCGGCGTCGACGAGATCGCCTCGATCCTCACCCCCGGCCTCGCGCGCGCGCTCGAGGCGTGGGCCGACCGCAAGCCGTCGCGGCGGACGCGCCACCTCCCGATGCGGGTGCGCACCAACACGGTGACCGGCTTTCTCCGTCTGTGGCTGCTCGCGCGGCTCCGCCCGTGGCGGCGCAAGACCGCGCGGTTCGCCGCCGAGCACGCCGAGATCGCGTCCTGGCTCGAGGCGTTGAAGCGCGCGCTCGCGCGCGACTATGCGCTCGCGGTCGAGATCGCCGAGCTCGCCAATCTGCGCAAGGGCTATAGCGACACCCATCGGCGCGGCGTCGGCAATTTCCGGAAGATCGTCGCGACCGTCGTCATGCCCGCGATCGAAGGCCGGAGCGATCCGGCCGCCGCGGCCGCCCTCCTCTGCCGCGTCCGCGAGGCCGCACTCGCCGATCCCGAAGGCGCCAAGCTCGACCAGGCGCTCGCCGCCGCGGTGGTGCCGCCGTCCGCGCCCACCGCGCTCCGGCCCGCCGCCGAATAGCGGCCGGCGGCGCCATCGATCGACGTCGACGAATAACACGATCCAGAGGGAGACCGCCGTGGCCGCCACCGAGAAACCGCAGTCCCGTTCCTATTTCGCAGCGACCGCCGCCTTCGCCGGCGGCAACGATTCGCCGCGCGCCTTTCTCGAGCGCTGCATCGAGACGATCGAGGCGAAGGACAAGGCGATCGGCGCCTTCGTCGCGACCAACTATGCCGGCGCGCGCAAGGCCGCCGACGAGGCGGGCGCGCGCTGGAAGGCCGGCCGCACGCTGTCGCCGATCGACGGCATGCCGGTCGGCATCAAGGACATCATGGAGACCGCCGACATGGTGACCGAGCAGGGCTCGCCTCTGTTCAAGGGCTGGCGCGGCGGGCGTGATGCGGCGGCCGTCGTCGCGCTCCGCGAGGCCGGCGCCGTCATCCTCGGCAAGACCGTGACGACCGAGTTCGCCTCGACCCAGCCGCGCGGCACGCGCAATCCGTGGGATCTCGAGCGCACGCCCGGCGGCTCGTCGTCGGGGAGCTGCGCGTCCGTCGCGGCCGGCATGGTGCCGATGGCGCTCGGCACGCAGGTGATCGGCTCGATCGTCCGTCCGTCGAGCTTCTGCGGCGTCGTCGGCTACAAGCCCTCGGTCGGCGGCATCAACCGCGGCGGCTCGTTCGACGGCTTCAGCCAGAGCTGCACCGGTGTCATCGCCGCGACGCTTGCCGAGACCTGGACGTCGGCGCGCGCGATGTCGGCGCGCTGCGGCGGCGATCCCGGCTATCCCGGCATCATGGGCCCGCCGACGATGCCCGCGGCGGCGAAACCGCGCCGGCTCGCGCTCCTCGAGACCGCCGGCTGGTCGCGCGCGAGCGACGAGGCGAAGGACCAGCTCCGCGCGGCGCGGAAGAAGATCGAGGCCGCCGGCATCGAGGTCGTCGACCGGAGCGGGGCGAAGATCGTCGCCGATGTCGAGGCCGCGATCGCCGAGGCGCAGACCTTGTCGATGGACATCAACGCGTGGGAGGGGCGCTTTCCGCTCAACACCTATGCCCGCGACATGGACCGCGCCGGGCTCTCGAAGTCGGCGCAGGAGCGCCTCGCCCAGGCCGAGGCGATGACGCAGGAACAATATCAGGGGCTGATCGCCGAGCGAGCCCGCGTGCGCGCGGTCTATGCCGGCCTCGCGCAGTCCTGCGACGGCGCGATCGCGCTGCCGGCGACTGGCGCCGCGCCGAAGGGGATCGACTGGACCGGCGATCCGATGCTGGTGGTGCCCGGCTCGCTTCTCGGCGTGCCGTCGATGTCGATCCCGGTGCTCGCCGCCGAAGGCCTGCCGCTCGGGCTGCAGCTGTTCGGCTTCCAGAACGAGGATGCGAAGCTGTTCGCGCTCGCCGGCTGGGTCGCGACGCTCTATCCCGGCCGATGCTGAGGCGGCTCACCGGGCTCGTTCCCGCCGCCGAGGTCGCGGCGCTCCGCGAGGTCGCAGAGCGTCACGGCTTCGCCGACGGGAGCGCGACCGCGGGCGATCTCGTCCAGGGCGTCAAGCAGAACCGGCAGCTCGAGGACGCGGGCCCCGACCAGGCGACGGTCGATCGCATCGTGCTCGGCGCGTTGATGCGGAGCCGCGAGTTCAACGACGCCGCGCTGCCGCGGCTGATGATGCGGCCGATCCTCAATCTCTACACCGCCGGCATGGAATACGGCTTCCATGTCGACAACCGGATCATGAACCCGGGCGCGCCGGTGCGCACCGACATCTCGGTGACGGTGTTCCTGAGCGATCCGCGGAGCTTTGAGGCGGCGAGCTCGTCGTCCAGATGCCCGCCGGCACGGCGTCGGTGAAGCTCGAGGCGGGCGATGCGATCGTCTATCCGGCGACCCGCATCCACCGCGTCAACCCGGTGACGCAGGGCACCCGCCTCGCCGCCATCACCTGGGGCCAGAGCCTCGTCCCCGAGGAGGCCGAGCGCGAGATCCTCGCCGATCTCAACGCCGCGATGGGCGGCCTCGCCCAGCGCGCGCCCGGCGCGCCCGAGAACGACCTCCTGTTCAAGACCTACGCCAATCTCGTCCGCCGCTGGTCGCGCGTCTGATCGGGCGCGCAAGCGGAGGTTGGCGCGGGCGTGCCTGACCGGCCGCAGGTCACCCTCCCCGCGCGCTGCGCGCGCCGCCCCTCCCGGCGCGGCAAGGGGCGGACGCGAAGCGTCCGGGGGAGGGGCGCGAGAACCCGCACGAGGAGACCCCCTCCCCCTGCGGGAGGGGGCGGACGCGAAGCGTCCGGGGGAGGGGCGCGAGAACCCGCACGAGGAGACCCCCTCCCCCTGCGGGAGGGGGTGGACGCGAAGCGTCCGGGGGAGGGGCGCCACGGCGACGGTGTGCGTGACCGGCCGCAAGTCACCCTCCCCGCGCGCTGCGCGCGCCGCCCCT
This sequence comes from Alphaproteobacteria bacterium, assembly GCA_016869145.1. Classification (GTDB taxonomy): domain Bacteria; phylum Pseudomonadota; class Alphaproteobacteria; order MPNO01; family VGEU01; genus VGEU01. The sequence goes on along the minus strand of VGEU01000077.1, from coordinate 12,514 downwards.
CCCATCGAGGGAGGGGCGCGAGAACCCGCGCGTCTCCCGCCGCCATCTATCGCAGCCGGGCGATCTTCCTGGCCGCGCTCCGGCGGAACTTGCGTGCGCGACGGCGGATCTCGGCGGCGACGTTCAACCCCTGCATGGCGGCCGAGTTGGCGCGCGCGTGGAGCGCGAGATAGTCGATCGGCCGATCCTCGGCAACCGCACGCGCGACCGTATCGAAGGCCTCGGCGTAGGCGGTCTCGTGGCGCGACTGGAAGAGGTGGAAGACCGACCCGTCATAGAAGGTGCCGATGCCGTAGCAGCCGCGCTCGGCGAGCGGCCAGCGCGGCACCAGCGTGAAGCTCGGCCACAGCAGCTCGACCGCGACGCCGGCGGCTTGCGCCGCCGCGCTCAGCCGGGCGCCGACGTTGAAGCGGGCATCGGCCGCAAAGGACGGCCAGCCCAGCATCTCCCAGGTGCGGCGCGCGAGCGCGAGGAAGGCCGGCGCGTCATAGATGAACCCGGCATCGAGGTGGTTCGCGGCCTGGGCGACGCCGAACAGCGCACCCGCCTCGGCGGCGGCGAAGGCGCGCTCGACGACGGCGCGGTTGAGCGGGATGCAGTCGATGTCGAGGAGGAGGATCGTGTCGTCGGGTCCGAGCGCGGCGAGCGTCGTCTCGATCCAGGCATCGTGCGCCGTCCCGGTCGCCTCGTCCTGGCGGAGCGTGTAGCCGAGGGCGGCGAGCGCCGCGGCCTGGCCGTCGAGCATGCGGGGCGCGATGTTGCTCCAGTACATCGCGCGGATGTGGCGCGTCATGGGCCGGCGCGACCCGGGCTCGATGCGGACCGGCCTCGACGCGGACTGGCGGCGATCGGGCCGAGCGCGCATCGCATCGGGATCGCGCCTCAGCCGGTCTCGGCCTCCTGCGCGACCGAGCGGTCCTTGTAGCGCGCCATGGCGGCGCGCATGTGGGCGAGGATCGCGGGGTCGCGGTCGCGCGCGGGCTCCGGATCGGTGTCCCAATGGCCGAACCGGTCGGTGCCGCGGACCAGCGCCGCGGTGCGCCGGCCGAGCGTCGAGCGGACCTCGGTCGGGATGTAGAACAGCGCGAGCCCGATCCGCGCATCGTCGGTCTCGTTCGCCGTCGAGCCGTGCACGATGCGCTCGTGGTGGAGCGAGAACTCGCCCGCCTCAAGGACGAGGTCGACGGCCTTGGTCTCGTCGATGCCGTCGATCGTCTGGCCGCGCGCGAGGAGGTTCTTCTCGTGATAGGTCTCGCGGTGGCTGAAGGCGGGGCCGGTGTGCGAGCGCGGCATCACGCGCACGCAGCCATTGGCCGGGTGCGACGGGGTGAGCGCGACCCAGGCGGTCACGAGCGCATGCGGCTCGAGCCCGAAATAGGCCGAATCCTGATGCCACGACACGAAGATGCCGTCGCGCCCGCCCTTGATCCAGAACTTCGACGCGAAGACCAGGATGTCGGGGCCGATCAGGTCCTCGACCACGTCGAGGATCGCCGTGTTGCGCGCGAGCGCCCACGACCAGCGGAAGGCGAGGTGCCCCTTCATATGGATCGAGCCGGCCGAGAACCCCTCCTCGCGCTCGAACGCATCGAGGCCCGTCCGCCTCGCCGCCGCCTCGGCCGCCGGGATCGCCCGGAACGGCGCGAGATAGCCCTCGCGGGCATAGAACTCGACCTGGTCCGCGCTCAATCGCCTGCCCATCGCACCCCTCGTGCGTCGTCCGTCACCGGGCGCGATGATGGCAGGGTTCGACCCCACCGGTCAAAGGGCGGCCGATCAAAGGCCGGCAGGGCTAAAGCCGGCACGGAAAAAGCAGGCGCGGAAAAGGCCCGGACGGAAAGGCCGCCGCAGGCGGCGCGCGCGGGCGCTCACGCGGCGTTGGAGCGCTTGCCCGCGCCGGATGCCGGCGTCTCGGCCGCCGCCTTGGCCGGCTTCGTCTCGGTGACGTGGATGTCGCGCATTGCGGTCACGACCAGCTTGTCGAAGACGAACTGCGCCGGGCGCGCCGCCTCGAGCGGGATCTCGGGCGCCATCGGGCCCTCGGTCTTGAAGCCGCGCAGCATGACCCGCGCCGCCTTGAGCGGATTGCCGACCATGTCGGAGACGGCGGTCGCCTCGTAGCCGCAATGCGCCATGCAGTCGGCGCACTTCTCGTACTGGCCGGTGCCGTATTTCTCCCACTCGGTCTCTTCCATCAGCGCCTTGAACGTCGGCGCATAGCCCTCGCCGAGGAGATAGCAGGGTCGCTGCCAGCCGAACACGTTGCGCGCCGGCATGCCCCACGGCGTGCAGTGGTATTGCTGGTTGCCGGCGAGGAAGTCGAGGAAGAGCGGCGAGTTCACCATCTGCCACTTCTTGCCCTTGCCGCGGCGGAAGATGTCGCGGAACAGGTTCTTGGTCTTCTGCCGGTTGAGGAAATGCTGCTGGTTGGGCGCCCGCTCATAGGCGTAGCCGGGCGACACCGTGATGCCGTCGACCGCGAGCTCCTCGGTGCAGTAGGTGAAGAAATCCGCCATCCGCGCGACGTCGACGCCGTCGAACAGCGTGCAGTTGACGTTGACGCGGAAGCCCTTCGCCTTGGCGGTCCGGATCGCCTGCACCGCGCGGTCATAGACGCCGTCCTGGCACACCGCCTTGTCGTGGTGCTCGCGGTCGCCGTCGAGATGGACCGAGAACGTCAAATACGGGCTCGGCGTGAACAGATCGAGCTTCTTCTCGAGGAGAAGCGCATTGGTGCACAGGCTGACGAACTTCTTGCGCGCGATGATGCCGGCGACGATCGCGCCGATGTCCTTGTGCAAAAGCGGCTCGCCGCCCGGGATCGCCACCATCGGCGCGCCGCACTCGTCGACCGCGGCGAGGCATTCCTCGACCGAGAGCCGCTTGTTCAGGATCGCATCGGGATAGTCGATCTTGCCGCAGCCGGCACAGGCGAGGTTGCAGCGGAACAGCGGCTCCAGCATCAGGACGAGCGGGTAGCGCTTATTGCCCTTGAGGCGCTGCCGCATCACGAAGGCGGCGACACGAACCTGCTGGATGAGCGGAATGGCCACCGGTTACGATCCTGTCGTCAAGCCCTGTCCCCAAACGCGTGGCGCGTCGGCTGCGGGTTGCAGCCCACGGGACAATTGCAATATGCGGTTGTCGATCGCCCCCCCGTTTCGGTCACCGAAACGTCTTCCAACGGTGAGTAGATAGAGGGAATCACCCAGGGGAACAACGCATCGAATCAAGGACCGGTGCCCATTTGCATCGGGTGTGGCGATTCTATCACAGGGAGGATCTCGCGCTCGGCCCGGACGACGTCCTCGGGGAAGTCGATCTCGATCCAGCGGAGCCCGGTGACGTCCTCCCAGCCGAAGCGCGGCGCCGCGGTGAGGGCGACGGTGCGGATCGCCTCCTCATAGGGCTCGGCGACACGCCCGGCGGCGATCGAGCGCCCCGCCGCCGCGATCACGGCCGCCGCGCCGGCGGGCGACAGCCGGAAGAACCCGACCGATTCGCCACACCAGTCATAGGCGACCGCGACCGCCTTCCGAAACTCGACGATCCGGCCGCCCCGGATGCAGAGCTTGACCGGCTCGGGCCCGGGCACGAAATCGCGGTCGACGAGGAAGCAATCGGCGTTGGGGGTCGCGACCAGGCGCGCGATCATGCGCGGATCGTAGAGGACGTCGGCGTCCATCAGGAGGACCGGCCCGCCCGCCGCGAGCGCCGCCCGCGCGGTCCACAGCGACACGCCGCTTCCTTGCGTGAAGTCGGGGTTGTGGACGGTCTCGACCGCGAGCCCGGCGGGCGCGGCGGCGAGACCGGCCTCGATCGCGGCGCGGGCGAAGCCGGTCACCACTGTCAGGTGCCGGATGCCGGCGCCGGCGAGGTTGGCGAGGTGGCGCTCGAGGAGGGTGCGGCCGGCAAAGCGGAGGAGGGCCTTGGGCTCGGTATTCGCGGCCGCGCCGAGCCGGGCGCCGACGCCGGCGGCGAGGATCACGGCGCGGTGAACCATTGTGTTGCCTCGGAACCGTCAAGATCGCGCACTATAGGCGCCCCGGCACCGGCTGTCAGCGCCGGGCCGATCCCTTGTGCCGACGCGCGCGCACCGGTATGGGAAGCCGGAGATTTTCCGCGGCTCGCGCCGCGCCGACCGGAGGACTTCGCGTTGCGCCGCTTCATCGCCGTCGTTTTCGCCGTCGGGGGGCTCGCCGTCGGGTCGCTCGCCGCCCCGGCCCGCGCCGGCACGCCCGCGACGCAGATCATCGAGACCCTGCACGAGGCCCTGATCGGCGTCATGAAGGACGCCGACCGGCTCGGCTATGACGGACGCTACAAGACGCTCGACCCAGCGGTGCGCAAGGCCTTCGGCCTGCCGCTGATGGCGGAAATCGCGGCCGGCCAGCACTGGAAGAACCTCACCGAGAGCGAGCGGACCTCGCTCGTCGCCGCGTTCTCGCGCTTCACGACCGCGTCCTATGCGACCCGCTTCAAGGGCTACAAGGGCGAGCGGTTCGAGGTCCTCGGCGAGCAGCCGGCGCGCGGCGAGGCGGTCGTCGTCCGCGCCCAGCTCGTGCGGAGCGACGGCGAGATCATCCCGCTCAACTACCTGATGCGGCCGTTCGCCGACGGCTGGCGCATCGTCGATGTCTATCTCAAGGGCTCGATCAGCGAGCTCGCGACGCGGCGCTCGGAATATTCGAGCGTGATCGGCCGCGAGGGCCTCGCCGTCCTCCTCGCCCGCATCGACGAGCGCATCGGCGACTACGCGCGCGGCCGCGGCGCCGAATAGGCGCAGTGAGTACGCGCGCCGGGTGGGCGCGGGCGGCCGGGGCTTCTGGACACCGGCGGGAGCTTGGCCTATCAGTGTTACCTCCCGACGACATCGAGGTGACAGTTCCATGTCCTCGTCGCTCCGCGCCGTGGCCGCGCCGGCCGCGACCGCGCCGTCCAAGGCCGCGCGGCTCCGCGCGCTGATCGCCTCGCCGCGGCTCGAATTCCTCATGGAGGCCCATGACGGCATCTCGGCCAAGATCGCCCAGGAGGCGGGCTTTCCCGGCATCTGGGCATCCGGGCTCGCGATCTCGGCCGCACTCGGGGTGCGCGATTCGAACGAGGCGTCGTGGACCCAGGTGCTCGAGGTGCTCGAGTTCATGGCCGATGCGAGCGCGGTGCCGATCCTGGTCGACGGCGATACCGGCTACGGCAATTTCAACAATGTCCGCCGCCTGGTGCGCAAGCTCTGCCAGCGCGGCATCGCCGGCGTCTGCATCGAGGACAAGCTCTTCCCCAAGACCAACTCGTTCATCGGCGACGGCCAGCCGCTCGCCGACATCGACGAGTTCTGCGGCAAGATCAAGGCCGGCAAGGACAGCCAGACCGACGGCGACTTCCAGCTCGTCGCGCGCATCGAGGCGCTGATCTCGGGCTGGGGGCTCGAGGAGGCGCTCCGCCGTGCCGAGGCCTATCACGCCGCCGGGGCCGATGCGCTCCTCGTCCATTCGAAGTCGAACAACGCCGGCGAGATCCTCGCCTTCATGAAGGAGTGGGGCGACCGGCTGCCCGTCGTCATCGTGCCGACGACCTATTACGGCACACCGACCGATGCCTTCCGCGACGCCGGCATCTCGGTCGTGATCTGGGCCAACCACAATCTCCGCGCCTCGATCAACGCGATGCGCGAGGCATGCCGCGCGATCATGCGCGAGGAGAGCGTGGTCGGCATCGAGGGCAAGATCGCCTCGGTCAAGGAGATCTTCGATCTCGTCGGCAACCGCGAGCTGACCGAGGCCGAGGAGCGCTATCTGCCGAGCGCGCGCGAGCAGGCGCGCGCGATCGTCCTCGCTGCGACCCGCGGCAGCCAGCTCGGGCCCCTCACCGAGGACCGGCCCAAATGCATGGTCGACGTGCGCGGCCAGCCGCTTCTCCGCCGTCTCGTCGCCACGCTCCGCGAGGTCGGCATCCGCGACGTCGCGGTCGTGCGCGGCTATTGCAAGGAGAAGGTCGATCTCGCGACCATCGCGCCGATCGACAACGACGCCTATGAGACGACCGGCGAGGCCCATTCGCTCGCCTGCGCGCTCGACCGGCTCGACGGGCCGACCGTGATCGCCTTCGGCGACATCCTGTTCCGCGGCTACATCCTCGCCAACCTCCTCGAGGCCGAGGGCGACATCGTGCTCGCGGTCGATGCGCTGTGGCGCGAGCGCGAGCCCTCGACCAAGGCGGCCACCCGCGACCTCGCGCGCTGTTCGACGCCGTTCTCGCGCGATCCCCTCGACGATGCGCCGGTCGAGATCGCCGCGATCGGGAGCGGCATCGCCGAGCCCTCGGGCGAGTTCATCGGGCTCGCCAAGCTGACCGCGACCGGCGCCCGCCGCGTGCGGCGGATGCTCGAGGCGATGCGCGCCGACGGCAGCCTCGCGACCGCGAGCCTCGGCGATCTCTTCACCCGCCTCGCGGCCGAGGACGAGCCGCCGCGCGCGCTCTACGTCACCGGCCACTGGCTCGACGTCAACGACGCCTTCGACCTCGCCCGGGCGCGGAACTTCCTGTGATCGCCGCCGACGAGTTCCTCGCGCCCGCACGCGCGCGCGGTTTCGACTTCTATACCGGCGTGCCGTGCTCGTTCCTGACGGCGATGATCAACCGCGTCATCAGCGACCGCGCGCTCGCCTATGTCGGCGCCGCGAGCGAGGGCGAGGCGGTCGCGATCGCCTCGGGCGCCTGGCTCGGCGGCCGCAAGACCCTCGTGATGTGCCAGAATTCCGGCCTCGGCAACACGGTCAACCCGCTCACCTCGCTCAACTGGCCGTTCCGCATCCCGACGCTGATGATCGTCACCTGGCGCGGCGAGCCTGGTCTCAAGGACGAGCCGCAGCACGAGCTGATGGGCGAGATCACGGGCAGTCTGCTCGATGTGATCCGCGTGCCGCACCGGCCCTTCCCGACCGAGGCGGCCGCGGTCGCGCCGGCGCTCGATGCCGCCCTCCAGTCGCTCAACGGAACCGATCTCCCGTTCGCGTTCGTGATGGCGCAGGGCTCGGTCCGCGACGAGGGTCTCGACGAGCCGGCCCCGGCGCCGCGCCCGGCCGGCCGCCGTCTCGCGCTCGCGACCGGCGATGCGCGCCCGACCCGCCACGCGGTGCTCGAGCGCTTCCTCGCGCTGGTGCCGCCGCGCGCCGCCGTCATCGCCTCGACCGGCAAATGCGGTCGTGAGCTCTTCACCCTCGCCGACCGCGCGCAGCATCTCTACCAGGTCGGCTCGATGGGCTGCGCGAGCGGCATGGGCCTCGGCCTCGCGCTCAACACCGACCGCCCGGTCGTCGTCCTCGACGGCGACGGCGCGGCGCTGATGAAGATGGGGACGCTCGCGACGATCGGCGCGCGCGCGCCGGCGAACCTGATCCACGTGATCCTCGACAACGGCGTCCACGATTCGACCGGCGGCCAGTCGACGGTCTCGGCATCGGTCGCCTTCGCCGACGTGGCGCTCGCCTGCGGCTACGCCTCGGGCGCCGATGTCGACACGCTCGCCGGATTCGAGACCGCGTTCCGCGCCGCGCTCGCCGGCGCCGGCCCGCATTGCATCCACGCGCGCATCCTGCCGGGCTCGCTCGAGAAGCTCGGCCGGCCGACCGTCAAGCCACCCGAGGTCGCCCGCCGCTTTCGCGACTTCGTCCGCGGCTGAGCCTCACGCCGCACGCGGCGCGCGGTCGGCGACACCCATCGCGGCGAGTGCCGCGCCTGTCGCCGCCAGCACGCGGTCGATCTCCGCATCGCCGATCCGCCCGATGCAGCCGATACGGAACGAATCGATCCGCGTCAGCTTGCCCGGATAGATCAGAAGCCCCTCGGCCGCGAGCCGGTCATAGAGCTCGGCGAAGCGGAACGCCGGGTCCTTCGGCGTCAAGACCGTCACGATCACGGGCGCCTGCCACGCGTCGGGCAGATAGGTCGTGAGCCCGAGCCCGCGGAGCCCGGCGACCAGACGCGCGCAATTGCGCCGGTAGCGCGCGCCGCGGCCGGCGACGCCGCCTTCGGCCTCGTGCTCGCCGAGCGCGGCATCGAGCGCGGCGAGGACGTGGGTCGGCGGCGTGTAGCGCCACTGGCCGTTCGCCGCGAAGCCCGCGGCCTGGTCGTGGAGATCGAGCGCGAGCGAATGCGCATTGCCCGCGGCTGCCGCCAGCGCCTCCTCGCACGCGATCGCGAAGCCGATCCCCGGCACGCCCTCGAGACATTTGTTCGACGAGGCGACGAGCACGTCCCACTTGATGCCGGGACCGGCGACCGGGACGGCGCCGAACGTGCTCATGGCATCGACCAGGAGCTTGCGGCCGCGCCGATGCACGACCTCGGCGATCTCGGCGAGCGGGTTGAGGATCCCGGACGTCGTCTCGCAGTGGACGAGCGCGACGTGGCCGATCGCGGGGTCGGCGGCGAGGGCGGCATCGAGCGCTGCGGCCGCGGGCGGGGTGTCCTCGGCCGTCTCGAGCGTCGCGGTCTTGCGCCCGATGCGGGCGCAGATCCGGACGATGCGCCGGCAGTACTCGCCGTTGACGAGGACGAGGAGCGTGCCGTCGCGCGGCACGAAGGTGCCGAGCGCGGCCTCGACGACGAAGGTGCCCGAGCCCTGGATCGGCACCACGACGTGGCCCGCGCCGACGCCCGCGACCGCGATCAGCCGCGCGCGCACCCGAGCGGTCATCGCGCCGAAGGCGGGATCGCGCGAGCCCCAGTCGTGCAGCATCGCCGTCTTGGTCGCGGCCGAGGTGGTGAGCGGGCCGGGCGTGAAGAGAAGGGGATCGGCCATCGGCACCTCCGTCAGAGCGGTCGGGTCGGCGTGCGGCGGAGCAGTCCCGTCGCCGCCATCCAGCGGATCGCGTCGGCGAGCGCGGTCTCGATCGGGGTCTGCGGCAGGCCGAGCTCGGCGACCGCCTTCGACGAATCGAAGATCATCGGCGAGCGGCAGAGGCGCACGCCCGTCACCGGCGCCTTGGGCGGATTCTTGGTGATGTGGTCGGCGACGAACTCGGACACGATCGCCGCCGGCAGCGCCACCCAGTACGGCACGCGCCGCTTGGGCATCGCAAGCCCGGTGAGGTCTCCGAGGATGGCGAGGAGGCGCGCGAGCGGCAGGTTGATGTTGCCGAGGATGTAGCGCTCGCCGACGCGGCCCTTGTCGGCGGCGAGGACGTGGCCGGCGGCGACATCGCGCACGTCGATCATGTTGAGCTCGCAGTCCATGTAGGCGGGCGTCGCGCCGTTGACGAAATCGAGGATCATCCGCGTCGGCGGCGTGATGCGGATATCGCCCGGACCGATCGGGAGCGTCGGGTTGACGACGACGAGCGGGAAGCCCTCGGCCGCGGCGGCGAGGGCGGCGCGCTCGGCGAGGAACTTGGAGCGCGTATAGGGCCCCGGCATGTCCTCGAGGCGCCGCGTCACGGTCTCGTCCTGCGGCCGCCCGCCCGCCATCCTCGCGCGTCCCTTGAGGATCGATTCGGTCGAGGTATAGACGAAGCGCGTGACACCGGCATGGCGCGCCGCGGCGATCACGATCTCGGTGCCGACGCGGTTGACCTCGTCGAACACCGCCTTCCGCGCCGCCCAGAGATCGGGGTTGGCGGCGAGATGGTAGACGACCGTCGCGCCCGCGACCGCGCGCTCGACCGCGGCGCGGTCGGTAATCGAGCCGACCACGACCTCGCAGCCGAGATCGCCGGGGTCGCGGAGCTCGAGGACGCGCACGCGGCGTCCCTCGGCGCGGAGCCGGGCGACGAGATGGCGGCCGATGAAGCCGGCGCCGCCGGTGACGAGCGAAAGACCGTCGGCCATCGTCAGCGTGTCAGGCCGTAGAGAACGCCGCCGAGGCCGGCGCGGGCGAAATCGACGCGGGCGAGCCCGACGCGCCCGGCGAGCGGATCGCCGCGCCGGAGCCTTCGCGCGAGGCGGAGGGCGAGCCTCACCGTGACGGAAGATTCCGTCGCCAGCCGACTGGAGCGGCAGAGCGCGGGCAGGTTCCGCGCCTGGTCGAGCAGGCGGTCGACCCCGTCGAGCGTGCGGTCGAGGACGCGTCGGATGCCGGGCGTGGCGCGCGCGGCGTCGAGATGCTCGACCGCCACCCCCTCGGCCGCCATCCAGTCGCCGGGCAGATAGACGCGGTTGAGGCGGAGATAGTCCTCCTTGCAGTCCTGCAGGTGGTTCAGGATCTGAAGCGCGTTGCAGAGCGAATCGGCGATCGAATAGGTCGTGCGGTGCTCGCCGTGGATGTCGAGGAGATAGCGCCCGACCGGCGAGGCCGACAGGACGCAATAGCCCATCAGCTCGTCCCACGAGGCGTAGCGGAACTTGACGGCGTCCTGCTTGAACGCGGCGAGGAGATCGATGCAATGGCGCGGCGTCGTCCCGGTCTCGGCGAGGCTCTTGTGCATGCGGAGCGCCTTGGCGAGCGCCGGGTCATCGCCGATGCGCCCGGTGAGCGCGGCCTCGAACGCATCGAGCCGGCGTACCTTCTCCTCGGGCGCGAGGACACCGTTGTCGGCGATGTCGTCGGCGGCGCGGGCAAAGGCGTAGAAGACCGCGACGTGCGGGCGGAGCCCGGCCGGCAGCAGCCACGAGCCGACGGGGAAGTTCTCGTCCCCCGACCCCTTGCCCGACGGCATCTCGATCGCGCCCACCCGGTCCATGGGCAGCATCTAGGCCAGGGCGGCCCGCCTGTCCATCGCCGCACCACGGTCCCCGGCGCCGCCCGGCTTGACCGGACCGCCCGACGCGGTTGCGCCCCGACGCGGTCCGCCGTCGTGGCCGGGCACCCGTCGTGGCCGGGTCGACCGCATTCGCGGACGATGACAGTGAAGGACGGGCGCCCCTTTCTCGGTCGCGGCCATCACAGGAGGCCGAGCGATCGCGACAGGATGATGACGATCGTCGCGGGCACGCCGACCCGAATCAGGCACAGCCAGATCGTCCCGGCGCGCGCGCGGGCGAGGTCGGCGGCCTCCAGGGCGACCGCAGGCGCGAGACGCCAGCCGATGAACAGCGCGATCGCGAGGCCGCACACCGGCAGCACGAAGTTCGAGATCGCGTGATCGATCGCATCGAGCACGGGCCGTCCCGCGACGGTCGACGATTCGAGCACGCCATAGCTCAGCGCCGAGGGCACGCCGAGCACGAAGATCGCGGCCGTGACGGCCAGGGCGGCGCGCGGTCGCGACATCTTCGCGCGCGCCGTGACGACCGCGACGGGCACCTCGAGCAGCGAGATCATCGAGGTGAGCGCGGCGGCCGACAGCAGGAGGAAGAAGACGACGCCGATCCAGGTGCCGCCGGGCATCTGCGCGAGAACCTGCGGGAACGCGATGAAGGCGAGGCGCGGGCCCGCGGCGGGGTCGCCGCCGAGCGCGAAGACCGCGGGGAAGATGGCGAGGCCGGCCACCATCGCGAAGGCCGTATCGCCGACGGCGACGGTCGCCGCGGCGCCCGGGATGCGCGTCGTCCGGCCGAGATAGCTGCCATACGTGACGAACACGGCCATCCCCACGCCGAGCGAGAAGAAGGCCTGGCCGAGCGCATTGAGATAGACGGAAGGGCGCGTCAGGGCGGATCAGTCGGGCGCGAACAGGAACCGCACACCCTTCTCCGCGCCGGGCAAGGTGAGGGCGAAGGCAGCGAGCAGGACGACGATCACGGCGAGGATGGGCATCAGCCAGAGATTGATCCGCTCGATCCCGCCCTTGACGCCCAGGGCGACGACGGCCGCCGGCGCCGCCAGCATGATCGCCTGCCACAGGACCGGCTCCGCCGCATCGCCGATGAACGCCTGGTAATAGCCGCCGAATCCGCCCGGCGCTGCCGACCAGAGCCCGCCCGCCGCCGCGCCGACGAAATACCTGAGCGCCCAGCCGGCGATCACCGCGTAGTAGCTCAGGATCAAGACCGCCCCGACCACCGCGATCCAGCGCGCCCGGCGCCATGCGCCACGGGTCGCATCCGCTTCGAATGCGGCGACGGCATCACCCCGTCCGTGCCGCCCCAGCGCGATCTCGGCGATGACCAGGGGCAACCCGACGAGGAGCACGCACGCGAGATAGACGACCAGGAACGCCCCGCCACCGTTCTCGCCCGCGACATAGGCGAAGCGCCAGATGTTCCCGAGACCCACGGCGGCCCCGATCGTGGCGAGGATGAACCCGGTCCGCGATCCCCATTGCTCGCGCACGATGTACCTCCATCGATCCTGGATTCCCGGCGGGCCCGCAGCATCCCGCGATGGCGGCCGCGGTCGCCAACGTCACGATGCCGATCTAAGCTGCGGATGGCTTTCGGACGACGGGGCAAAGCGCCGCACGCGCGCGTCCACCCCGCCGCGCGGTCGCGGCCCGCGAGAGGAGGAGGCCGACGGGCGCACATCTCTCTCCGTCGCCGTCCGGCTCGACCGGACGGCTCGGCGCGATCACCCGCCGAACCTCGGACCCGCGGCGCGCGCCGCGGCGGCGAGCCGCGCGAGCGCGTGCCGGTGCGCGCG
>VGEU01000076.1 GCA_016869145.1 Alphaproteobacteria bacterium | reverse complement strand
GTCCAGAACGACATGGTTCGGCGCTGCCAGAAGATCCTCGACGACACGCGCCCCGAGGCGCGGGCGGTCCTTCAGAACAACATCGAGATCCTGTCGCTCCTGTCGCAGTCGATCGCGCTCGCCGAGGCCGACCGAAGGCGGCCGTTGCCGGCCCGAAAAGTATTCCTGATAGCTGAGATAGCCGTCGCCGTTACGGTCGAAACGGCCGAAACCTTCCCAGCCCGGCGGCGCGGCGGGCGGCGCGGCCGGCATCAGATCGGCATTGCTCCGGATCGGTGGCAGACCGAGCCGCTGCATCAGGTCCTCGGAGGCTTGCGGCGTCGGCCGGCTCGCGGCGAGCGCGCGGCGCTGCTGGTTCGCCGGCAGCCCGACGCGGCGCATCGGATCCTCCTCGAGCGCCTTGCGCCGTTCCGCCTGGCGCTGTCGGAGGATCGAATCGACCGGCAGCGTCGGGCCGGAGAGCGCCGGCAGCGGCTGCGGCTGCGTAACCTGCGGCAGCGTCGGCTTCGGCTCCTGGATCATCTCGCCCGAGCTGAGCGCGCGGCCGCGCGGGCTTCCCGACAACGGCTCGTTCGACGCCCCGCTATCGCGCCTGAAGTCGAGCCCCGGTTGCGGCAGCGGCGCGAGCGGCCCGTCGAGCGCGGGGCCGCGCAGGCTGCCCGGCAGCTGACCCGGCGCGACCACGCCGGGGGCGCTATGGAAACGCGGGTCGAGCGGCAGGATGCCTTGGGCGCTCGCCGGCAGGGCGGCGAACAGGGCGAGAACGGCGAACGGGACCGGAACGAGACGCATGCGAAGCTCCCCGGATTGACCTGAGGCATGGCGAGTATAGCACAGTCGGGATGCCGCCGTCGGGCATCGGGGCCCGGTGGTCGGCCCCCCGCCCAGCGGCCTCGTCGGCCGGTCCAGGTCAGTAGGCGTAGGCCTCGAACACGGGATCTACGCTACCGCCCCATTCCTTCCGGAATTGTTCGAGCGCGACCTCGGCCGGGGAGAGGCCGCGGGCGACGATCGCGAACAGGGGGGCGAGATATTTCGATTCGTCCTGGCCGGCCGCGTCGCGCCGGGCGCGGCGGACGAGGCCGTCGCGGGCGATCGCGAGCACCTGTTCGGCGACGGCGCGGACCGTCGCATGGCGGAACGGGGTCGCGAGCGCGAGGCGCGGTGCCTCGCGCCGGAGCATGGCGCGCTCGGCGTCGGTCCAGTCGGCGACGAGCGCCGCCGCCGCATCGAGCGCGGTCCGGTCATAGAGGAGGCCAACCCACAGCGCCGGAAGCGCCGCGAGGCGGTCGACCGGACCCGAATCGGCGCCCCGCATCTCGAGATAGCGCTTCAGCCGCACCTCGGGAAAAGCGGTCGTCATGTGGTCGACCCAGTCGGTGATCGTCGGCATCTCGCCCAGCAGCGCGGGCAGGCGGCGGTTCAAAAAATCGCGGAACGACTGGCCGCTCGCGTCGATATAGACGCCGTCGCGGTAGACGAAATACATCGGCACGTCGAGCATGTACTCGACATAGCGCTCGTAGCCCATGCCCGGCTCGAACACGAAGGGCAGCATGCCGGAGCGGTCCGGGTCGGTGTCCTCCCACACATGGCTGCGATAGGAGAGATAGCCCGTCGGCTTGCCTTCGAGGAACGGCGAGTTGGCGAACATCGCCGTCGCGACCGGCTGCAGCGCGAGCGCGACCCGGAACTTCCGCACCATGTCGGCCTCGGACTCGTAGTCGAGGTTCACCTGCACCGTGCAGGTGCGGATCATCATGTCGAGGCCGAGCTTTCCCTTGGTCGGCATATAGCGGCGCATGATCGCGTAGCGCCCCTTGGGCATCCAGGTGATGTCCTCGCGCCGCCACTTCGGCTGGAAGCCGAGGCCGACGAGACCGACCCCCATGCCGCGCGCGACGGTCTTCACCTCATCGATATGGGTGCGGGTCTCGGCGTCGGTCTCATGGAGCGTCTCGAGCGGTGCGCCGGAGAGCTCGAACTGGCCGCCCGGCTCGAGCGTGATATTGGCCCGGCCCTTGGTCAGCGCGATCGGGTTGCCCTTCTCGAGGACCGGCTCCCAGCCATAGCGGACGAGGCCCTCGAGGAGCGTCCGAATGCCGGTCGGTCCGTCGTAGGGGACCTGGGCCAAGGTGTTGCGGTCGAAGACGAATTTCTCGTGCTCGGTGCCGATGCGCCAGGCGCCGGGCGCCTTGGCGCCGGAGGCGACATGGTCGATCAACTGGCGCCGATCGGTGATCGGCGCTCCGCCGGGTGCCGGGGGGGCTGCCATCAGTGCCGATGTGTTGAACGGGTCTCAGGACCCATGGCGGTGCGCCTCCTGCCAATCGCCGATCAGCGCCTGCCAGCAGGCGAGGGCCGCGAGGGCCGCCGTTTCGGCGCGTAGCGCCCGGGGCCCCAGGCTGACCGCGGTAACAAACGGGAGTTTCCGGAGGGCGTCAAGCTCGGATCGCGCGAAGCCGCCCTCGGGTCCGACCAGCACTGCCCAGGGTGCGCGCAGCGGTTGCGATGCGCGCGCGAGCGCGTCGGCGATCGACGGCGCGGTGCCGCTCTCGTCACACCAGAGCATGCGACGCTCGCGCGGCCAGCGTTCCAGCAATGCCGGTAGCGCGAGGTAATCGTGCACCATCGGCACGGTGAGGCGCTCCGACTGCTCGGCGGCCTCGATCGCGTTGGCGCGGAGCCGTGCCGCGTTGACGCGGGCGACATTCGTGCGCTCGGTCCGGACCGGCCACAGCGCGGCGACGCCGAGCTCGGTCGCACGGCCGACGAGATCGTCGATCCGTCCCCGCTTGACGGGCGCGAAGACGAGCCACACGTCGGGGCCATCGGCCTGCGGCCGGGTGCGCGCCTCGACCACGAGCGCGCAGCTTCCGCGCGCCATCGCCTCGATACGCGCCCGCCATTCGCCGTCGCGGCCGTTGAACAGAAGCGCCGCATCGCCGACCCGCCGGCGCATGACGGTCGCGAGATAATGGGCCGGCCCGCCATCGAGCGCGATGTGACGGCCAGTGGCGAGATCGTCGGCGACGTGGAGGCGGATGGCGGTGTCCGGCATGGCGTGAATTGTTGAGCGGCGCGCGCCGAGGGTCTAGAGAATCGTTCCCGATGCCCGATACATTCGACAGCGCGGCGAGCGACATCCCAAAGGGCGGCTGGGTCGACCGCCTGGTGCCGCGGCGTGTCCGTCCCTATGCCCGCCTCGCCCGCCTCGACCGGCCGATCGGCACCTGGCTTCTCCTTTTCCCGTGCTGGTGGTCGATCGCGCTCGCCTCGATCGAACCCGGCGTGATCGTGTTGTTCGCGCTGTTCGGGCTGGGCGCACTGGTAATGCGCGGCGCCGGCTGCACCTATAATGACATCGTCGACCGCGATTTCGACAAGGCCGTCGCCCGCACCCGCGACCGGCCGCTGCCGAGCGGACAGCTGACGGTGCGCCAGGCGGTCGTGTTCATGGTGGCGCTGCTCGCGATCGGGCTCGCGATCCTCCTCAGCTTCAACGCGTTCGCGGTCTGGGTCGGGCTCGCCTCGCTCATCCTCGTGTTCAGCTATCCCTTGATGAAACGGTTCACCTACTGGCCGCAATTCTTCCTCGGGCTCACCTTCAACTGGGGCGCGTTTCTTGGCTGGGCGGCGGTCACGGGCGAGCTCTCGGTTGCGGCCGCCCTCCTCTATGTCGGCGGCATCCTGTGGACGCTCGGCTACGACACGATCTATGCCCACCAGGACAAGGTCGACGACGCGTTGGTCGGCGTGCGCTCGTCGGCGCGCGCGCTCGGCGAGGGGACGCGGCCCTGGCTCTACGCGTTCTATGCCGGCGCGATCGTGCTCCTCGTCGCCGCCGGGATCGCGGCGGGGCTCGGCTGGGTCTTCGCCGCGGGCGCCGCGGTCGGCGCGCTCCACCTCGCCTGGCAGGCGCGCGCGGTCGATCTCGACGATCCCAAGGACTGTCTCGTCAAGTTCAAGGCCAATCGCGATTTCGGGTTCATCGTGCTGGCCGCGATCGTGCTCGGCCAACTCGCGCGCTGAGGGTCAGGGCGGCGCGGCGACCGCGGAGATGTCGATCCAATCCTCGATCGCGCGCGCGGCGACGTCGAAGCCCATGGCGACGACACTGACCGACGTGCGAAGCCGGAGCGCGAGCGCATCGAGCGTCGCGCGCGACCAGCTCCGCCCCGCGCGCACCTCGTTCTGGAACTCGGCGATCCACAACCGGACGAGCGGCGTCGGCACCCAGGAGAGATCCTGGACCAGCACCGCCACACCACCCGCCGATCCGATCGGCACGAGGACCGAGGCGATCACCGGCCCGGCGCCACGGACGGGCGCCATCAGCGCGAGCGCCGCCCGCGCCCGGCCATAGTCGTAGAGCCCGACCAGCGCCGCCGGATCGGGCGCCTCCGGGCTCGCGACCGCACGCTCGACCGGGTAGTAGAAGACGTTGAGCGTCGCGCGGTCGGGGAGCGCGCGCTCGAGCGTCTCGATCGGCGCGTGGCTTTGCAGCCAGGCCGTAGTCGCTTCGAGAAAGCGCTCGCCGTGACGCGCGTCCTCGGCCGGGAACAGGAGATAGCTGTAGAGACCGAAGCCGGGCTCCTCGCGCGCATCGCGGAGGAGATAGGCACGCCCGGTCGCGCGGATGATCGGCGCCACCCCGCCGCCATTGGCCGAAGCGCGCGGACGCGACGAGGGCGGCGGTAAGGTCCCGGGCGGCGCCTCGGCGGTCGCCGGAGGCTCGGGCGCCCGGCCGGTGATCCAGACCGGCAGGAGCACCGCGAGCGCGACCGCGAGCGCGAGGGCCGCTAGGATCGCGAGGCCGACCCGTCGCGACGCCGTCACGGCGCGCCCCCCGCCGACGCCGAGCGCACGCGACGGGACCGCCACCAGCGCCACAGCGCGACCAGCCCGCTCGCCAGCACGAACACGACCAGTGTTTCGCCGACCCCGAGCGGATCGGCCGGAAACCGGAGATAGAACGCGACCCAGACCACGACCGTCAGCGCGAACGGCACGCCCAGCATCGCGGTCTTGAGCTTCATCGTCGGCCCCCGTGCATCGCGCCCGGTCGTCATTCTACACTCGCCGCCATGGACCACGCCGTGACAACCGAGGCGCAATTCGTGCGCTCCAACACCGTCCTCGCCGCGACGGCGCTCGTTCCCGAGCTCCGCCTCCATCTCGCGAGCGAGATCACGCCGATCTGGGAGGCGACCGAGGCCGAGCTCGCGAGAACCGGCCTGCCGCCGCCGTTCTGGGCCTTCGCCTGGGCCGGCGGCCAGGCGCTCGCGCGCCATATCCTCGACCATCCCGGGATCATCGCCGGCCGTCGCGTCCTCGACTTCGCATCCGGCTCAGGCATCGTCGCGCTCGCCGCGGCGCGCGCCGGTGCGGCGGTCGTCGCCGCCAACGAGATCGACCGCTTCGCCGCCGCGGCGATCGCGCTCAACGCGGCCGCGAATGGGCTCACGGTCGATATCATCCTCGCCGATCTGATCGGGCGAACCGAGCTCGAGGCCGAGGTCATCCTCGCCGGCGATGTCTGCTACGAGCAGCCGATGGCCGGCCGCGTCGCTTTATGGCTCGATGCGCTGGCCCGCACGGGGCGGACGGTGCTGATGGGCGATCCGGGCCGCACCTATCTTCTCGGTGTGGGCATCGCTGCGGTCGCCAGCTACGACGTCGCGACGACACGCGAGATCGAGGACCGCGAGGTCCGCCGCACAACGGTCTGGCGAGTCACCGGCTGATCGGCTCAGAACGCGGCGATGGTCGTCCGCGGAAACGCCAGCGGCAGCGCGTCGGCGCCGAGCGCCTTCGAGCGCGCGAGCCGCAGCGTATTGTCGGCGAGGTTGCCGGCGATGAAGTCGTCGAGCGCCATGCCGAGCGCGAGACGGTCGCGGGCGTGCGTCAGGGCCGTCTCCTCCGACAGCGCGGCGAAGCGCCGCCCGGTCGCCGGGATCGCGGCGAGCGCGGCGCAGGCGCCGCCGATATTGAGGCAGCCGACGCGCGAGGAATAGGCGAAGGCGGACGCGAGCGTGCCGCCCGCGCCCTCGAGCTCGACCCTGATCGGCGCCAGCGCATCATAGGTGTAGTTGCCCTCGGTCTCGTGCATCCGCCTGAGCGCGCGGTCGTCGAGCCAGAGGACGAACACGGTGACGGCGGTGCCGGGCGAGGCCTGGAACGTCGCCGGCACCGAGGAATAGCCCGAGAGATGGGCGGCATAGACGACATCGAAGTCGCGCAGCACGCCGCGCTCGGCCGCGATCTCGACCCCGTCGTGGCCCTGGTACTTGCGGGCGAGCTGCTCGGGCGACTGGTTGGAGCCGGCGGCGAGCACCGGCGTGCAGCCGGTGCGATCGATGTGCGCGCCGTCGAGCGGGCGCCACGTCCCTTGTGCGAACAGATAGCCGTGCGAGGGGATCGGGAACGGATAGGATTTCGCGTGCGCGATGCGGTCGATCATGCCGCGTTCTGCCCGGGCGCGGGCTCCTCGACGATGCGATAGCAGGCGATGCAGGTGTCGACGGTGCGCCAGGCATGGGCCTGCCATTCGCGGCGCGCATCCGCGTAGGTCTCGAACGGACCGTAACGCTCCTCCGTCGTTCCCGCGACGACTGTCGCGAAATCGGTCGATGCATAGCGACCGCCGACGACCCAGTACCGCTTCCTCGTCATGGGAAACTCCACTCCTCGCGCGCGCGTGTTGAGATAAGGGTGGACGACGGTCCGATTCAAGCGGGGCGATCGTTAACCGACCATTCCTTTCCTTGACCGCGCGCGCCGCTTTGGGCCTGATGCGGCAATGGCCTATCCCGACCTCGGCGCCTTCCTCGACCGGCTCGAACGCGACGGCCGGCTGGCGCGCGTGCGCGTCCCGGTCTCGACCGTGCTCGAGATGACCGAGATCCAGACGCGGCTCCTCGCCGAGAAGGGACCCGCCGTCCTGTTCGAGGCGGCGGTCGCGGCCGACGGGCGGCCGGCGCGGATGCCGGTCCTGGTCAATCTGTTCGGCACCGTCGAGCGCGTCGCCTGGGGCATGGGTCGGACGCCGGAGACCTTGCGCACGCTCGGCGAGGACCTCGCCTTCCTGCGCCAGCCCGAGCCGCCCGGCGGCTTCCGCGAGGCGCTCGACCGTCTCCCCTTGCTCCGCGCCGTCATGGCGATGAAGCCGAGGACCGTCTCGCGCGCCGCGTGCCAGGAGGTAGTGCTGACCGGCGCCGACATCGATCTCGGCGCGCTTCCGGTGCAGACCTGCTGGCCGGGCGAGCCGGCGCCGCTGATCACCTGGCCGATGGTGGTGACCGCCGATCCCGACGACGCCGAGGCGGTCAATCTCGGCATCTACCGGATGCAGGTGACCGGCCGCAAAACGGCGCTGATGCGTTGGCTCCGCCATCGCGGCGGCGCGCAGCATCATGCCCGCGCCGGCGGGCGGGAGGGCGCAAGTTCGATCCCCGCCGCCGTCGTGATCGGTGCCGATCCCGGAACCCTGATCGCCGCCGTCGCGCCGGTGCCCGAGACCCTCTCCGAGTACCAGTTCGCGGGCCTTCTCCGCGGTGCCCGCGTCGAGGTCGTCCCCTGTCGCACGGTCCCGCTCAAGGTCCCGGCGGCGGCCGAGATCGTGATCGAGGGCACGGTCTCGCTCACCGACTACGGCGACGAGGGGCCCTATGGCGACCACACCGGCTATTTCAACGCCGTCGAGCGGTTCCCGGTATTCACCGCGCAGGCGATCACCATGCGGCGGTCGCCGATCTATCTCTCGACCTTCACTAGCCGCCCGCCCGACGAGCCATCGGTCCTCGGCACCGCGCTCAACGAGGTGTTCGTGCCGCTGTTCACGCGCCAATTCCCGGAGGTGATCGACTTCTGGCTGCCGCCCGAAGCGTGCTCCTACCGGGTCGCGGTCGTCTCGATCCGCAAGGCCTATCCAGGCCACGCCAAGCGCATCATGATGGCGGTATGGTCCTATCTGCGTCAGTTCATGTACACGAAGTTCGTAATCGTCGTGGACCACGACATTGACGCGCGCCGGTGGCAGGACGTCGTGTGGGCAATCGCGACCAATGTCGATCCCGGACGCGACCTTACCGTGATCGGCGACACGCCGATCGACTATCTCGATTTCGCCTCGCCCGAACCCGGACTCGGCGGCAAGCTCGGCATCGACGCGACCACCAAGATCGCGCCCGAGACGACGCGAGAATGGGGTCGCAAGATCCGCATGAGCGATGACGTGATCGCCGAGGTGACGCGGCGCTGGGCGGAGTATGCGCTACCCGGCAACGGCCGTCCGATCTGGCCGCCGCGCTGACATTCTCCCGATGAGGACGCCCATGGATTCGCTCGACCTCCTCGCCGATCTCCTCGCTGCCGCGAGGCGGGCCGGCGCCGACAGCGCCGATGCGCTGATGTTCGACGCCGCCTCGATCGCCGTCGGCATGCGGCTCGGCAAGCTCGAGAAGCTCGAGCGCTCGGAGAGCCGCGATCTCGGGCTTCGCGTCTTCATCGGCAGGCGCCAAGCCGTCGTCTCCTCGACCGATGTCTCCGCGGCGGCACGCGCGGCGCTGGTCGAGCGCGCGGTCGCGATGGCGCGCGTCGCGCCCGAGGACCCCTATTGCGGCATCGCCGATGCCGGCGAGATCGCGACCGCCTTTCCCGAGCTCGACATCTTCGATCCGACCGAGCCCTCGTCCGACCGCCTGATCGCGCTCGCCCGCGAGGCCGAGGACGCTGCGCGCGCGGTCACCGGTGTCACCAATTCCGAAGGGGCGGAAGCCGGCTGGAGCCATGCCCGTATCGCGCTCGCCGCCACCAACGGCTTCGCCTCCGGCTACGCGGTGTCGAGCCACAGCATCAGCGCCGCGGTTCTCGCCGGGACCGGCACCGCGATGGAGCGCGACTACGATTTCGCGACCGCCGTGCACGGTGGTGATCTCGCGGCGGCGGCCATGATCGGCCGAAACGCGGGCGAGCGCGCGGTGCGCCGGCTCGGCGCGCGCAAGATGAAGACGGCGCAGGTGCCGGTCGTCTACGACCCGCGCGTGTCCTCCGGCCTCGTCCGCCATTTCGCCGGCGCCATCAACGGCGCGGCGATCGCGCGCGGCACCTCGTTCCTCAAGGACCGGATGGGCAACACCGTCTTCGCCGACGGCATCACCATCGTCGACGATCCGCTGCGGCGTCGCGGCCTCCGCTCGAAGCCGTTCGACGGCGAGGGCATCGCGGCCGTCCGTCGCAGCCTGATCGACCGCGGCCGGCTCACGACCTGGGTTCTCGATCTCGCCTCGGCGCGGAAGCTCGGCCTCGGGACGACGGGCCACGCCGCGCGCGGAACCTCGGGCCCGCCCTCACCCGCGACGACCAATCTCTACATGGCGCCGGGCCCGCAGAACCCGGCGGCGCTGATGGCCGACATCCGGGCAGGCTTCTACGTCACCGAGCTGATCGGCATGGGCGTCAACGGCATCACCGGCGACTACAGCCGCGGCGCCTCGGGCTTCTGGATCGAGAACGGCGCGATCGCCTTCCCGGTGAGCGAGCTCACGGTCGCAGGCAATCTCAAGGACATATTCCGCAATCTCGCGCCCGCCGACGACCTCGTCTTCCGCTACGGTGTCGATGCGCCGACGATCCGGGTCGACGGCATGACGGTCGCCGGCACCTGATCGCCGTCGCGGCGGTCAGCGCGGACGACCGCGCAACGCGGCCCAGGCGCCGAGCGCGAACAGGAACGCGGTCGCCGGCGCCGACAAGGGAGGGTCGAGCGGCGGCGGATCGACGAAGGATTCGCTGTCCTCGCCGGGCCCGAGGCTCTGGCCATGCAGCGCGAGGCGGAAGCGCGACTGGGCGAGGTCGGCGAGGATCTCGGCCACCGACGAGCCGGCCTGGAGCGTCGCGAGCAAGGCGAGCGTCTCGCCGGCATCGACGCCGTTCGAGGCCGCACCCTTCTTTCCGGCGCGGAAATGGGCGTCGAAGGCGGGGTTCGCGAGGTTGCCCGCGGGGAGGTTGGGCGGGCCGCTGCCGACCTCGAACAGCACGCCCGGGCTCGACTGCGCCGCGCTGAACTCGATGCTCACGAGGTTGCTGTCGTCGTCGTCGATATAGACGGTGCCGATTAAGCCGCTCGCGCCCGGCGCGTTCATGAAGCGGATCCAAACCTTGCCGGAGCCGGCATCGGTGATCGACGCGCTGAAATCGTCGGCGTAGTTCTGGCCGCTGTTGTTGGTGATCTGATCGAAGGTGATGGCGCCGGCGGTCGAGGTCGTCGCGACGATCGACGACGCCAGCGACGCGCAAACGAACCCGAGCCGGACTGAACGCATGACACAACCACGCTACGCACGTTGCGGCGCAGTCTAGACGGCAAGTGTTAACGACTGCGCTCCTGCCGCTTCACGATGCAAGAGACGGGCCAGAACGGCCCCGACCTGATTCGATGCGGAAATATAGGCGCGGATGGCTAACGGGTTCTGCGGCTGTAAGGCGGGCCTTACACACACGCGGCGGCCCCGCCCGGCGTGGCCGGGTCGGGGAAACACGCGGGCGTTGCGATGCTAGCGGCGGAAGCGGCGGAACAGGAGTGCGGCGGCGCCGAGCGCGAACAGCGCGAGACCACCGGGCGCCGGCACGCGCGGCGGCTCACCGCCGCCCGGCGGTGGCACGGTGTTGATGTAGCTCTCGCTCTGTTCTTGCGCGCCGAGGCTCTGGCCGTGGAAGCCGACCCGGAATGTGCCGGCCTCGAGATCACCGATCAGCTCGGCGAAGCTCGACATGCCCGACAGCGTGATCGTGAGCCCGAGCATCTCGCCGCCATCGATGCCATTGGATACCCCGCCCGCCGCCGCGCGTGACACGCTGCGGTCGTCGTCGAATGGCGGCACGGCATTGTTGCCGGCCGGCAAATTGGCCGGACTGCCATCGATGACGAAGTTCACGCCGGCGCTCGTATTGGCGGCGTTGATGGCGATCGTTCCGATGTTCAGGTCGGCGTCGACATCGTCGAAGACGATCAGGGTGATGATCCCCGTCGCGCCGGCGGCATTCGAGAACTTGAACAACGCCTGGTTACTGCCGAGGTCGGTGACCTCGAGCGAGAAGTCGGCGGCGTAGTTCTGGCCGCTGTTGTTGGTGATCTGATCGAAGGTGATGGCGCCGGCGGTCGAGGTCGTCGCGACGATCGACGACGCCAGCGACGCGCAAACTAACCCGAGCCGGTTCGTTACGAAAACCTTTATGCAAGTTTCGTGCCGCAACCACAATGTATTGAACTTGTTACAAATACCAATCCATCGGCGGGACCGTCACCCTATTGGTTGTAAAGCAGGCTTTACAGCGACTGTCCTACGCCCCTCCCTGGACGAGCCCGACAAGGTTCGGGCCGGGCCACCCGAGGTGGCCCGGCCCGTTTGGTCGGGGCGTCAGGTCCGGATCAGATGCGGACGCCCAGTGCCCGGATCGTGTCCATCGTGAGCTGACCGCTCGGCAGGCGCTGCGCCGACTGGAACGAAGCGACCGCCGACATCGTCTGCTTGCCGAGACGACCGTCGATCGGGCCCGGGTTGTGCCCGCGAGCCTGCAAGGCGCGCTGGATGTCCTGGATCAGGTTCGGCCGCGCATTGGTCTCGCACAGGACCTGGCGCCACTCGAGCCGGCCCTCGGACGCTCTCACCTGACGCGAGACCGTCTGGTACTCGGCCGGGATCGGCGTACGCACTTCCTTGGCCTGGTCGACGAGCTTGAGCACGCGGACCGTGTCGAACTTGGCCGGGATCGCGACCTTCTCGGTGCGCGGCGGCTCGACCATCACGCGCTTACGGACGGTCCTGTACTCGGCCGGGATGACGACCTTCTCGACCGACGCCGGGGTCTTGACGACGCGCTTCTGGACGGTCCTGTACTCGGCCGGCACCTCGACGAGGCACATGATCTCGCCGGTCGCGTTGTCGACGCGCTCGATCAGCCCGCGACCCTTCTGCCAGGTCGTATAGGCCGCCTTCACCAAAACCCGCTCCTCGGCGTTCTCATAGACGGCGGGACGGGTAACGAGACGCTCGGACGCTTCCTTCACGAGGACGCGCTCCTCGCGCGTCTCGTAACGCGCCGGGACGACCTCGAGCCGCTCCGAGGCGGCCTCAACCTGGACGCGCTCCTCGACCCACTCGTGTCGGGCAGGCATGACCTTGATCTCCTCGCCTGCCGCGCGCTTGAGGAGGGTCTCGGTCTGGGTGGTATAGGTGGGCGGAACGAACACGCGGGCGCAGCACTCGCCGGCCTTGGCGTTCGGCGGCAAGAGCTTGTCGTCCATCGCCGGCTGCTGCGCAGTTGCGACGGCCGTGCCCGCGAACAGGAACAACGCGGCGGCGGTCGAGGTCGTGAGGTAACGCATCATCGATTGGTCTCCTGATATCCCATCATGTCGGCGAATGGCGGACATTCGCCATTCTCGTTGTTGATCCAACCGCCTCCTGATCGGCGTATCCCCATTTGTCAATCCCTGGGGCCCCGTTCGACACTCTCGATTATAAGTGCTTACCGAGAAAAGGAAAATCGGCGCACGCGCCACTGCTGATCGTCACGCCTCTTACACCGCCCTGCGGCCCTGGACTTCGCCACGGTCGGTTGGAACGGTAGTGGCGCGGCGATGTGTCGACCCAGTGACAATTGAGCGGCAAGGGTGCGCGTCCAAGCGGCTCGGGGACCGCGCCAGCTTTGGTCGCGCCTCCCGGCCGTGCTATCGTCCGGCGCCCATGTTCGAGGCCTATCCAGAGCGCTAGCCCGTGCCGGAGCCCCAGCGCCCTCCGCCCGCCGACGGCACGACGCGCGCGATCGTCGCGCGGCTGTTCCGCGAGCACGTCCGAAGCCATCTCTGGCCGCTCGCCGCCGCAGCGATCCTTATGGCCGTCGCGGCCGGTGCCACCGCCGGCAACGCGTGGCTGATGCAACCCGTCCTCGACGACGTTTTTCTCAAGCGCGACAACACCTTGCTCTATCTCGTCCCGGCCGCGCTCGTGGCCATGTCGGTGATCAAGGGCATCGCCTCCTATGCCCAGGAGGTGCTGATGCACCGCGTCGGGCTCCGCGTGATCGCCGATGTCCAGATCGGCATGTTTGCCCACCTGATGCGAGCCGACCTCGCCTATTTCCACAATACGGCGCCGGGCCGGCTGATCTCGCGGGTGGTCAACGACGCCCGGCTCCTACAATCGGCGGTTTCCACCGCATTGACCGGTTTCGTCAAGGAGACGCTGACGCTCGTCTTCCTGGTCGCCCTGATGTTCTACCAGGACTGGCTGCTCGCCCT
The DNA here is from genome assembly GCA_016869145.1 of Alphaproteobacteria bacterium. GTDB lineage: Bacteria > Pseudomonadota > Alphaproteobacteria > MPNO01 > VGEU01 > VGEU01. The sequence continues at coordinate 3,400 of VGEU01000076.1, read as the reverse complement.
CATCGCGTTCTTCGCCTTCCCCGCCGGTGTGCTGCCGATCATCCGGCTCGGCCGTCGGATGCGGAAGGTCTCGGCCAACACCCAGGTGCAGACCGCCGAGTTCTCGACCCTCCTCAACGAGACCTTCCAGGGCATGCGCCACGTCAAGGCCTATGGCATGGAGAAGGCCGAGATCGCGCGCGCCTCGGTGCTGGTCGAGACGATCTTCCGGCTGGTCTACAAGGCCGCCCGCACCCGCGCCGCGACGCGGCCGATCATGGAGATCCTGGGCGGTCTCGCGGTCGCCGCGGTGGTCCTTTATGGCGGGAGCCAGGTCATTGCCGGCACGACCACGCCCGGCACGTTCTTCTCGTTCATGACGGCGCTCATCCTCGCTTATCAGCCGGTGAAGAGCCTCGCCTCGCTCAACGTCAACCTGCAGGAAGGTCTCGCCGCCGCGCAGCGCATCTTCGCCCTCCTCGATCTCGAGCCGGAGATCCGTGACCGGCCGGACGCGGCGAGCCTGCCGCCGGGCACGCGTGACATCCGCTTCGATTCGGTGCGCTTCGCCTATGTCCCGGGTGTCGCCGCGCTCGACGGGATCAGCTTCGATATCGCGGCCGGACACACGGTCGCGCTGGTCGGCCCGTCCGGCGCCGGCAAGTCCACGATCCTCAACCTGATCCCGCGCTTTTACGATGTCGCCGGCGGCCGCATCCTCGTCGGCGGCGTCGACGTGCGCGACGTCACGCTCGCCTCGCTCCGCGCCAACATCGCGCTCGTCTCGCAGGAGGTCAGCCTGTTCGACGACACGGTGCGCGCGAACATCGCCTATGGCCGACCGGGCGCGAGCGAGGCCGAGATCGTCGCCGCTGCGCGCGCGGCCGGCGCGCATGACTTCATCATCGAGCTCCCGGAAGGCTATGACACGCGCGTCGGCTCGCGCGGGGTCAAGCTCTCCGGCGGCCAGCAGCAGCGGCTGTCGATCGCCCGCGCCATGCTCAAGGACGCGCCTATCTTGCTCCTCGACGAGGCGACGTCGGCGCTCGACAGCGAGAGCGAGCGCCATGTCCAGGCCGCGCTCGCAACCTTGAAACGCGGGCGGACGACCGTCGTGGTCGCGCATCGGCTCTCGACCATCGTCGAGGCTGATCTGATCCATGTCATCGACGATGGGCGGATCGTGGAGTCGGGCGATCATGCCGAGCTCGTGCGCCGCGGCGGTCTCTACGCGCGGCTCTATCAGATGCAGTTCGCCGGCGAGCGCGAGGCCGAAGCCTCACGCAGCCCGGCGTGATCCGATGTCCATCCTCAAGCGCGCATTGTCGGATCGGCGCGTGCGGGCCGTGGTCGCCGAGGCGGCGGCGGCCTATATCAGGCTGGTCCGCGTCACCGGGCGATGGACGATCGAGGGCGCGGAGACGCCCGAGCGCCTCGTCGCGGCCGGCCGCCCCTTCATCGTTGCGTTCTGGCACGGCCGGCTCCTCATGCTTCCGAGCGCCTGGCCCTTCGCGCAACCGATGCACATGGTGATCTCGCGCCATCGCGACGGCCTTCTCATCGCGCGGACGATACGCTCGTTCGGTCTCGCGACGATCGCCGGATCGACATCGAAGGGCGGAACACAGGTGCTGCGAAACATCCTTCGCGCGCTCAAGGAGGGGGCCTATGTCGGGGTGACGCCGGACGGACCGCGCGGCCCGCGCATGCGGGTGAGCGCGGGCGTCGTTCAGGCAGCGCGTCTCGCCGGCGTGCCGATCCTGCCGGTCACCTATGCGGCGTCGCGGCGGAAGGTCATGACGAGCTGGGACCGGTTCGTGGTCGCGCTACCCTTCGCCCGCGGCATCATCCGCTGGAGCGAGCCGATCGAGGTGCCGGCAGAGGCCGATGCGGCCACCGTCGAGGCGATACGCCAGGCGCTCGAAGACCACCTCAACGCCGAGGCCCGCGCGCTCGACGAGCGCGTCGGCGCAAGGCCGATCGAGCCCGCGCCGCGACCCGACGAGAGCTCGGGCGTCGACGCGCGCGCCGTGGGCACGTCCGCGTCGCGATGAGCCTCGTCCTCTACCGCGCGATGACCGCGGCGGGCGGCCCGCTGATCCGCTCGCTCCTCGACCGCCGCCGACGCGCCGGCAAGGAGCATCCCGAGCGCTTCGGCGAACGGCTCGGCGCGCCGTCGCGGCCGCGGCCGCCGGGTCCGCTCGTCTGGTGTCATGCCGCGAGCGTCGGCGAATCGCTCTCGATGCTGAGCCTGATCGGGCGGCTCGTCGCCGAGCGACCGGGCCTCGCGATCATGATCACGACCGGCACCGTCGCCTCGGCGCGCCTCCTCGAGACGCGGCTGCCGTCCGAGGTGATCCACCAGTTCGCACCGGTCGATCGCGCACCGTGGGTACGCCGCTTCCTCGACCACTGGCGCCCCGATCTCGTGCTCTGGGTCGAATCGGATCTGTGGCCGAACGCGCTCGCGGCAATCGGCGATCGCGGCATTCCGGCGATCCTGGTCAATGCCCGCATGTCGCCGCGCTCCTATACCGCCTGGCGTCGTGCGCGCTGGTTCAGCCGGCGCATCCTCGGCACCTTCGCGCTATGCCTCGCGCAGAGCGAGGCCGACGGCGCGCGTCTGGCCGCACTCGGCGCCCGCGACATCCTGGTGCCGGGGAACCTGAAATTCGCCGCCGGCGATCTTCCCGTCGCGGAAGCACCGCTCGCGCTTCTCCGCGAAGCCGCCGGCGCGCGGCCGCTGTGGCTCGCGGCGAGCACGCATTCCGGCGAGGAAGCGCTCGTCTGCGCCGCGCATCGGCGCATCGCGGCAACGCGCGCGGACGCGCTCACCATCATCGTCCCGCGGCATCCCGCGCGCGGCGACAAGATCGCCGCGATCGCGCGCGCCGCCGGCCTCGCGGTCGCGCAACGATCGAGCGGGGCGCTGCCCGCGGCGGCGACTGCGGTCTATGTCGCCGACTCGATGGGCGAGCTCGGCCTCTTCTACCGCCTGGCGCCGGTCGCCTTCGTCGGCGGCTCGCTCGTCCCGCACGGCGGACAGAACGTTCTGGAACCGGCGCGGCTCGGCGCGGCGATCATACACGGTCCGCACATGACCAATTTCGCAGCAATCGTGGCCGAGCTCGCCGCGGCCGGCGCGGCCGTGCCGGTCGGCGATGCCGACGCCCTCGCGGATGCGGTCCTTCGGCTTCTCGCCGACGACGCGCTCCGTACGCGCCAGGCGGAAGCGGCCCGCCGCATCGCCCTCGGCAAGGACGACGTCCTCGACGCGGTCCTCGCCCGGCTCGCCCCGTTCCTCGACCGCCTCGCCTCGTGCCGCGAAGGCACCAGCCTTGCGCGCGCCTGAGTTCTGGGATCGCGACGGCATGAAGGCGCGGCTTCTCGCGCCGGCGGCCTGCGTCTACGCGGCGGCGGT
>VGEU01000075.1 GCA_016869145.1 Alphaproteobacteria bacterium | reverse complement strand
CGCGAGGCGGAGCTCGTCGCCGAGGATGTCCGGCTCGCCGGGCGCGCGCTCGGCCGGATCACCGGGCGGGTCGATGTCGAGGACGTGCTCGATGTAATCTTCCGCGATTTCTGCATCGGCAAATGACCCTGTTTCACGTGAAACATCGGAGCCACCGCCGCGGCCACAGGACGGCCTTGACGCGGCCGCCGCGATCGGCCACTTGCTCAGGATCATGATCGAGACGGACGTCATCGTCGTCGGAGGTGGGCACGCCGGCTGCGAGGCCGCGGCGGCCGCGGCACGGCTCGGGGCGCGCACCCGCCTCCTGACCCATCGGGTCGAGACGATCGGCGAGATGTCGTGCAACCCGGCCATCGGGGGCCTCGGCAAGGGCCATCTGGTGCGCGAGATCGACGCCCTCGACGGGGTGATGGGGCGGTCCATCGACCGGGCCGGCATCCAGTTCCGCATCCTCAACCGCAGCAAGGGCGCCGCGGTGCGCGGGCCGCGCGCCCAGGCCGACCGCGCGCTCTACCGTCAGGCGATGCGGGCGCTCCTCGCCGACCACGCGACGCTCGCCATAGAGGCCGCCGGGGTCGAGGACTTGGTGCTCGACCGGGACGGCCGGGTCGCCGGGGCGGTGACAGATCGCGGCGCCACCATCGCGGCCCGCTGCGTGGTGATCACGACCGGGACCTTCCTCCGCGGCCGGATCCATATAGGCACGCGGACGATACCGGCCGGGCGGGTCGGCGAAGCTCCGGCGCTCGGGCTGTCGGCGACGCTCGCCCGGGCCGGGCTCGCGCTCGGCCGGCTCAAGACGGGGACGCCGCCCCGGATCGACGGCCGGACGATCGACCGCGCCGGGCTCGATGTCCAGCCCGGCGACGATCCGCCGCCGCCGTTCTCGACGATGACCGACCGGATCACGACGCCCCAGATCGTCTGCCACGTCACCGAGACTACGCCGGCCGGCCATGCCCTGATCCGCGCCAACCTGCATCGCGCGCCGATGTATTCCGGGCAGATCGAGAGCGTCGGGCCGCGCTACTGCCCGTCGATCGAGGACAAGGTCGTCCGCTTCGCCGACAAGGCCCGGCACCAGATCTTCCTCGAGCCCGAGGGTCTCGACGACGACACGGTCTACCCCAACGGCATCTCGACCTCGTTGCCCGAGGAGGTTCAGGCGGCGCTGCTCGCGACCATCCCCGGTCTCGAGCACGCGCGCATGATCCGGCCCGGCTACGCAATCGAGTACGATTTCGTCGACCCGCGCGAGCTCCTGCCGACGCTCGAGACCCGGCGCGTCCCCGGCCTCTATCTCGCCGGCCAGATCAACGGCACCACCGGCTACGAGGAGGCGGCGGGGCAGGGGCTGATCGCCGGGCTCAATGCCGCGCTGGCGGCCGGCGGCGCCGCGCCCTTCACGCTCGACCGGGCCGACGCCTATCTCGGGGTCATGATCGACGACCTGGTGACCCGCGGCACGGCCGAGCCCTACCGCATGTTCACCTCGCGCGCCGAGTACCGCCTCGTGCTGCGCGCCGACAATGCCGACCAGCGGCTCACCCCGCGCGGCATCGATATCGGCTGCGTCGGGTCGGCGCGGCGTCGGCGCTTCGCGGCCCGGACCGAGGCCCTGGCCGCGGCACGCGCCCGGCTCGATGCGCTGCGGGCGAGCCCGGCCACCATCGCCCGAACGCTCGGAATCGCCATCGCCCAGGACGGGGTGCCGCGGACCGCGACCGCGCTCCTCGGCCAACCGGCGATCGACGAGGCCCATCTGGTCCGCCTGTGGCCCGAGATCGCGGCGATCCCGGCGGATATCCTGGAGCAGATCGCGATCGATGCCCGCTATCGCGGCTATCTCGACCGCCAGGAGGCCGATATCAAGGCCTTCCGGCGCGACGAGGCGCTCGCCCTGCCGCCGGACCTCGACTATGGCGCGGTCGGGAGCCTGTCGGCCGAGGTGCGGCAGAAGCTCGCCGCCGCCCGCCCGACGACGCTCGGGGCGGCGGCGCGGATCGCCGGGGTGACCCCGGCGGCGCTGACCGCGCTCCTTCGCCATGTCCGCCGCGACGAGACCCGCCGGCGTGCCTGAGCCGCCGCTCGATGCCGCCGCGGTCGGCCGGCTGCTCGACGTTTCACGTGAAACAACCGATCGCCTCGAGCTTCTTCTGGCACTCCTCCGCCGCTGGCAAACGCGGATCAACATGGTCGGGCGCACGACGCTCGACGACGCATGGCGCCGCCATGTGCTCGATTCGGGCCAGCTCGTCCGCCATCTGCCACCGCCGCCGGCGCACCTCACCGACATCGGGAGCGGGGCGGGGTTTCCCGGCCTCGTCATCGCCATCATCGCCGGTCGACCGGTCGATCTGATCGAGGCCGACGCCCGCAAGGCGGCCTTCCTGCGCGAGGCGGCGCGCGAGACCGGTGCCACGGTAGCCGTCCATGTCGCCCGCGCCGAGGCCCTCGACCCCTGGCCGGCGGACCTTGTCACCGCCCGCGCCGTCGCCCCGGTCGCCGACCTCCTCGGCCTCGCGTTCCCGTTCTGCCGGCGCGCCGCGGGAGGCGGGCGGGTCCTCCTCCTCAAAGGGGCGACCGTCGAGGCCGAATTGACCGACGCGGCGCAAAGTTGGACACTCTCGGTCGAGCGTTACCCGAGCCTCTCCGACCCGACGGGGGTTGTTCTTCGGATCGAGGACTTCTCGCCGCGAACCCGACCGTTGCCATCCCGAAACGATCGCCGGGACCCATGACCGATCCGGACAAACCGGCGCCGCCGACGCGCGCCCGCATCCTCGCCATCGCCAACCAGAAGGGCGGCGTCGGCAAGACCACGACCGCGGTCAATCTCGCCACCGCGCTCGCCGCGGTCGGCCGCCGCGTCCTCGTGCTCGACATCGACCCGCAGGGCAACGCCTCGACCGCGCTCGGCATCGCGCGCGAGCGGCGGCGCACCACGACCTATGACGTCCTTATCGACGGGCGCGCGATCGCCGATGCGGTGATCGACACCACGATCCCCGGGCTCGCGGTGGTGCCGGCCTCGGTCGATCTCTCCGGCGCCGAGCTCGAGCTGATCGATCTCGACCGTCGCGAATATCGGCTCCGCGAAGCGCTGGGCGGGCTGCCGAATCGTTTCGATTACGTAATGATTGACTGCCCGCCGTCGCTCGGCCTCATCACGCTCAACGCGCTGGTCGCGGCGGATGCGGTGCTGGTGCCGCTCCAGTGCGAGTTCCTCGCGCTCGAGGGCCTCAGCCATCTCGTGCGCACCATCGAGCGGGTGCGCAAGAACCTCAACCCCGCGCTCGCCATCCAGGGGATCGTCCTCACCATGTTCGACAAGCGGAACAATCTGAGCGCGCTCGTCGCCGACGACGTGCGCGGCTTCTTCGGCGAGGTCGTCTACCACACCGTGATCCCGCGCAACGTGCGCGTCTCGGAGGCGCCCTCGCACGGCAAGCCCGTCCTTCTCTACGACATGCACTGCCCGGGCGCGCAGGCCTATATCCGCCTCGCGAGCGAGGTCCTGAAGCGCGAGGCCGGGCTCCACGCCGGGGCGGCGGCATGAGCGAGGAACGCGCCCGACCGCGCCCGCTCGGCCGCGGCCTTTCCGCGCTCCTCGGCGACGACGCGCGCGACTACGCCGCGCTCGACGAGATGCGCCAGAGCCGCACGGTGCCGATCGAGTTCCTGCGCCCCGGCCGGTTCCAGCCGCGGCGGAATTTCGCCGCGAGCGAGATCGCCGCGCTGGTCGACTCGGTGAAGGCGAACGGCATCCTGCAGCCGATCCTGGTGCGCCGCCACCCGAGCGAGCCCAACGCGTTCGAGATCGTCGCCGGCGAGCGGCGCTGGCGCGCGGCGCAGGGCGCGCAGCTCCACGAGGTGCCGGTCATCGTCAAGGAGCTCTCCGACCAACACGCGCTCGAGGTCGCGCTGGTCGAGAACATCCAGCGCCAGGACCTCAACCCGCTCGAGGAGGCCGAGGGCTATCGCCGCCTGATCGAGGAGTTCGCCCACACCCAGGAGGCGCTCGCGGCGGTCATCGGCAAGAGCCGGAGCCACATCGCGAACACGCTTCGTCTCCTCGGGCTGCCCGACGCCGTGAAGGACCTCGTCGATGCCGGTGCGCTCAGCGCCGGCCACGCCCGCGCCCTCATCGGCGTCGACAATGCGGCCGAGCTCGCGCTCCGCATCGTGCAGAAGGGGCTCTCGGTGCGCGAGACCGAGCGGATGGTCAAGCGCGCGCGGACGCCCGCGACGACGCGTGCCGGCGCCGCGCCCGCGGCGGCGAAGGACGCCGACACCGCCGCGCTCGAGAAGGATCTCTCCGATCTCCTCGGCCTCAAGGTGACGATCGCCTTCGACGGCACCGGCGGCGCGCTCACCATCCGCTACAAGACGCTCGAGCAGCTCGACGACGTGCTCAAGCGGCTGACCCAGACCAGCGGCCCGCCGTCGCACTGACGGCGCCGCGTGATCTGATTCAAGCGCGCCTTCGCGCAATCTATTTCAAGCGCGCCTTCGCGCGCGGGCGGCGAGCGCAATCTCGAACAGCGCCTGCGCGCACATCGTCTCGGCGGGAAGCCCGGTCGACTTGCACGCGATCTCGGCCTCGTTGAGGCGCGCCAGCGCGCGCTCGAGCCGGGGCGCCGGCCACAGCCCGAGCGCGGCGCGGAACGGCCCGACGCGCCGGAAGAACACCGGCGGCCGCAGGCCCCGCATCGCCCGGTCGATCCCCTGGCCCGCCGCGATCGCGCCGGCGACGAGATGGAGCCGCGTGAAATGGCGGAGCGCGGCCCGCACCACCGCGACCGGTTGCGCGCCCTCCTGGAACGCGCGGGCGAGCGCGCGGTCGAGCGCGACCGGATCGCCATCGGCGCAGGCGAAGGCGATGTCGTCCTCGGTGAGCGCGCCCGAATCGCCGACGATTTCGGCGACGTCCTCGACCGCGACCTCGCCCGGCGCGCCCTTGTAGAGGGCGAGCTTCTCGAGCTCACGGCGGCAGAGGAGGCGGTCGGCGCCGAGGCTCGCGACGAGGAGCGCGAGCGCGTCCGCCGTCGGCACGAGCCCGTCCTTCGCGAGCGTGTCGCGGATGAACGCCTCGAGCGTCGCGCCTTCCTCGACATAGCACGGGAGCGCCGCGCCCGCCTCGGCCGCCTCGAACGCGCCGCGGAGCTTCGAGCGCGGGCCGAGATCGCCCGCCTCGACGACGACGAGCGCCTCGCCGGCCGGTTCGACGAGAAACGCCTCGAAGGCGCGCACGCTCTCCTCGCCCGCGGCACGCACGCGGACGACGCGACGCCCGCCGGTGAGCGCGAGCGCCGCCGCCTCGTCGGCGAGCCGCGCCGGATCGCCGGCGAGCGCCGCGCCGGTGAGCTCGGCGACGCGGAACGGATCGGCGAGGTCGGGAACGGCCGTCCGGCACAAGGTCTCGGCGCGCTCGCGGACGAGACCCGCATCGGGGCCGTAGATCAGGATCGCGCGGAAGGCCGGATCGGGGCGGGCGAGGAAGCGCGCGATCGCCGGGCCGGCGAGCTTCACGACGTGCCGCTCGTCGCGCGCTCGAAGAAGATGGCGAGCCGCGTCCGGATCTCCTCGGCGAGCTGGCGCGCGCTCCGCGTGCGGGCGTCGTCCTCGCTCGTGATCGTCGCGAACTTGTTGCGGAGGATGTCGTAGCTGTTGCGCACGACCGCCGTCCCGTCGTGTAGGGGCCGCGGATCGGCGGTGCCGCGGAGCGTGAAGTTCGCCTGCAGGATCATGTTGGCCCGCGTCGCGGTCTCGTCCTCGCGGATCGCGAGGTCGTGGCGGAACTCGGTGAGGCGGACCTGGAGCGCGTAGAGGGGTGCTGCGGACGCGCCGGTCGGCGCGAGCCGGTCCGCGAGCTCGTTCCGGACGATCTGGCCGACGCGGTCGGCGATGACCTCGATCCGGATCGCGGCGAGGTGGCGCTGGATCGCGGGCGAGGTCGCGCGCTCGGCATAAAGCGGGCGGAAGCCGCAGCCGGCCGCCGCAGCCGGCAAGCCGAGCGCGGCGAAGGCGAGGAGCGTCCGCCTAGAGCACCACATTGACGATGCGGTTGGGGACGTAGACGACGCGCCGCGGCGACTTCCCCTGCATCGCCGCGACCACGGCCGGCAGCGCCATCGCCGCGACCTCGGCCTCGGCCTGCGAGGCATCGCGCGCGAGGGCGATCGTGCCGCGCGTCTTGCCGCCGACCTGGACCGCGACGGTCACGACATCCTCGACGACGAGCGCCGGATCGGCGACCGGCCACGGCTCGGCGGCGACGAGCGTCGCGTGGCCGAGCGCGCGCCACAGCTCCTCGGCGAGATGCGGCATCATCGGCCCGATCAGCCGCACCAGCACGGCGAAGCCTTCGCGGCGGACGAAGGCGGCGGCGGGATCGGTGCCGCCGATCTCGGCGAGCGCGTTGGCGAGCTCGTGCACGCGTGCCACCGCGCGGTTGAAGTGGAACGCCTCGAGATCGCCGGTGACGCCGGCGATCGTCCGGTGGATCTTTTGGCGCGCGGCGCGGAGCGCGGGATCGTCGTCGGCGCCGGCCGGCGGGTGGGCGATGTCGGCGCCGGCGATCGGGAGCTCGGACTGCGCCACCATGCGCCACAGCCGGTTGACGAAGCGCCACGTGCCGGCGATCCCGGCCTCGGTCCATTCGAGGTCGCGCTCGGGCGGGGAGTCCGACAGCATGAACCAGCGCGCGGTGTCGGCGCCGTAGGTCTCGATGATGTCCTCGGGGTCGATGACGTTCTTCTTCGACTTCGACATCTTCTCCGAGCGGCCGACCGTGATCGGCGCGCCGGTCTTCGCCCAGATCGCGCCGCCGCCGTCGGCACGCGCGATCTCGGCCGGCGTCACCCACTCGCCTGTCGCGGCGCGGTAGGTCTCGTGGCAGACCATGCCTTGCGTGAACAGGCCCGCGAACGGCTCGTCGATGCCGAGATGGCCGCAGTCGCGCATCGCGCGGGTAAAGAAGCGCGCGTAGAGGAGATGGAGGACGGCGTGCTCGACGCCGCCGATATACTGGTCGACCGGCAGCCAGTAGTCGACGTCGGCGCGGTCGACCGGGCGATCGGCGGCGGGCGAGCAGAAGCGCGCGAAGTACCACGAGGAATCGACGAAGGTGTCCATCGTGTCGGTCTCGCGCCGCGCCGGCCGGCCGCAGGACGGACAGGCGACATGCTTCCATGTCGGGTGGCGGTCGAGCGGATTGCCCGGCGCCCCGAAGTCGACGTCATCGGGCAGCAGCACCGGAAGATCAGACTTCGGCACCGGCACTACGCCGCAATTGTCGCAGTGGATCACCGGGATCGGGCAGCCCCAGTAACGCTGGCGCGAGATGCCCCAGTCGCGGAGCCGCCAGTTCACCTCGACGACGCCGCGCTCGGCCGCGGTCAGCCGGCGCGCGACCTCGGCCTTGGCATCGGGCACGTCGAGGCCGTCGAGGAAATCCGAGTTGCAGTGGCGCCCGTCGCCGACATAGGCCTCGGCGCCGATCGCGAAGGTCGCGGGATCGGTGCCGGCGGGATGGACGACCGGGATCACCGGGAGCCCGTATTTGCGCGCGAAGTCGAGGTCGCGCTGGTCGTGGCCGGGGCAGCCGAAGATCGCGCCGGTGCCGTACTCCATCAGGACGAAGTTCGCGACATAGACCGGGAGCAGCACGTCGGCGCGGAACGGGTGACGACAGCGGAGCCCGGTGTCGTAGCCCTCCTTCTCCGCCTTCTCGAGCGCGGCCTCGGAGGTGCCGGTCGCGTGGCAGCGCGCGATGAACGCGGCGAGCGCGGGATCGCCCGCGGCGGCGCGCTCGGCGAGCGGATGGTCGGGCGAGACGGCGCAGAACGAGGCGCCGAACAGCGTGTCGTGGCGGGTCGTGAAGATCTCGAGCCCCTCGCTCGCGCCGACGATCTCGAACCGGACGCGCATGCCCTCGGAGCGGCCGATCCAGTTCTCCTGCATCAGGCACACCTTCGACGGCCAGCGGTCGAGCCGCTGCAGCGCATCGAGGAGATCGTCGGCATAGCGCGTGATGCGGAGGAACCACTGCTGCAGCTGGCGCTTCTCGACCTCGGCGCCCGACCGCCAGCCCTTGCCGTCGATCACCTGCTCGTTGGCGAGGACGGTCTGATCGACCGGATCCCAGTTGACCCAGCCGTCCTTGCGATAAGCGAGATCCGCGGCGAGGAACTCGAGGAACATGAGCTGCTCGTGGCGGTAATACGCCGCATCGCAGGTCGCGATCTCGCGCGCCCAGTCGAGCGACAGTCCCATGGTGCGGAGCTGGCGGCGCATGGTCGCGATGTTGTCGTAGGTCCACGCGGCGGGATGGGTCTTCTGCTCCATCGCCGCGTTCTCGGCCGGCATGCCGAACGCGTCCCAGCCCATCGGGTGCAACACGTTGAAGCCCTGCGCGCGCTTGTAGCGCGCGACGACATCGCCCATCGAGTAGTTGCGCGCGTGGCCCATGTGGATGCGCCCCGACGGATAGGGGAACATCTCGAGCACGTAGTATTTGGGCCGCGTCGGATCGCGGCGGGCGTGGAACACGCCGGCGGCCTCCCACGCCGCCTGCCAGCGCGCCTCGGCCTCCTTGAAATTGTAGCGGGCGGACGCGGCTTCACGCGCCATCGACAAACTCCTGTCGTCACGCGTGCCGGTAATCACGCGTGCCAATCGTCACGCTGGACGGTGGCTCAGCGCGAGGCGGTCGCCGCCATGCGGAGCTCGCGCGCGCGGGTGAGAATCTGGTTCTCGAGATTGCCCGCCGTGTCGTTGGCGACCGCCGAATCGATCCAGTCGCCGCCGCGCGCCCGGTTCTGGCGGAACACCGCGACCCGCACCGCGTCGGCCCGGAGCTCGCGCCCGAGAATGTAGACGCTCATCTTGAAGCGCTCGCTCGGCGCCTCGGGCGGTGCGTACCAGTCGGTGATGATGACGCCGCCGAACGGATCGGCCGAGGCGAGCGGCATGAACGAGACGGTGTCGAGCGAGGCGCGCCACAGATAGCTGTTGACCCCGACGCCGGCCCCGCCGCCGCCGATGCCGCCACCGGGACCCGATTTCTTGTCGTTACCCCAGAGCGAGAACGACAGCCCGCCCGGGCCGAACAGCCCCTCGTCCGGCTTGGTCGGGGGACGGGTGCGCGGCGGCTGCTTGTTGGAGACCGGCTCGACATAGGCCTCCTCGATCAGCATGCCGCAGCCGGACAGGACCATCCCGCCGACGAGGAGCGCCGCCAGCGCGAGATGCACCGGAAGCCGTGCCGCGAACCGCTTCATGTCATCTATCCCTCGTCGCTTCTCGCACCGGCACCGCCCCGACGGGGGCGCTGCCACACCCTATTTAGACCCGATCTGGGCGGCGCACCAGTGCCCGTCATTGATGGCTTTCCGCGGCGGAATCCCGGGCGGAGCCCCGGAAAACGTTCACGTTTCGGCCGGTAACCCTGCCTGTCGCTTTTATGCCACACCCCCCGAAAAAAGCGGAAACTACGGAACATGGGCATTGAACGATTAAGCATGTTCTGGTCTCCATAGGGCCGCGTGCAGCTCGGCCGATAACCCCAGAGGGGGGGCCGATTACGTCGGGCGGCAACGGAAACGGCAGTGTAGGCAGAGCACCAACCGGAGGTTCAATGAAAAAGCAACTCTTAGCAACGACCGCCCTCGTGGCTGCGGGCCTGCTGGGCCAGATCGGCACCGCCGACGCACAGAAGGCGCAGGCGCCCAAGATCGAGATCAAGGGCTCCATGGAGATGACGGTCGGCCTCACGATCGGCCAGGACGAGGGCGCGGTCGGCAACCGCGTCCGCGGCCTCGACATCTTCAACGAGACGGAAATCCACTTCATCGGCACGGCGACGCTGGACAACGGCATCTCGTTCCGGGCGGTGGTGGAGCTCGAGGGTGACGGCGACGGCACGCCGGCGCCGGGCATCAACGACCCGATCGACGAATCCTACCTGATCATCCGCGGCGCCTTCGGCCAGCTCACGCTGGGCTCGACCGACCATGCGGCGGTGCAGATGGTGACCGGCAATGCCGGCTCGTTCGCGACCCAGGTCGGCCAGAACCTCACCTTCGACACCAACGACTGGGTGCCGGCGCCGCCGGGCCACGTGGCCGGCCGCGGCGGCTCGCCCGTCAACGACCCGCGCCCGCGCGAGCCGGTGAACGACGACGCGGAGAAGATCACCTACTACACGCCTCGGTTCGAGGGCTTCCAGTTCGGCGTGTCCTACACGCCCAACCACGAGCAGGACCAGAACGCGTCGGCGGCGACGACCGACAGCGTGTACAACGAGGGTTGGGCGTTCGGGCTCAACTTCGACCGCAAATTCGACCAGGTCGGCATCGGCATCGGCGTCGGCTATGCGCGCGAGCACGCGCCCGAATCGGCCCCGACGGTGCCCGACGACAGCACCTGGGCGGTCGGCGCGTCGATCTCGTATATGGGCTTCAAAATCGCCGGCGCATACCGCAAGCAGAACGACCGGCGCGACACGCCGACCTCCAACGCGACCTCGCTCGAGGGCGAGCGCTGGGAGATCGGCGCGCAGTATGTCTGGGGTCCGAACGCGGTCAGCTTCGTCTATGGCGAGGGCAAGGCGAGGGGCGTGGTCGCCAACCCGGGCAACGACGAGCTCAAGAACAGCATGATCGCCTATCGCCGGGAGATCGGGCCGGGCGTGTTCTGGTACGGCAACCTGCTCTATGCGAACTACCAGGGCGAGGATAACAACTCGCTCGACGACAACAAGGCGTTCGCCATCTCGTCCGGCGTCCGTCTGAACTTCTAGCGTCCCCGGTCCGCCGAGGACGCGGAAGACCGACACGTCACTCCGTATTGGTGCTTGCCCGGGATAGCTGCACACTGATCCCGGAAACACTGCTGAGACTTCGGGGCGCGGACACAAATCCGCGCCCTTTTTTCTGCGTCGGCCGGTGATGGCGGGTTCCCGACGCGGGCGCTGGCGGCGCGCCGTCGAAGGTCTATGGTGGTCGGATAGACAAACCGGGACCGCCGCCCTGCTCAGCCACCTCGCCAGCTGGTCGCTCTTCGTCACCGCCTTCGTCTTCGTCGATTGGGCGACCTATGAGTTCGCGCTCGCGGGGCTCTCGATCCGCCCCTGGAACCCGGCCGCGGGTCTCGCCTTCGCGATGCTCGCGCTGCGCGGCCTCGCCGCGGCCCCCTGGTATCTGGCCGCGTTCCTCCTCGCCGAGCTCGTCGTACGCGACGTCATCACGAGCTGGACCGGCGCCATCGGTGTCGGCCTGATCAAGGCCGCGGTCTACGCCATCGCCGCGATCATGCTGACCGGAAGGTTCGGCGTCGACCTCGCGCTCGCGCGGCTCCGCGACATCGCGGTGTTCCTGGTCGCGGGCTCGTTCGCCGCCATCGTCGCCGCCATGTCGTCGGTGACCTATCTCGACGCCCTCGGCATCATCCCGCCGCAGCGCTTCGAGGACGCGGTGCTTCGTCTCGCGGTCGGCGATGCGCTCGGCATCACCGTCTTCGGCCTCCTCACGGTGCGCCTGGTATCACGCCGCACCGATTGGCTGACCTCGACCTGGTTCGGCACGCGGAGCGAGGCGGTGGTGACCTTCCTCGTCCTCGCCTCCGTCGTGTGGTTGATCTTCGGTGTCGAGGAGACCGACGAGTTCAAGTTCTTCTATCTCCTCTTCGTGCCGATCGTGATCGCGTCGCTGCGCCACGGCCTCGACGGGTCGATCCTGATCCTCGCGCTGACGCAGATCGCGAAGTTCGCGATCATGCAGTACCGCGACGTGCCGGCGGCGAAGGTCGTCGATCTGCAATATCTGATGCTCGTCCTCACCGTGACGACGCTCCTGATCGGCACCGTCGTCGGCGAACGACGGCGCCTCCAGGCCGAGGCGACCGCCAATGAGCGACGGCTGCGCCAGCGCGACGAGGCGCTCGCCCGTTCCGCCCGGCTCGATCTCCTCGGCACCATGACCTCCTCGCTGGTGCACAACGTAAACCAACCTTTGACCTCGGCGCGCGCCCAGGCGCGGGCCGCCGAACGGATGCTCGCGCAGACCACCCCCCGTCGCTCGACGAGATCCGTCGCGCACTCGGCGCCGCGGTCGCCCAGATCGATCTCGCGGCCGGGTTCGTCGCCCGGCTGCGCGAGTATCTGCACCGCGCGCCGAGCGCCGTCGAGCGTGCCGATCTGGACTCGGCAACGCACGAGATCCTCGAAATCCTCCGCGACAAGGCCGCCGCCGCCGCCGTCACGCTCGACTACCATTGCGCGGCCGATCTGCCCGAGGCCCGGATCGACACGGTGCAGTACCAGCAGGTCATCCTCAACCTCGTCGCCAACGCCATCGAGGCCATCCAGACCGCGCGCGGGCGCGGCGGCCGGATCGTCGTCACGATCGCGCGCGCGACAGGCGCCGACGCGGCCGAGGTGTCGGTCGAGGACGACGGCCCCGGCTTCCCCGAGACCATCGTCGCCGAGCTGTTCGCGCCGTTCACGACCGGACGGCGCGAGGGCCTCGGTCTCGGTCTTGCGATCTCGCGCTCGATCGTCGAAATTGCCGGTGGAACGATCCGGCTCACGCATAACCGGCCCGGATCGGTCCGGATGAGCTTCACGATACCGATCGCGCGGGAACAGAGATCATGAGCCCCGATACCGTCCATATCGTCGACGATTCCGCCGCCGTCCGTTCCTCGCTCGAGGTCCTGCTCAGAACCTACGACCTTCCGGTCCGGAGCTACGCCTCGGCCGGCGCGTATCTCGCCGCGGAGGCCTATCGCGAGCCGGGCTGCCTCGTCACCGACGTCCGCATGCCGGAGATGACCGGGCTTGAGCTCATGCGCACCCTCGCCGAGCGGGCGATCGAGGTCCCGGTGATCTTCATTTCCGGGCATGGCGACATCAAGATGGCGGTCAACGCGATGCGCGAAGGCGCGCTCGATTTCATCGAGAAGCCGATCGACGATGTCCGGCTGGTCGAATCGATCCGCCGCGCCTTCGTCGCGCGCGACGACAAGGATCGCGGCCGCGCCGAGATGGCCGAGCTCGTCGAGCGCCGCAGCCGCCTGACGCTCCGCGAGACCGAGGTGATGGCGCTGATCGTCGATGGCTTCTCGAACCACGCGGCCGCGGCCGTGCTCGGCATCAGCGTGCGGACCGTCGAGCATCACCGGGCGGCCGTGATGGAGAAGATGGCCGCCCACAACCTCGCCAAGCTCATCCTGATGGCGCTCCGGCTGCGCGAGGGCCGGAAATAGCGCCGCGCCGCCCGTTGGCGCATCGGCAACCCGTTCGGACCGACGATCCCCGGGCCGCCCCACCGCCGGGTCGGCGGCGGCCCTTCGCTAACTGATTGATTTATCGGGCAAGGAATGGTGGGCGCGACAGGGATTGAACCTGTGACCCCTACGATGTCAACGTAGTGCTCTCCCGCTGAGCTACGCGCCCGCCCGGGCGATGTTCTACAGGCCGCCCGGCCCGGTTTCAAGCACGCGCGCCGAGGCCGGCGCACGCGCGGCGATCAGGCCGCCAGGATCTTGTCGATCTCGGACACGAGGTCGCGGAGATGGAACGGCTTCGACAGGATCTTCGCGTCGCGGCCGAGGCCGCTCTTGCGGGCGCTGAGCGCGACGGCGGCGAAACCGGTGATGAACAGGACCTTGAGCCGCGGCAGGCGGGTGCCGGCGCGCTGCGCGAGCTCGATGCCGTCGAGACCGGGCATCACGATATCGGCGAGGAGAAGATCGAAATCGTCGACCTCGATCGCGGCGAGCGCATCGATGCCGTCGCCGCAGTCGGTGACCGCGTGGCCGGCGCGCCGCAGCGCGTTGGCGAGGAAGGCGCGGAGCGACTCGTCGTCTTCCGCAAGCAGAATTCTGGCCATCGGCGATCCACACAGCGGCGGGACGCCCCCACAACGCGAGGCGCCCCGGCATTGTGGTAGGGCCTTTTTGCAAAAGGGTAAACGCCGGCGACCGGCGTGCGACCGGCATGGGCAGTCGGTGCCCCCGGTACGTGACAGCCGCCAGGGTTTACGCTAAATGACCAAGCCATGAGACCCGCGCGCAGAGAGGGCGACGCCCCGGGGGATCCCGCCTTCGAGGTCCGGGCGCCGGACCGCCAGACCGGCCCGTTCGTGTTCGCCTCGCCCCATAGCGGCACCCGCTACCCGCCGGCCTTCCTGCGCGCCTCGCCGCTCGATCCGCTGACGCTGCGCCGCTCCGAGGACTCCTTCGTCGACGAGCTGTTCGCGGCGGCGCCCCGGCATGGCGCGCCGCTGATCCGTGCGCTGTTCCCCCGCGCCTATATCGACCCCAACCGCGAGCCCTTCGAGCTCGACCCGGCGATGTTCGAGGACTCGCTCCCCGACTACGCCAACACCCAGTCGAGCCGGGTCGCGGCCGGGCTCGGCACCATCGCGCGGGTCGTCGCCAACGGCCAGGAGATCTACGGCGAGAAGCTCCGCTTCGCCGACGCGGTGGAACGGATCAACCGCTGCTATCGCCCCTATCACAAGGCGCTCGAGGGGCTGGTCGAGGCGACGGCGGAGCGGTTCGGCGCCGCCGTCCTGATCGACTGTCACTCGATGCCGTCGGTCGGCGGGCCGATGGACCCCGATGCCGGGCGCGGCCGCGCCGACATCATCCTCGGGGACTGCTTCGGCACCGCCTGCGCCGCCGCCGTGAGCGATAGCGCCGAGCGTGCGCTCCGCGACCTCGGCTTCCGCGTCATCCGCAACAAGCCGTTCGCCGGCGGCTTCACCACGCGCCACTACGGACGCCCCAGCGACGGTCGCCACGCGCTCCAGATCGAGATCAACCGCGCGCTCTATATGAACGAGCGGCGGATCGAGCGCGGCGCCGGGTTCGCGGGCCTCGCCGAGCGCCTCACCCGCTTCGTCGCCGCGCTGATCCGGCTTCCGGTCGCCGAACTCCGCGCCCGATGAACGCGCCCGCGCCGGCGGGCGCGGTGCTGCGCCCGGTCGCGGACACCGACATCCCCGCCATCACCCGCATCTACGCCCACCACGTGCGCACCGGTTTCGGGAGCTTCGAGGAGAGCCCGCCCGACGCGGCCGAGATGACGCGCCGGCTGCACGACATCACCCGGCGCGGGCTGCCCTGGCTCGTCGCGGTGCGCGGGGATGGCGTGATCGGCTATGCCTACGCCGCCCCCTTCCGCGGCCGGTCGGCCTATCGCTTCACGGTCGAGGATTCGATCTATGTCGCCGACGGCGAGGGCGGGCGCGGCGTCGGCTCGGCGCTTCTCGCCGAACTCGTCGCGCGCTGCACCGCGCTCGGCTTCCGCCAGATGGTCGCGGTGATCGGCGATTCGCGGAATGTCGGCTCGATCGGCGTCCACGCCGGCCAGGGCTTCCGCGTCGCCGGCGTCCTGCCCGCGGTCGGCTTCAAGCACGGACGCTGGTTCGACAGCGTCATGATGGTGCGCGCCCTCGGCGACGGCGACGGCACGCCGCCCCGCGACCCGCGGGCTTGACGCGCCGTTAACCCTCTTCGTCAGCGATCCGGTAGGGCTTTGGCCCGAGGCTTGCATCGTCGTCCCCGACACGCCATCTCGGGACACCGCCGGTGCAGATCCTCGCTTTCGTCCTCGTCACGCTTCTCGGCGCCTTCGCCGCTCGGCCCGCGGTCGCCGATGACGCCTGCGCGCGCGCCACGGCCGCGATCGAGCGCGAAATGGCGCTGCCGCCGCGACTGCTCCACTCGATCTCGCTCGCCGGGTCGGGCCGCTGGGACAAGGAGCGCCGCGCCGGCCGGGCCTGGCCGTGGACCATCAATGCCGAGGGCAACGGGCAGTATTTTCCCACCAAGGCGGAAGCGATCGCCGCCGTCCGCGCGCTCCAGGCCCGCGGCGTGCGCTCGATCGACGTCGGCTGCATGCAGGTGAACCTGTTCCACCATCCGGCCGCCTTCGCCTCGCTCGAGGTCGCCTTCGACCCGGTCGCGAATGCGCGCTACGCGGCCCGGTTCCTGACCGAGCTCCGCGGCCAGACCGGGTCGTGGCCGCGCGCGATCGCCCATTATCACTCGGCGCGGCCCGAACGCGGCGGACCCTATTGGCAGCGCGTCGCGACGCTTCTCTATAAGGAGTTCCGCGACGCCGATGCGCTGGGCGCGGCCCCGGTCGGAGCGGTGGCCGCGCCGGTCGGCACCGCGGCCCTCGCGCCCCGCCTCGCGCCGCTCGCGCCGCCGAGCCAGCCGCACCCGGTGACCGCGACCAGTCTCGCGCCGCGTTCGCTCGGCACCTCGACGCTCGCCCCGGTCTCGGCGACCGCGACACCGGTGACCAATCTCCGCTCGCCTTTGGTCCGGCCGCAGATGTGGCGCGCGCGCTGATCGCGCTCTACGCTCAGGCGATGCCGAGACGATCGCCCGCCCTCCTCGCCGACATCGGCAGCACCAATGCGCGCTTCGCGCTCTGCGATGCGAAGGGCCGCATCGGGCCCGTTCGCGTGCTGGCGACCGCCGACCACCCGAGCCTCGGCGCCGCCGCGCGCGCCTTTCTCGCAACCGTCCGCGGACCTGAGCCGCGTCGCGCCGCCATCGCCGTCGCGGCGCCCGTCATCGGCGACCGCGTGCGCCTCACCAACCGCGTGTGGTCGTTCTCGATCGCCGCGCTCGAGCGCTCGCTCGGCCTCGCCCGCCTGGAGGTCTCGGATGCGAAGAAGCTCCGGGCGCTCGAGGACGAGAATGCCAAGCTGAAGAAGCTTCTGGCCGATGCGATGCTCGACAATGCGGGCCTGAAGGAGCTGCTCGCAAAAAAATGGTG
>VGEU01000074.1 GCA_016869145.1 Alphaproteobacteria bacterium | reverse complement strand
AACGTCAGCAGACACGCCCGCGGACGCGACGATCGGCGAGGCCGCGACCGCTGCCGCGCCGGGCGCGGCGGCCGACGGACGCCTCGCCGCGCTCCGCGTCCCCACCCGCGTCGGGATCGCGGCGCAGGGCAATGCGCCGCCGGATTATCCCGAGACGGCGCGCGAGCGTGGCATCGAGGGTCGGGTGCTGCTCCGCGCGATGGTCGATGCCACCGGCCGCGCGCGAAGCGTGACCGTGATCGGATCGAGCCGCCACGCGATGCTCGACGAGGCGGCGCGGCGCGCGGTCGCGGGGTGGCGGTTCACGCCCGCGACCATCGACGGCGTCGCGGTCGACGGCACGGTCGACGTGCCGATCGTGTTCCGTCTTTCGGATTGAGCGCTGATCAGAGCCTGTCGAGATCGGTCGTGATGTCGTCGCGCGCGAGCCCGATGCGGCAGCCGCATTGCGGACAGTCCATCGTGCCGACGATGGCTTCGGCCTCCGCCGGTGGGAACCCCCGGCGGTCGAGCTCGGCGATCAGTGCGGCGCGGATCTGCGCGTGGTGCGAGCGGGCGAGGCAGGCGGCGGTCAGAATCTCGTCGATCGCCGCAGGCGCCTCCTCGATCGAAAGCGCGTGCGCCGCGAAGGGGAGGCCAGCGCCGAGCGCGGCCGAGAAGCCGAGGAACCCCCGCCGCGTCGTGCGTCCGTCGTGTCGGTCGCCCATGGCACTCTCCCACGCCCTGCCACTCACCGGCCCGAGCTTGAATATAGGGACGCAGCGAACCGTCCGCCAAGCCCCGTCACGGTCGTGGGCGCGGCTCCTCGCCACCCTCCGCGGTCGCCGGCCGGCAGCAGCCGAGCCGCACGGCTGCATCCGGCAGCGAGAGGCGCGCGGTGAAGGGCTCGCTGCGGTCGACCATCGTGTCGGCGCAGCGCTCCTCGGTGATGAACGCGACGAGATCAGTCGACCCCGGGGTCGGGATGCGGCCGCGCCACACGAACAGCTTGACCTTGAGATAGTCGAGCCAGCGATAGCTGCCGCGGAGCCGCACCTCCGTCCGCCCCGATTCGCCGAGCGGCGTCGAATAGCGCGCCTCGCCGGCATCGATATCGAGACGCCAGACCGGCTCGTTGCCGCTGCAGAGGAGCGCGGTCGGCAAAGTCGGGGCGGCGGCGAGGCCGACCCCCGGGGCCGGATCGCGCCGGAGACGGGATTGCAGTCGCTCGACATGGCCGAGCGCGGCGGTGAACCCGTCGAGACCGAAGCGGGCGTCGACCGCCCGCCCATCGGCGCTCCGATAGCTGAACCGGATCGCCCGACCCGCACGCATGCGCGCGAGGAGCCTGTCGACCACGGCGCGGTCGACGACGGTGTAGTCGTTGAGCGTGCTGACCGGACGGTAGCCGACCTCGTGTCGGAGCACGACGGGCTGATCCTGATCGATCCGGACCGTGATCGATGCGCCGGGCGCGACATAGTCGAACACCGGGATCAGCACGATCTCGGGGTCGGCACCGGGTTGCGGGCGGACGATGCGCAACTCGAACGCGTGCCGGTTGGCGGCGCTCCGCGGGTCGCAGACGAATGCGGCGATATTGCAGAAGCCCGAGCCGTCGTCGCGGCAGGATGCGAGCCACTGGCTGAAATAGCGGCGGAGCTCGAGCGACCGGACGGCGGCATCGGGCGCGGTGGTCGCGGCGCGCTCGTCGGCCGCGATCGCAATCGGCGACGGCGCGATCCAACAGGTCGCGGCGAGCATCGCCACGGCCACGGCTCCGGCACTCCGCATGGCTCCCTCGTCCGCACTCGGCGGCGCACATTAGAGCATGAACGGCCCGGAGCCGCACCGATTGACCGTGCGCCCGGCACGGGCGATAAGCGCAGATCCGGGTGGGCCGGCCGGCTCAGCCCCGCAGCGCAGGAAGGTGTTTCGATGACCGGGACCTGGTTCGGCTCGCGCGTCCGGCGGATCGAGGATCCACCGCTCGTCACCGGTCGTGGCCGCTATGTCGACGACATCCACCTGCCCGACATGGTGCACGCGGCATTCCTCCGGAGCCCGCACGCACACGCACGCCTGATCGGGATCGATACCGCGACCGCCAAGGCGATGCCCGGCGTCCACGCTGTTCTCACCATCGCCGATCTCGCACCCCATCTCACCGAGGAGCGCCTGCCGCTCGGCTTCCGCACCCGAGCGCTGCCGGACGGGATCACGCCCTATGTCCTCGCCAAGGACGAGGTCGTCTATGTCGGCGAGCCGGTCGCCCTCGTGATCGCGGACAGCCGCTACCGCGCCGAGGACGCGGCGGCCGCGATCGCGGTCGACTACGAGCCGCTCCCCGCCGTCCCCGACTGCCGCGCGGCGGTGGCGCCCGGCGCGCCGCGCGCGCGGCTCGCGATGAAGTCCAACGTGCTCACCGAGTTCAACCAGGAATACGGCGATGTCGCCGGGGCCTTCGCGAAGGCGGCGCACGTTTTCGCGGTGAAGCTCAATCAGCACCGCGGCGTCGCCCACCCAATCGAGGGCCGCGGCGTCGTCGCGCGCTACGAGGCGGCCGACGACCGGCTGACGCTGTGGGATTCGACGCAGCAGTCGCACGAGATCAGGTCGTTCCTGGGCGAGCTTCTCAATCTCGACGAGAACCGCATCCGGGTGGTCGCGCCCGATGTCGGCGGCGGCTTCGGCTGCAAGTTCATCCTCTACGCCGAGGAGGCCGCCCTCGCCACCGCAACCCGGATGATCGGCCGGCCGATCAAATGGATCGAGGACCGGCGCGAGCACTTCCTCGCGGCGATCCAGGAGCGCGACCAGGTGTGGGAGATGGAGGTCGCCGCCGACCCGGATGGCCGCCTCCTCGGTGCGCGCGGCCGGATGATCCACGATCAGGGTGCCTATACCCCGCAGGGGATCAATCTTCCCTACAACGCCTCGACCGTCGTCCCGTCGGTCTATGTGCTGCCGGCCTACCGGCTCCATGTCCAGGTGGTCGAGACCAACCGGGTGCCGGTCGCGCCCGTGCGCGGCGCCGGCTATCCCGAGGGCTGCTTCGCGATGGAGCGGATGCTCGATGCGGTCGCCGACGGGCTCGGGCTCGATCGCATCGAGGTGCGTCGGCGCAATCTCGTCCCGGCCGAGCGCATGCCCTACCGCACGCCGCTCCTGACACGCGCCAAGACGCCGGTCGAGTATGACAGCGGCGATTTCCCGTTGTGCCAGAACAAAGCGCTCGACGGCATTGATTTTGCGAGCTTTCGAGCTCGGCAGGAGAGCGCCCGAAAGGCCGGTCGCTATATCGGTCTCGGTCTCGCGCACGGCATCAAGGGAACCGGCCGCGGACCTTATGAATCGGGCACGGTGCGGATCGGCCGGTCGGGCAAGGTGAGCGTCTATACCGGCGCGCTCGCGATGGGCCAGGGGCTCAAGACCATCCTCGCCCAGATCACCGCCGATCAGCTCGGCGTCGCCGTCGACGACATCGAGGTGGTCGCCGGCGATACCGCGACGATCCCGCTCGGGCTCGGCGGTTTCGCGAGCCGACAGACGGTGACGGCCGGCTCGTCGGTGCACATCGCCGCCGGCGAGGTGCGGGCCAAGGTCCTCAAGGTCGCCGCCAATCTCCTCGAGGCGGCGGAGTCCGACCTCGAGCTCCGCGACGGCGAGGTGCGCGTCAAGGGCGTCGCCGACATGTCGGTCAGCCTCCGCGACGTCGCGCTCGTCGCGACCGGGATGCCGGGCTATTCGATCCCCAAGGGCGTCGAGGCCGGGCTCGAATCGAACCAGAATTTCGCGCCCGAGTCCCTCGCCTACTCGAACGGATGCCACGCCGTCGAGCTCGAGGTCGATGTCGAGACCGGGCAGGTCCACTTCGTCAACTATGTCCTGGTGAGCGACAGCGGGCGGCTGGTGAACCCGATGACGGCGGACGGCCAGCTCCACGGCGGCGCCGCGCACGGAATCGGCAACGCGCTGTTCGAGTGGATGGGCTACGACCAGGGCGCGCAACCGCTGACGACGACGCTCGCCGAATATCTGATGCCGACCGCGCCTGAGATCCCGCGCTTCACCGTGATCCACCATGAATCGCCCTCGCCGCTCAATCCGCTCGGCGTCAAGGGCATCGGCGAGTGCGGCACCCTGCCCGCCGCCGCCGCGATCGTGTCGGCGATCGAGGATGCGCTCCGCCCGTTCGGCGTACGTCTCGGGGAATATCCGGTGCGCCCACATCGTCTCCTCGAGCTGATCCGGCGCGGCACAAATCCGCAATGAGCCACCGCCGCCGGCGCGCGGTGCGGTGATAGCCGAGAGGCTTGCGCGCGGCGCCCACATCCTGTCCGATAGCGCCCCATTTCTCCGACGACGAGGTCCTGAGATGAATTTCGCCCGGAGCCGTTCGAGTCTCGTGGTCGCCGCGCTTCTCGCCGCGTCGTCGCCCGCGCTCGCCCAGGACAAGGTGTCGTTCGGCACCGACTGGAAGGCGCAGGCCGAGCACGGCGGCTTCTATCAGGCGCTCGCCGCCGGCATCTATGCCCGCCACGGGCTCGAGGTGACGCTCCGTCCGGGCGGACCGCAGGTCAACCACGCCCAGCTCCTCGCCGCCGGCCGGCTCGACTTCAACATGTCGTCGAACTCCTTCATCGTGCTCAACTACGTGAAGGAGACCATCCCGATGGTCGCGGTCGCGGCGCTGTTCCAGAAGGACCCGACCGTGCTCATCGCCCATCCCGGCCAGGGCCACGACACGCTCGCCGCGCTCAAGGGCAAGCCGATCATGATCGGCTCCGATGCGCGCGTGAGCTGGTGGCTGTTCCTCAAGGCGAAGTTCGGCTACGCCGACGATCAGATCCGCCCCTACACCTTCTCGGTCGCGCCGTTCCTCGCCAACAAGGCGGCGATCCAGCAGGGCTATCTCGGCAGCGAGCCGTTCACCATCGAATCCCAGGGCGGCGTCAAGCCGGTGGTGCATCTCCTCGCCGATGCCGGGTTCTCCGGCTATGGCGCGATCATCCAGACCTCGCAGCGTCTGGTGCGCGAGCGCCGCGACCTCGTGCAGCGTTTCGTCGATGCCTCGATCGAAGGCTGGTACAGCTATCTCTACCGCGATCCGTCACCCGGCAACGCCCTCATCAAGAAGGACAACCCCGAGATGACCGACGCGCTGATCGCCTACGGCATCGCGCGCATGAAGGACCGCGGCATCGTCGATTCGGGCGACGCCGAGACGATGGGCGTCGGCGCCATGAGCGAGGCGCGCTGGCGCGACTTCCATGCCGTGATGGCGGCCCAGGGTCTCTACCCGCAGACCCTCGACTGGCGCACCGGCTACACGCTCGACTTCGTCAACAAGAAGGTCGGCATGTCGCTTAAGCGCTGATGCGCGCGATGGGACGTCTTCTCTCCATCGAGGGCGTCGCCAAGACCTTCGACAACGGCACCCGTGCGCTCGAGCCGATCGATCTCGCGATCGAGGACGGCGCGTTCGTCAGCCTCGTGGGCCCGTCGGGCTGCGGTAAGTCGACCCTCCTTCGCCTCGTCGCCGGCCTCGCCTCGCCCTCCGCCGGCGCGGTCCGCTGGCATGTCGAGCGCGAACGCCACGGCGGCATCGGCTTCGTCTTCCAGGAGGCGACGCTCCTTCCCTGGGCGAGCGTCTTCGACAATGTGTGGCTGCCGCTCCGCCTCGCGGGCGTCTCGCGCAGCGAGGCGGCTCTGCGCATCGCCGAGGCGCTCGCGCTCGTCGGTCTCGAGGGCTTTGCCGCGGCGCTTCCGCGCGAGCTCTCGGGCGGCATGCGGATGCGCGTCTCGATCGCGCGCGCGCTCGTGACGAGGCCGCGCCTTCTTCTCCTCGACGAGCCGTTCGCCGCGCTCGACGAGATCACGCGCTTCAAGCTCAACGACGATCTGATGCGGCTCTGGCACGCGCACCGCTGGACGGCCGTGTTCGTGACCCATAGCGTGTTCGAGTCCGTTTTCCTGTCGAGCCGGATCGTCGTGATGTCGCCGCGCCCGGGCCGGATCGTCGCCGAGCTTCCGGTCGAGCTCGCGCAACCGCGGAGCGCGGCGCTTCGCACGAGCCCAGAGTTCGGTGCGATGTGCAAGCGCGTGAGCGACAGGCTCGCCGCGGCGATGGCGGCATGAGAGGCGGGCGCGCCGCCGGCTGGATCGCGCCCGTCGTCGTCGCGATCGTGTTCCTCTCCGGCTGGGAGGCGGTCGTCCGCGTCAACGAGATCCCGCCTTATATCCTGCCGAGCCCGATCCGCGTCGTGGCGACGCTCTGGACCGACGGGCCGAGCCTCCTCGCCGCGCTCTGGGTGACGCTCAGGACGACCTTCATCGCGCTCACGGCCGCGACGCTCCTCGGGCTCGCGATCGCGGTCGCCCTCGCCCAGTCACCGCTGATCGAGCGCTCGTTCTATCCCTATCTCGTGATGCTCCAGGTGACGCCGATCGTCTCGATCGCGCCGCTCATCATCATCTGGTCCGACGATCTCTTCCTGTCGCTCCTGATCTGCGCCTGGATCGTCGCGTTCTTTCCGATCGTCGCCAACACGACGCTCGGGCTCAACAGCGCCGACCGCGGACTGGGCGAGCTGTTCCGGCTCTACGGAGCGTCGCGCTGGCAGATGCTCGTCCATCTCCGCCTGCCGACGGCGCTCCCCTATTTCCTCGAGGGTGTCCGCATCTCGGGCGGGCTCGCGCTGATCGGCGCGGTCGTCGCCGAGTTCGTCGCCGGCTCCGGCGGCAACGAGAGCGGGCTCGCCTTCCGCATCCTCGAGGCCGGCTATCGGCTCCAGATCCCGCGCATGTTCGCAGCACTCTTCCTCCTGACGCTCGCCGGCGTCGTGATCCACGCGGCGCTCGGCCTCCTCGCGCGCCGGCTGCTCAGACGCTGGCACGAGAGCGCGGCGACCGCCGATCGCTGAGGCTCAGTTGAGCCGCCAGATCGCGAGATTGAGGAGGAGCGCGAACGAAACCCAGAGGAGATAGGGAACGATCATCCAGCCCGCGATCCGGTCGTGGCGGAAGAACACCACCATGGTCGCGGCGATCGCGATCCACAGCACCACGATCTCGACGAGCGCGGCACCGATCGCGCGATGACCGAAGAAGAGCGCCGACCAGGCGAGATTGAGGCCGAGCTGGACGATGAAGAGGACGAGCGCGCCCGCCGCCGCCGACCATCCGACGGCGTGCCACACCCGCCAGGCGGCGAAGGCCATCAGCGCATAGAGGATCGTCCAGACCGGCGAGAACACCCAGTCGGGCGGGTTGTATGACGGCTTGGCGAGGCCCTGGTACCAGGTGCCGACCGAGGTCGCGGTAATCGCGCCGCCGATCGCCGAGACCGCGAAGCAGACGAACACGAACGCGCCGAGCACGACCCAGGCGCGAAGCCCGGCGCGCGCGCGACGCCGGCGCCGCCGCCATGGGCGCTACTTCGCGGCGGCGACGACGCCGATCGGGCAGCGCACGCCCGTGCCGCCGTGACCGCAATAGCCGCCCGGGTTCTTGGCGAGATATTGCTGATGGTAGTCCTCGGCGTAATAGAACTCGGGCGCATCGAGGATCTCGGTCGTGATCGCGCCGAAGCCGTCCTTCAGGAGAAGCGCCTGGTACATGTCGCGGCTCTCGATTGCAGCCGTGCGCTGGGCGTCCGAATAGACATAGACGCCGGAGCGGTACTGCGTGCCGACATCGTTGCCCTGGCGCATGCCCTGGGTCGGATCGTGGCCCTCCCAGAAGATCTTGAGCATCGCCGCGAAGGAGGTCCGCGCCGGGTCGAACACGACCAAGACGACCTCGTTATGGCCGGTCATGCCGGAGCACACCTCCTCATAGGTCGGGTTCGGCGTCAGACCGGCGGCATATCCGACCGCGGTCGAATGGACGCCGGGCGCGGTCCAGAACATGCGCTCCGCCCCCCAGAAGCAGCCCATGCCGACCATCACCCGCTCGAGACCGTCCGCAAACGGCGGTCGCAGGGGATTGCCGTTGACGAAGTGCTTCGCCGGCACCCGCATCGGCGTCGCGCGGCCGGGCAGCGCCTCGGCGGGCGTCGGCAGACCGAGCTTCTTGAGCGAAAAGAAGGCCATGGCACTCCCCCATCATTCGACGCTCGTTGAGATAGCACGATTTCGCCCGCCGTCATCGCCCGCCGACCGCACGCCCCTTGACCCGACGGCATGCCGGAATATTCGAGCCTCTAAGTGGAGATTAACGCGCTTGGGGCACTTGTATCGCGGGGTTCGTTAGGGGGTCATTCCGATGATCAGTACGTACGCGTTCAAGGATCTGATGGCACTGCCGCAGAGCCTATATTTCCGCGGTGTTTGTCCTCAATTCGGAATATTTACCCTTAACTTCCTGGACGAAACCGGCGGAAACCTCCTCCATCTGTCGTTCCGGATCGACCAGGCCGCGCTCGTGGTCAACGAGAACCTGTCCGGCCAGTGGGGCGCGGAGCTCGCGACGGCCAATGTCGCCTTCCCCAAGGGCCTCCCCTTCCTCATCCGCGTCGATCTCGCGCCCCACAACAAGGTGCGCGTCGGGATGGACGAGCGGACGCTCGCCGAGTTCACCTGGCGCGCCGATTTCCGCGCCGCGGCGCGGGTCGACATCACCGACATCGACTTTGCGCTGTTCCGCGAAGGCGGCACGATCAAGAGCCTGCCCGAGGACGCCCCGGCCCCAGCGGTGCCGGCGGCGGTGCCGGCGCCAGAGTCGCAGCCGGCCACGGTCCTGGCCGCGAGCGATGCGTTCGCGCAGCTCATGCAGCGCCTGCAGGAGGCGCGGCGCGACCAGCACGCGACAGAGGACCGGCTCGCCGCCCGCCTCGATGCGCTCGGCGCCGAGATCACGACGCTGCAGAAGGACATGCGCGGCATCGCCGCGAGCCTGCAGGCGCTGATCGCGCTCGATGTGAAGACCCATGCCGCGGCGGCGGCACCGAGAGAGGCGAGCGTGACGCCCTTCCGCCGCGTCCCGACGCGCCCCGAGCCCGTGTTCGAGGACAGCTTCATCGACGGCTGGGGCGCCTGGCGCTACCACCAGAAGGTGAAGCTCGGCGCGCTCGGTCTGTTCACGATCGAGCAGAACCGCTCGACGCCCGGCATCGAGCGCAACGCCGTCAGCGTGGCGCCGCACACCTATTACGAGCTCTCGGTCACCGGCACCTTCAAGGCCGAGGCGAAGCGGATCTATCTTTCGGCCTTCGATCCCGACAACGACCTCCATCTGACATCGGCCGCCTACGTGACGGCGGAGAGCGGCACGGCGAGCCGGGTGTTCATGACCACCGGGCGCACCAGGCGGCTGATCCTCCGTGTCCTGGTCGAGAATCCGGCCATCGGCGACGAGTGCCGGCTCGAGACCATCCGCCTCGATGCGCTCGGCCGCGCCGATCTCTACGTGCCGGCCTCGAGCGGCGAGGCGATCGGCGACAAGATCGTCGCCACGATGGCGAGCGTCCCGGGCCGCGACCCGATGCTGGTCGATGCGGTCCTCTCCCTCTATCCCTTCGTCGACCGGGTGCGGGTCTATCTCAACGGCCATGAGCGCGTCCCCGCCGGCCTCGCTCTGCCGCGCGTCGAGATCGTCCATTCGGCGACCCACGGCGATGACGGCGACGCCGGCAAGTTCCACTGGTGCGAGGACACCGAGCATCCGCTCAAGCTCGTCTGCGACGACGATCTCCTCTATCCCGCCGACTACGTGCCGCGCATGGTCGAGGCGCTCCGGCGCTACGACAACAAGGTCATCGTCGGGCTGCACGGCATCCTCCTGAAGCAGCCGATACCCGGCTACTACAACGAGCAATACCGCCACGTCCGGCGCTTCCTCCACGCGAACAGCGTCGACTATCAGGTCCACGTCCTCGGCACCGGCGCGGTCCTCTACGACGCGCGCACCCTGACGCTCCGGAAGCGCGACTTCCAGTGCCGCAACATGGCCGACATCTGGCTGATGGAGCAGGCCCAGACCCAGCACATGCCGATGATCTGCATCGCCCGGCCGCGCAACTGGGTGGTCCAGAACACGGTCAAGGGCGGCGTGCCCACCATCTACGACGCCTCGCACGGCAAGGACGGATCGGCCTTCGACACGAGCCTCGTCCAGTCCGCGGTCGCCAAGGCACACTGGCCGATCACCTTCCAGCCCGTCACCGTCGCCGGCGTGCCGCGCAAGAAGGTCGTCATGTCGATCACGACCTGGAACCGGCTCGACTATCTCCGCGAGTGTGTCGACACGTTCATGGCCACGCGCTCGGCCGATTACGACTGGGTGTTGATGATCGCCGACGACGGCTCGGAGGACGGAACGCTCGACTATCTCGACAAGCTCCAGCTCCAGGTCGAGCTCCACGTCATCCGCAACAAGGGCCGCTATGCCTGCGGCCAGACCAACACGATCATCGAGCTCTGCGAGACGATCGGCTACGACTTCGCGTTCACGATCGACGATGACATCTCGTTCCTGAAGCGCGGCTGGGATCGGCTCTACATCGAGGCCGCAGCGGCGAGCGGCTATCCGCATCTCTGCCACCGCAACCACAAGCAGTTCGTCAATCTGCGCCGCCGGACGCAGCCCGACTTCAGCCCGCCGCCGCTCCACATCGACGCCTCGAGCAAGTGCGAGACCATCGTCGACGTCTGGTCGTGCGACGGCTGCCTCTTCACCTTCACGCCGGAGGTGATCAAGAAGGTCGGCTACAACGACGAGATTAACTTCCCGATCCGCGGCCAGTGGCACATCGACTACTCGATCCGCGTCTGCCGCGCCGGGCTCAACGATCCGACGCATTTCTACGACGCGCGCGATTCGAACCAGTACATCGAGCTCCAGGCGAACAAGCCGACCTACCGGTGCAGCCTGCCGTGGGGACCGGAATACAAGAAGACCAAGGACCCGGAGGAGCTCAAGCGGCGCGACCGCGTGATGCGCGACGAAACGCGTGTCTATATTCCGCTGCCCACCACGATCATCCCGCCCGCGAAGCCGGCGCGGACGAGGAAGACCGTCAACAGCTTCTTCGACCGCGTCTATGTCCTCAACCTCGACCGCCGACCCGACTGGCTCGCCGCGATCGACCGCCAGATGACGGCGCTCGGGATCACCTATGAACGTTTCCGCGCCGTCGACGGCAAGGCGAAGCCCCATGTCGACGAGTATCTCGCCTACTCGCAGAAGCCGGTCGTCACCGTGCCGGCCGGGTTGAAGCCGATCACGCGCTCGAAGGACTTCTATCAGACCTATGACAGCCGAATCGCGCGCGTCGCTTTTCTCGAGAAGACCATCAACGGCAAGGCGATCCGCACGCCGGGCGCCTGGGGCTATCTCAAGTCCTATATCGCCATCCTCGAGGACGCGATCGCCGCAGGCTACGAATCGATCCTCGTTCTCGACGACGATGCGTTGTTCCACCGCAACTTCAACGCGCTGTTCGCCCGCTTCGTCGAAGAGGTGCCGGACGACTGGAAGATTCTCCAGCTCGGCGCGCTTCAGTACGACTGGGGCGAGGACTGGATCACCCGGCTCTCGGACAATCTCTACCGCTGCAACGGCTCGAGCGTCGGCAGCCACGCCACCGGAATCCACCGGAGCGTCATGGCCATGCTTATGCACCAGGCGCAGTTCTTCGACCTGCCGCTCGACGTCGGCGCGCTGAGCCACGTCAAGAGGAGCTTCGCCGAACGATCGTTCACGATGCTGCCGAACCTGATCATCCAGGATACGACCGAGAGCGACATAGCCTCCTCCGACGTCCAACAGGCCGAGGGCCAGAAGCGCGCCAACGTCTATCGCTGGACGCTCGAGGACTACGCCCCGGCGCCGTCGGCGGTCGCGGTTTCGCCGCGCACGACCGCCGAGCCGCGGGCCGCAACCGGTTGAGGCGGTCGCGAAGGGCGGCCGGAGGGAAGCCCGGGTGATCCCGCGCATCCTCCACTTTGTCTGGGTCGGCGACCGGAAGCTGCCGGAGAAATATCGCCGCAACATCGACACCTGGCGCGAGACCAACCCGGGCTACGAGGTCCGCGCCTGGACCAACGAGACCGTGGTCGCGGATACGCCCTATCTTCGCCATTGCTTCGCCGCCGGCAACTGGGCGAATGCGTCCAACTATATCCGCTTCGCCAAGGTGCTCGCCTATGGCGGCATCTATCTCGATACCGACGTGATGCTCCTCGGCGCGCTCGACCGGTTCCGGACGCGGCGCTGCTTCTTCGGCTTCCAGTCGGTGGCGCCCGAGAAGGACTGGGTCAACAACGCGGTGTTCGGCGCGCGGCCCGGCCATTGGTTCATCGCGACCTGTCTCCGCCGGCTGGTCGCCGATTTCGACGGCAGCGAGCCGGCCAACCATTCGGCGCCACGCCTCGTGACGCGGCTCCTTCGCGCGCGCGGGCTTGCGGCCTATGATCCGGGCGGCGTCGAGGTGAGCGACGTGACCGTCCTGCCGCAACCCGTCTTCTACCCGTTCTCGTGGAACGAGCCGTTCGCGCTCGAGGCCGTGACGTCGGAGACCGTCGCCGTCCATTTCTGGGACAAGACCTGGCGGGCCGACGCCGCCCCGATCGCCGACGACGGCCGCGCGGACGACGGCGCCGCGCACGCCGCCCTCCTCGATGCGCTCGCCGAACGCCACGCCGCCTTGGCCACGGGCCGCACCCGTCCTTTCCGCGTCCGCACAGCGCGGCTCCCGGCGCGGGCCGCATGAAGCGGACGCGCATCGGCATCGTCATCCTCGTCGTCGCCCTCGCCGTGTCCGACGGCGGCGCGCGCGAGGCCCCGAGCATGACATGCGGCCAGCGTTTCGGGCAGACGGTTGCGGCCGACCCGCTTACCCAGGAGCTCGCCTGCGCGACCGACCCGCGCGCCGCCGGTCACTGCATCGCCTCGGACGCGCCGGAGCGCATCGCGCTCCCGAGCGCGATCGCGGCCGCACCCTATACGCTCTGGGTCCGCACCGCGGGCGCTGCGCCGGGCGGCACGCTCCGCCTCGTCCGCGCGCCGGACACCGCGCTCCGCCTCGCACTGCCGGGGTCCACGGCCGGCGCATGGCAGCGCATCGGGCGCATCGATCTCGACGACCGCGCCGGAAGTCTCTCGATCCTACCGGAGGGCCGCGCCGGCACGCTCGATTGCGTCGTCCTCGCGCGCGATTCGGACTTCGTGCCGAATGTCCGGGCGATCCATCGCATCGATCGGGCGTAGTCCGGCGTCGGTGTCCTGTTCGATGCCGTCGCCGATGCGCGCACGCTCTATGTCGGCTATTACGACGCCGATCGCGCGCTCACGGTCGCGGCGTTCGACCGCGCGGCGCGACGCTGGTCGCATCGACGGCTCGATTCGACGTTCGAGGGTTGGGACAATCACAACGCCATCGTTCTCGCGCTCGATGCCGAACGCCGGCTCCATGTCGCCGGCAACATGCATGCGAGCCCGCTGGTCTATGCCCGGATGAGCCGGCCACAGGATCTCGTGAGCCTCGCGCTCGAAGCCGGCATGACCGGACGCGACGAGGCCCGGACCACATACCCGGCCTGGGTCCGCGACGCCGACGGTCGGCTCATCTTTCTCTATCGCGACGGGGTGAGCGGCGCCGGCCGCTTTCTCGCCAACCGGATCGAGGACGACGGCTGGCGACGGCTGCCAAGCCCGGCGCTGTTCGCCGACGCGGTGATCGCGCGCCTCGGCCAGAAGCCGCGCACGCTCGCGCCGGTCGACTACGCCGCGGGCGGCGTGCGCTTCGCGATGCCGCGGCCGACGGCGATCGCGCCGGCGCACAAGGAGCTCGTCGGCGTCGATGTGTTCGTCCACGCGCGGCCCGAGACGCCCGACCGCCTCGCCGAGATCATGCGCCCGCTCGGCGGCAACAAGCTCGCGCTCAGCCTGATCACCAACCGCGGCGTCAAGGTGTGGCCGGAAGGCATTCCGGAGACGTTCTGCACCGACCGCTGGCGCTGCCGGTTTACGACGATGAACGGGCCGATCGACCACGCAGCGATCGTCGAGCTGATGCGCCGGGCGGCATCGGCCGGCATCGACTTCATCAAGACCGAGAACCTCTGCCGCTTCGACGGCGAGGCCGGCTACTCTCTGGGACAGGGGCAGTGATGCGCCTCGCATTGGCGGGCGGCGGCAAGGGCGGCGGCATCGAGCCTCGGCCGCCGGCGATGCGGGCGCGCATCCTCAGGCTGCGGGCAAGACGACGAAATCCTTGCTCTCATAGCTGCGGATCCGCCGACAGACTTCGTAGCCTTCGCGATCACCGGCATCGTTGGTGTTGCCCTCGATCGTCGCGAACGAGGCCGGAGACGCCGTAACGACGATCCCGGTGTGGACCCAGTCGCTCGCGCTGCGGCGCTGGAGGAACAGCGACCCGGGCGGCACCGCGCCGGTGACCGCCGCGCCCGACTTCAGGATGCCGCGGTGGCGGGCATCGACCGCGAGCGCATAGCAGCTGAAGCTCGGCGCGATCGGCAGCGTCAGGCCGAGCGTGTCGCAGGCCTGGCGGAGGATCAGCGACACGAACCCGCCGCACCACGCCCAGGGCGGACCCTCGTTCCCGTGCATATAGAGGCGGACCCACGGGCCCGCGTTCTGGCCGCCGACCTCGCGCGGGTGCTCGTCGGCGTGCTGCTCGGCATAGCGGACGACGAGCGCGCCGAGACCGGCCTTGCCCCGATCGATCGGTGTCAGCGCGCGGCGAAGGGGCGCGGTCAGGGCGGCGAAGGGCGCCGCATCGACGCTCCCGGTCAGCGCGAGCCCGACGCCCTTCTGGAACCCGCGCACGCCCGCCTCGGTCGCCGGGCCGAAGCCCGCATCGATCGCGACCGCGTGCCCGGCGAGCGTCAGGAGCTCCTGGACGAGCCGCGCACGCTTGCCCTTGTGGCCACGCGTGATCGCCGCCGTGAAGCTGAGCTCGCGACGGGCCCAGGCGAACGGGATGTGGTCGGGATCGATCATGCCTTCCCCCCAGCGTGAACGGGTCGGGTGAATCGTCGCGGTCCGCCGGGGGAAGCGCGGCCGCTTCCGGTCGGGTCAGGAGCCGCGAAGGCTCAGGATGTAGCTCACCAGGTTATCGGTCTGGTCGGGTGACAGCATGATGTCGGGCATGTCGCCGTGCGGCGACTGGAGATAGACCCGGAGCGACAGGACGGTCGCCCCCGGCTTCTCCGCGATGCTCTGGAAGGCCGGCGCCACGGCGAGGAGCGAGGTCTGCCGCCGGGGCGCGATGTCATGGCAATTGGCGCACCATCGGGCGGCGAGGTCTCGCCCGACATCCGGATCGCCCGGCAGAAGCTCGATCGCGGTCGCCGGGACCGGCACCAGGAGGGCTAGGAATACGAGGTCGGCACGGCGCATGGGCCATGGTCGCACCGGGCGCGCGGATTTGGCAAGCGATTGACGGCTTTCTTCACCGGCCCCTATTTACGTCAGCCGAATGACGCATAGATTACGGTCCGTCGAGCCGTACCCGGGGCTGCCCCGTGGTTGCGCTTACGCGTCCGAGTAGTCCCACAAGAAGGAGACGCCCGATGCCTCGCATGAGTTCCGCCCTGCGCGCCGTCGCCGCCGGTGTCGTCGCACTCGCATTCGCAGCGACACCCACCCTCGCCCAGGACAAACGCACGCTCTCGATCGCGACCGGCGGCACTGGTGGCGTCTACTACCCGCTCGGCGGCGGCCTCGCCAATCTCTTGTCCAAGCACGTTCCGGGCTGGCAGGCGACGGCCGAGGTCACCGGCGGCTCGGTCGACAACCTGAAGCTCGTCGGCGCCGGCAAGGCCGACATTGCGTTCACGATGGCCGATGCCAGCCTCGATGCGGCCAAGGGCGAGGACAAGTTCAAGGGTGCCGCGGTCGAGCACCGCGCGCTCATGGTGCTCTATCCCAACATCATGCACGTCGTCACCGTCGACGGTTCCGGCATCAATACGCTCCGCGATCTCAAGGGCAAGCGCGTCTCGACCGGCTCGCCTGGCAGCGCGACCGAGGTGATGGCGTTCCGCGTGATCGAAGCCGCCGGGCTCGACCGCGACAAGGATCTCCGGCGCGAGCGTCTCGGCGTCGCGGAGTCGACCAACGCGATCAAGGACAAGAAGATCGACGCCTATTTCTGGGTCGGCGGACTGCCGACCGCGGCCGTGACCGACCTTGCGGCGACCCCGGGCACCAAGATCCGTATCCTCGATCATGCCGAGCTCGCGGCGCCGATGAACCAGAAACACGGCCAGCTCTATTCCGCGGCCGTCATTCCCGCCGGGACCTATCCTGGCCAGGACAAGGCGACGCAATCGACCGCGGTTTGGAACATCCTCGTCGCCCCGGCGAAGATGCCGGACGATGTCGCCTACAACATCGTCAAGACGCTGATCGAGCGGAAGCCGGAAATGGTCGCGGTTCACAAACAATCTGAGGACTTCGATCTCAAGAACCAGAAGGTCGCGAACACGCCGGTGCCGTTCCACCCGGGTGCGCTCCGCTTCTTCGCCGAGCGGGGTGTCGCGACGAACTGACCGCCCGAGCGATTATCCGATAATACTGGACCCCGTCCCGCGCCCGCGGGACGGGGTTCGCATGTCCGGGCCCACGATAAGAAGGGGTTTGGCCGCAACGCACGGTCAGGGGAGGGTCAGGCATGAGCGAACCGACGCGCGCTGGTGAGGGCGCGCTTCCGGCCGACGCCGATGCGGCGTTGAAGCGCGCGACCGAGCTCATCGAGCGCGAGGAAGGCGCGACCCATCGCCTGAAGGGCTGGCTCGCCTGGGTGATCGGCGGCCTCGCGGTCGCGGCGTCGCTCTTCCATCTCTATGCCGCCTACGGGATCGTGCCGACCCAGTTGCTGCGCCCGGTGCACGTCGCGATCATCCA
>VGEU01000073.1 GCA_016869145.1 Alphaproteobacteria bacterium | reverse complement strand
GCCGGACCGCCGGGTGGACCACCCGGCGCGGGCGGCGGCCGCGGCCCGCCGCAGGCGGTGATCGTCGCCGTGCCCAAGCGCGATCTCGTCGTCGATCTGATCGAATCGGTCGGCACCGCGCGCGCCAACGAGGCGGTGACCGTCACCGCCAAGCAGACCGGTGTCGTCTCGAAGATCAATTTCCGCGAAGGCCAGCGCGTCACCGCAGGCGTGACGCTGGTCGAGCTCGACGCGAGCGAGCGGCAGGCCGACCTCGACAATCTCCGCGCCCAGCGCGACGAGGCGCGGACGAAGCTCGCCCGCGCCAAGCAGCTCCGCAATCTCACCATGTCGGAAGCGCGCATCGACGAGCTCGAGACCCAGGTGCGCGCGGCGGAGGCGAGGCTCCGCGCCTCCGAGGCACGGCTCGATGATCTCCGCATCACCGCGCCCTTCAATGGCCGCGTCGGGCTCCGCCAGGTCAGCCTCGGCGCGCTGGTGCAGCCGGGCGCAGTGATCACCACGCTCGACGACGTCGCGATCATCAAGGTCGAGTTCTCGATTCCCGAGATCGCGCTGCCCCGACTGCGCGTCGGTCTTCCCGTCAAGGCGTCGACGCCGGGCGTCCAGAACCGCGTCTTAGAGGGCCAGGTCAACGTCGTCGATTCGCGCGTCGACCCGGCGACCCGCTCGGTCCGCGTCAACGCCCAGTTCGACAACGGCGATGACGCGCTGAAGCCGGGGCTGTTCATGAACGTCGAGCTCCTCCTCGGCCGGCGCGCGGACGCGCTCCTCGTGCCCGAGGAGGCGATCGTGCCCGAGGGCACACGCCAGTTCCTGTTCGTGGTCGCCAACGGCCGCGCGGTCCGGACCGAGGTCACGCTCGGCACGCGCGTTCCGGGCTTCGTCGAGGTCGTCAAAGGGGTCGGCGCGCAGGACCAGGTGATCATCCGCGGCGTGCAGAAGGTGCGGAACGGCCAGGCGGTCGTGCCGCGCACGGACGGCACGGCGAGCTGAGCGTGGAGCGCGACCCGTGGTTCTCTCCGACACCTCGATCAAGCGGCCAGTCTTCGCGACCGTGATGAGCCTTCTCCTCATCGTCGTCGGCATCGCGTCCTATCTGCGCCTGCCGGTGCGCGAGTACCCGGCGATCGACCCGCCGATCATCTCGGTGATCACCGTCTACAAGGGCGCATCGAACGAGGTCGTCGAATCGCGCGTGACCGAGCTGATCGAGAGCGCGGTCGCCGGCATCGAGGGGGTCAAGACCATCACCTCGACCAGCCGCGAGGAGCGCTCGCAGGTCTCGATCGAGTTCCTGCTGAGCCGCGATCTCGAGGCCGCCGCCAACGACGTGCGCGACCGGGTGGCGCGGGTCATGAGCCGGCTGCCCGACGGCATCGAGACGCCGCGCGTCGCCAAGGTCGATTCGGACGCGCGCGCGATCCTGTGGTTCCTCCTCAACAGCGACCGCTACAGCGCGCTCGAGATGACCGACATCGTGCAGCGCCGGCTGGTCGACCGGCTGTCGGTCGTGCCCGGCGTCGCGTCGGTCTCGATCAACGGCGAGCGGCGCTTCGCGATCCGCATCTGGCTCGACCGCCAGGCGATGGCGGCGCGCGGGCTCACGGTCGACGATCTCGAGGCGGCCGTGAAGCGGAACAACGTCGAGCTGCCCTCGGGCCGGCTCGAGAGCAGCGCGCGCGAGTTCACGGTCAAGACCGATGCGCGGCTCCGCTCGCCCGACGAGTTCGCGCGCGTCGTGATCGCCTCGCGCTCGGGCTACCAGGTGCGGCTCGGCGAGGTCGCCCGAATCGAGATCGCGCCCGAGGACACGCGGAGCGAGATGCGCTCGAACAGCCGCGAATCGGTCGGCGTCGGCATCCTCCGTCAATCGACCGCCAATACGCTCGAGGTCGCCGCCGGCGCCAAGGCCGAGATGGAGAAGCTCGCCCCGACGCTCCCGCCGGGGATCGAGATGCAGGTCGGCTACGACGAATCGGTCTTCATCGAGCGGTCGATCTACGAGGTGCTGCACGCGCTGATGATCGGCCTCGTCCTCGTCATCGGCGTCATCTTCGTGTTCCTGAGGAGCGTGCGCGCGACCATCATCCCGGCGGTCGCGATCCCGGTCTCGGTGATCGCCTCGTTCACCGTGCTGGCGGCGTTCGGCTTCACGATCAACGTGCTCACGCTGCTCGCCTTCGTGCTCGCGATCGGCATCGTGGTCGACGACGCGATCGTCGTCCTCGAGAACATCCATCGCCGCATCGAGGAGGGCGAGCCGCCGCTTCTCGCCGCGGTCCGCGGCGGCCGCCAGATCGCCTTCGCGGTCATCGCGACGACGCTCGTCCTCGCCTCGGTGTTCGTGCCGATCTCGTTCATGGAAGGCAATACCGGCCGGCTCTTCACCGAGTTCGGCATCGCGCTCGCCGCTGCGGTCCTCTTCTCCGGCTTCGTCGCGCTGTCGCTGAGCCCGATGATGTGCTCGAAGCTCCTCCGCCCGGTCTCGGGCGAATCCTTCCTCTATCGCTGGAGCGAGCCCGCCTTCGTCGGCTTGAACAACGGCTATCGCTGGCTCCTCGACCGCGCGCTCGGCGCGCCGGTCGTCGTCATCGCCGTCGGTCTCGTCCTGATGGGCGCCGCCTACAGCCTGTTCCTGACGCTCCCGAAGGAGTTCGCGCCGACCGAGGACCGCGGCTATCTGATCGTGCCGGTGACGGCGCCCGAGGGCGCGACCATCGAGTACACGCGCGAGCACATCGCCGCGATCGAGGGCACGCTCCGGCCCTATATCGATCGCGGCGAGGCGTCGGTGATCATGAGCATGATCGCGCCCGGCTTCGTCCGCCCGGCGCCGGTCAACACGGGCTTCGTGTTCCTGAAGCTCGCCGACTGGCAGGATCGCGAGCGCAAGCAGCAGGACATCGTCAAGGAGGTCGCGCCGCGGATCAACGCGATCCCCGGCGTGCGCGCCTTCCCGGTCAACCCGCCGAGCCTCGGCCAGCGCGGCTTCCGCGCGCCGATCCAGCTCGTCCTCGGCGGGCCCGACTACGAGACCCTGGTCGAGTGGCGCAACCAGATGATCCAGCGCATGAACCAGGACGGCCGCTTCGTCAACGTCACCTCGAACTTCCAGGAGAACAAGCCCGAGCTCCGCGTCACCATCGACCGGCTGCGGGCTGCCGATCTCGGCGTCTCGCTCGAGCAGATCGGGCGCACGCTCGAGACGCTGTTCGGCTCGCGCGAGGTCGGCACGATCGTCGAGCGCGGCGAGGAGTACAAGGTGATCGCGCAGGCGCAGGCCGAGAACCGGCGGACGACGCGCGATCTCACCAATGTCTTCGTCCGCTCGGCGACGTCCGGACAGCTCATCCCGCTCAACAACCTGGTCGTCATCGGCGAGGCGGCTGGCCCGCAGGAGCTCAACCGCGTCGACCGGCTGCGCTCGATCACCGTCCAGGCCTCGCTCACGCCGGGCTATCCGCTCGGCGAGGCGATCGCCGACCTCGAGCGCCTGGCGAAGGACGCGCTCCCCAACGATGCGGTGGTGAGCTGGCAGGGCGAGAGCCGCGAGTTCAAGGAATCGAGCAACAGCCTCTATTTCACCTTCGGGCTCGCGCTGCTCGTCGTGTTC
Organism: Alphaproteobacteria bacterium; assembly: GCA_016869145.1. GTDB lineage: Bacteria > Pseudomonadota > Alphaproteobacteria > MPNO01 > VGEU01 > VGEU01. The sequence continues at coordinate 13,306 of VGEU01000073.1, read as the reverse complement.
CTGGTCCTCGCGGCGCAGTTCGAGAGCTATGTCCACCCGTTCATCATCATGCTGTCGGTGCCGCTCGCGATCACCGGCGGGCTGCTCGGGCTGATCTACGCCGGGTTCAGCCTCAACATCTACAGCCAGATCGGGATGATCCTTTTGATCGGGCTTATGGCGAAGAACGGGATTCTCATCGTCGAGTTCTCGAACCAGCTCCGCGACGAGGGCAAGAGCGTCCGCGAGGCGGTGCTCGAGGCCTCCGTCGTCCGCCTGCGGCCGATCCTGATGACGACGATCGCGACCGTGGTCGGCGCGGTGCCGCTCGCGATCGCCTCCGGCGCCGGCGCCGAGAGCCGCGCCGCGATCGGTGTCGTCATCATCGGCGGCATGAGCTTCGCCACCGTCCTCACGATGTTCGTGATCCCGGCGCTCTATCTCCTGCTCGCGCCGTTCACGCGCCCGATCAACCACGTCGCGCAGCGGCTGACCGCGCTCGAGCGCCGGCCGCATCCGGTGCCGGCCGAATAGGGAGGAGACGCATGACGCGCGCTGAAGGCTTCGTTCTTGGCGGCATCGTCGCGCTCGGTCTCGCCTTCTTCCCCGCCTTCCGCGACGTGGCGCTGGTCCAGTCGATCGCGATCGCGTTGTGCGGCGGGCTTCTGCCGTGATCGTTCAGGTCGCGGCCAGTTCCGCCGCCAGCCAGTCGCGGAACGCGCGCACCTTGGGGACGCGTTCGCGGCCGGGCGCGCACACGAAGTAGTAGGCGCGCCCGATCACCGGCAGCTCCGGCCCGAACGGCGACACGAGCAGCCCCGAGCGCATGTCTCCCGACGCGATGATGCGGTAGGCGAGAACGACGCCCGCGCCGGCGATCGCCGCATCGAGCGCATGGTCGGCCATGTTGAACCGCGGTCCGTGGCTCGGGTCGATGTCGGCGAGGCCGGCCGCCGCGAGCCAATCCGCCCAGCTCGGCATCGGCGGCGGCGCGGCGATCGGGAGCTCGATGTGGATGAGCGCCATGCGGCCGAGATCGGCCGGCGTCGCGAGGCCGCTTCCCTCGGCGAGGAGCCGCGGGCTGCACAGCGGCAGCACGCTCTCGTCGGCGAGCTTCTCGACGTGAAGCCCGGGATGATTGCCGGGGCTCAACCGAATGCCGACGTCGATCCCGTCGCGCACGAAGTCGGCGAAGACGGTGGTCGCCGATACGCGCGTTTCGATCTCGGGATGGGCGTCCATGAACCGGTAGAGCCGCGGCACCAGCCATTTCGAGGTGAAGCCGGGCGTCGCGCTGATGACGAGGACCCTGTCGTCGCCGATGCGCGCGAGCCGATCGAGCGCCTCGCGGAAGCGCTCGAAGCCCGCGGCGATGCCGGGTTGCAGTAGACGCCCCGCCTCGGTGAGCGCGATCGACCGCGGGCGCCGCTCGAAGAGCTTCATCCCGAGCATGTCCTCGAGGCCACGGATCTGATGGCTGAGCGCGGTCGCCGACACGTTGAGCTCGGCCGCCGCCTTGGCGAAGCTCTGGTGGCGGGCGATCGCCTCGAAGGCCCGAAGCGCGTTCAGGGAGGGCAAGGGTCGCATCGTCTCAGTTGAGATTTTCTCATGTCTCGGGTGAGAATTGACCATTTTTTTTCGGGCCAAAGCAAGGAGATTGTGGAGTTCGCAGGACACCGGCGCTGAGAAAATTGCAGCTTCGGCGCGGACCGAAGAGACCAGGAGAGCCGCCATGATCATCACCGCCGAGACCCGAACCGAGACCCTCGCCAAGGGTGCGGCCGTGCGTTTCCAGGACGCGGCCGGGACGCTCGTCACCTGCCTCTCCGGCGGGCTCTGGATCACCCAGGAGGACGACGGGCGTGATATCGTGCTGGCACCCGGGCAGGGTGCCGTCCTCGACCGAGGAGGCCGCACCGTGATCGGCGCGCTCGCCGAATCGCGCTATCTGGTGCAGCGTCTTCCCGCGCCGGCCGGGCGATCGCCGCGACCGATCCACGACGACCGGCGCCATTCGGCGGCGCCCCTGGAGCACGCCTCTTGACCCGCGCCGCGCTCGTCATCCTCGCCGCGACCTCGATCATCGTCACGATCTCGATGGGGGTGCGGCAGTCGTTCGGGCTGTTCCTGCCGCCGGTGATCGTCGATCTCGGCGTCGGGCGCGAGGTGTTCGGGCTCGCGATCGCGATCCAGAACCTCGTCACCGGCTTCATGATGCCGATCGCGGGCGCGCTCGCCGACCGCTTCGGCGTCGCGCGGGTGGTCCTGGTGGCGGGCGTCGTCTATATCGCGGGCCTCGTGCTGACCACGTTCGCGACCGGGCCCTTCGGGCTCTATGCCGCGCTCGGGATCGTGACCGGCGTCGGGCTCGGGGCCGCGAGCTATAACGTGCTGTTCGGCGCGGTGGGGAAGGCGGTGGCGGCGGAAAAGCGCACGCTCGCCTTCGGGATCGTGACCGGTGCCGGCTCGTTCGGCATGTTCGCGCTGGTGCCCGGCACGCGGGCACTCCTCGATTCGATGTCGTGGCAGAGCGCCATGCTGGTCGGCGCGCTCGCGGTGGCAGCGATCGCGGCGCTCGCGCTCGCGCTGCCGTGGAAGGCGGCTGGCGTCGCCGCGGGCCGAGGCGAGCAGAGCTTCCGCGAGGCGCTCCGCGAGGCGGGCGGGCACCGCGGCTATCTCCTCCTCAATGCCGGGTTCTTCGTCTGCGGCTTCCACGTCACGTTCATCGGCACCCATCTTCCCGCCTTCCTCGGCGATCAGGGGCTGTCGGCGGGGACCGCGGCGACCGCGTTTGCGCTGATCGGCCTCTTCAACATCTTTGGCGCGCTCGTCTTCGGCGCCATGGGTGGCTACTGGCGCAAGAAATACGTGCTGTCGGCGATGTATCTCCTGCGCTCCATCGTGATCGCGCTGTTCGTGTTCCTGCCGATCACCGAGACCTCGGCGCTCATCTTCGGCGCCGCGATCGGGTTCCTGTGGCTCGGCACGGTGCCGCTCACCTCGGGCGTCGTCGCCCAGATCTTCGGGCTCCGCTATCTCGCGACGCTCGCCGGCATCGTCTCGCTCTGCCATCAGATCGGGAGCTTCCTCGGCGCCTGGCTGGGCGGGCTCGTCTACGACATCGCCGGCTCCTATGACACGGTGTGGCTGATGTCGATCGCGCTCGGCGTGTTCGCGGCCCTCGTCCACCTGCCGATCGCCGATGCGCCGCTCGCCCGGCTCCGCGCCCAGCCCGCCTGAGCGGTCCGCCGGCCGCGCCCGCTAGAACGTGTCGAGCGGGATCTGGAGATAAACGCGGCCGTCGGCGGCGGCGGGCGGCAGGTGGCCCGCGCGCATGTTGACCTGCACCGAGGGCAGGATGAGCGTAGGCAGCGCGAGCGTCGCATCGCGGGCGCGCCGCAGGGCGACGAACGCCACCTCGGACGTGCCGTCCTTGACATGGATGTTGCCGGCGCGCTCGGCGGCGACCGTCGTCTCCCACTGGACCGCCCGCTTGCCGTCGAGGCCGTAGTCGTGACAGACGAAGAGCCGCGTCGCCGGCGGCAGCGCGAGGACGCGCGCGATCGAGCGATAGAGCGTCGCCGCGTCGCCGTCCGGGAAATCGCAGCGCGCCGTGCCGGCATCGGGCATGAAGATCGTGTCGCCGGCGAAGACGGCATCGGCGACGTGATAGGCGACGCAGGCGGGCGTATGGCCGGGCGTCGGCAGCACGCGAAACGCCAGATCGCCGACGGCGAAGGTCTCGTCGTCGACGAAGAGATGGTCGAACTGGCGCCCGTCGGTCGCGAAGCCGGGCTCGGCGCCGAACAGCGGCGCGAAGCGCGCCTGCACCGTGGTGACGCCGGCGCCGATCGCGACCTTGCCGCCGACCCGCGCCTTGAGCGCCTGGGCGCCCGACAGATGGTCGGCGTGCAAGTGGGTCTCGAGGATCCAGGCCACCGCGAGGCGCTCGCGCTCGAGATGGCGGAGCACCGGCTCGAGCGCGCGCGTGCCGGTGCGGGCGCTCCGCGCGTCGTAGTCGAGAACGGGATCGACGACCGCGGCGATGCGGGTTCGTGGATCGGCGACGACATAGCTGATCGTGCCGGTCGGGCCGTCGTGGAATCCGGCGATCGCCGGTGTCACCATGTCCTCCGCATGGCGCGTCGCGCAGTTTGACGACGGCGACATTCTTCCCTATTCGTTGGCATCCGCACGAAGCGCAGAGGTCGCATGTCGTCCATCATTGGCGAGTTCCTGAGCCCGGCACCGGAGAAGGTCGACACCTCGCCCGCGATCGGCGACACGGTCAAGACGACGACCTGCTACATGTGCGCGTGCCGCTGCGGCATCAAGGTCCACCTCAGCGACGGCACGATCCGATACATCGAGGGCAATCGCGACCACCCGGTCAACCGCGGCGTCCTCTGCGCCAAGGGCTCGGCCGGGATCATGCAGCATTATTCGCCGGCGCGCCTGTCCAAACCGCTGCTCCGGACCGGCGAGCGCGGCGCCGGCACGTTCAAGGAAATCGCGTGGGACGAAGCGCTCCGCATCGCGACCGACTGGCTCGGCGCGATCCGCGCCACCGATCCGCGTCGGCTCGCCTTCTTCACCGGCCGCGACCAGAGCCAGGCGCTGACCGGCTGGTGGGCGAGCCAGTTCGGCACGCCAAACTACGCCGCCCATGGCGGGTTCTGCTCGGTCAACATGGCCGCGGGCGGGCTCTACACCATCGGCGGCTCGTTCTGGGAGTTCGGCGAGCCCGACTGGGACCACACGAAGTATTTCCTGATGTTCGGCGTCGCCGAGGACCACGATTCGAATCCGATCAAGATCGGGCTCGGCAAGTTGAAGGGACGCGGCGCCAAGTTCGTGTCCGTCAACCCGGTCAAGACCGGATATTCCGCGATCGCCGACGAGTGGATCGGCATCCGGCCCGGCACCGACGGCATGCTCGTGTTCGCGCTGATCCACGAGCTCCTGCGCGCCAACCGGATCGACCTCGACTATCTCGTCCGCTACACCAACGCGCCGTGGCTCGTCGTCCAGGCGCCCGGGACCGCCGATGACGGGCTCTTCGCGCGCGATCGAAACGGCGCGCCGCTCCTCTGGGACAAGACCGTCAACGCCGAGGCGAGCGCGCTCCTGCCGCATGTGACGCCCGCGCTCGTCGGCGAGTTCATCCTCGAAGACGGCCGCAAGGCGGTGCCGGTGTTCCAGCTCCTCGCCGCGCGCTATCTCGACGACGCCTTTTCGCCCGAGGCGGCGGCGGCGACGACGGGCGTGCCGGCGGCGACGATCCGGCGCATCGCGGCCGAGCTCGCGCACGCCGCGTTCGACGACGAGATCGTGCTCCCGATCGCGTGGACCGACTGGGCCGGGCGGCGCCACGACCGGATGGTCGGCCGGCCGGTCGCGATGCACGCGATGCGCGGCATCTCGGCGCACTCGAACGGCTTCCACACCTGCCGCGCGATCCACATCCTCCAGATGCTGCTCGGCGCCGTCGACGTGCCGGGCGGGTTCCGCTACAAGCCGCCGTTCCCGAAGCCGATCCCGCCGGCGCAGAAGCCCGCCGGGCGCGCCGACCAGATCGGCGCCGGCAAGGTGATGGCCGGCCCGCCGCTCGGCTTCCCAACCGGGCCCGAGGATCTCCTCGTCGACGACGACGGCACGCCGCGGCGGATCGACAAGGCCTATTCGTGGGAGGCGCCGATCGCCGCCCACGGCATCATGCACATGGTCATCACCAACGCGTGGAAGGGCGATCCCTACCCGATCGACACGCTGTTCATGTACATGGCCAACATGAGCTGGAACTCGTCGATGAACACGACGGGCGTCATGCACATGCTGACCGACAAGAACGCCGACGGCGGCTACAAGATCCCGCACATCATCTATTCCGACGCGTTCTATTCCGAGATGGTGCCCTATGCGGATCTGATCCTGCCCGACACCACCTATCTCGAGCGCTGGGACTGCATCTCGCTTCTCGACCGGCCGATCTGCGATGCCGACGGCCCGGCCGATGCGATCCGCCAGCCGGTGGTGAAGCCCGACCGCGACGTGCGTCCGTTCCAGGACGTCCTGATCGATCTCGGCGCGCGGCTCGGGCTTCCCGGCCTCGTCGTCGCGGACGGCAGCCCGCGCTTTCCTGGCGGCTATGCCGACTATCTCGTCAACCACGAGCGCATGCCGGGGATCGGCATGCTCGCCGGCTGGCGCGGCAATGGCGACGAGCACGGCACCGGGCCGCGCAATCCGAACCAGCTCGCGCGCTATATCGACAACGGCTGCTTCTGGCGCCAGCATCTCCCCGACGAAGCGCGCTACTACAAGCACGCCAACCGCACCTATCTCGACTACGCGGTCAAGATGGGCTTCATCGGCAAGGCCGATCAGATCGTGCTCCAGCTCTATTCGGAGCCGATGCAGACATTCCGGCTCGCGGCCAAGGGCTTCGGTCCGAAGCAGCCGCCCGCCCGCCATCGCGCGCGGATCGAAACCTTCTTCGATCCGCTGCCGATCTGGTATATGCCGTTCGAGGAGGCGGCCATCGACACCGCGTCGCTCCCGATGCACGCGATCACCCAGCGTCCGATGGCGATGTACCACTCGTGGGGCTCGCAGAACGCCTGGCTCCGCCAGATCCACGGCGCCAACCGGCTCTATGTCAACCGCGCGCGCGCCGCCATGCTCGGCATCGCCGACGACGACTGGGTGTGGGTGACGAGCCATCACGGGCGCATCAAGGTGCAGGTGCGTCTGATGGAAGGCGTCAATGCCGACACGGTGTGGACCTGGAACGCGATCGGCAAGCGTGCGGGCGCCTGGAACCTCGCCGGCGATGCGCCCGAAGCGACGCGCGGCTTTCTCCTCAACCACGTGATCTCGGAGCTCCTGCCCGCGCGCGAGGACGGCTACCGCTACGCGAACTCGGATCCGGTGACCGGCCAGGCGGCGTGGTACGACCTCCGGGTGCGCATCGAGAAGGTGGCCGAGGCCGAGGCGGGCGAGACATCGCCCCGCTTCGCCGCCGCAGCACCGCCGCCGACGCTGCCGGCGCGGCCGGCGATCCTGCGCTACGGCGAGCGGTTCCGCCGCGCGCGCAAGAGCGGAGACGGACGATGACCGCGCTGCCGCCGCCGGGCGGGCGGAAACTCGGCCTCGTCATCGACCTCGACACCTGCGTCGGCTGCCATGCCTGCGCGGTCAACTGCAAGGAGTGGAACACCGGCGGCCACGCGGCACCCCTTCCCGACCACGATCCCTATGGCGCCGGCGCGACCGGGGTGTGGTTCAACCGCGTCCACACCTTCGAGGCGGGCGAGGGCGCGGCGGCGCGGACGGTGCATTTCCCGCGCTCGTGCCTCCACTGCGAGACGCCGGACTGCGTCAGGGTCTGCCCGACCGGCGCGTCCTACAAGCGCGCCGAGGACGGCATCGTGCTGGTCAACGAGGATCTCTGCATCGGCTGCAAATTGTGCTCGTGGGCGTGCCCCTATGGCGCGCGCGAATACGACCACGATGCCGGCGTGATGAAGAAGTGCACGCTCTGCATCGACCGCATCTACAACGAGAACCTCGAGGAGATCGATCGCGTGCCGGCCTGCGTCGCGACCTGCCCGGCATCGGCGCGGCATTTCGGCGATCTCGGCGATCCCGATTCGGCGGTCTCGCGCCTCGTCGCCGCGCGCGGCGGCGTCGCGCTGATGCCCGAGCTCGGCTATGCGCCGGTCAACCGCTATCTGCCGCCCCGCCCGCGTCGGGACACGCCCGGCTGCACCGGTGCGCCGGCGGCGCTGCCCGAGGCGGCGTCGGGCGGCGGCCGCTTCCTCCGGTGGATCGACGCGATGCTGTCGCGCTGACCGCCGGCAACAGCTCTTCCGCCTCTCCGTCCGCCGAGAACCGCGCCCGTGCATCCCGCCTATTCCGTCATCTTCTTCACCACCGCCTCCGGCGCGGGCTACGGCCTCCTCGCCATGCTCGGGACGTTCGCGGCCTTCGGCCTCGTGCCGCCCGACCCGTGGTTCGGCGCCGTCGCCTTCGCCCTCGCGCTCGGCGCCATCGCGTTCGGCCTGGTGTCCTCGACCTTCCATCTCGGCCATCCCGAGCGGGCGTGGCGGGCCTATTCGCAGTGGCGGACATCGTGGCTGTCGCGCGAGGGTGTCGCGGCGACGCTCACCTTCGTGCCGGCCGGGCTGTTCGCGTTCGGTTGGATGTTTGTCGGCGAGAACGGCGGCATCTGGGGCGCGCTCGGCCTCGTGGTCGCCGCCGCCGCGGCCGCGACCGTCTACTGCACGGCGATGATCTACGCCGCGCTCAAGACGATCCGGGCCTGGAACCACGGCATCGTGACGCGGCTCTATCTCGCGCTCGCGGTGCTGACGGGATCGCTCTGGTACAACGCGCTCGCCTGGCTGTTCGGCCATGTGAGCCCGTTCGCGCCGCTCGTCGTCATCATCGCGCTTTCCTACGGGTTCTGGCTCAAGCGGCGCTACTGGATGTATATCGACGGCACCCATGCGGCCTCGACGGTCGCGACCGCGACCGGGCTCGCCGGTCTCGGCCCGGTCCGTCTCCTCGATGCGCCGAACACGCAGGAGAACTTCGTCCAGGAGGAGATGGGCTACCGCATCGCGCGCGCGCATGCGACCAAGCTCCGCCGCTATGCGTTCTTCCTCCTGTTCGCGATCCCGGCCGCGCTGGTCCTGATCGGCATGGAGGCCTCGCTCTGGCTCGGCCTCCCGTGCGCCGTCCTCGCCGCGCTCTCGGCCTCGTTCGGTGTCGTGATCGAGCGCTGGCTCTTCTTCGCCGAGGCGAAGCACGTCGTGACGCTCTATTACGGCGCCGACGCCGCCTGACGACCGCGCCTCGGGCGAGGACGCCCGCCACGAACACACCGGCGATCACGGGCGGTCACGCTCGCGACCGGCACGCTCCGCCCGTCGCCGGCCGCCGGCCAAGCGCCTCGACGCCGCCGCCCTCGGCCGGATACAAGTTCCCGGCATGGCTTCCCGCCCCGACCCGCCGGCCGCGCCGGCGCTCGCCTTCAACTCGACGCTGTGGGGCTGCCTCTTCGCCGCGACCGCGATCGCGCTGTGGGGCGGCAACGTCGTCGTCGGCCGCGCCGCGCCCGATGCCGACGTGCCGCCGATCGCGCTCAATGTGTGGCGCTGGATCATGGCGCTCGCGATCATCCTGCCCTTCGCGGGACCGCGCGCGTGGGCGCAGCGCGATCTCCTCCGCCGCCACTGGAAGTTCTGCGTCGGCTTCGGCATCGCGACCGTCGGGCTGTTCAACCCGGTCCTCTATATCGGGCTCCAGTACACGACCGCGGTGCAGGGCACGCTGATCACCGGGATCCTGCCTGCGCTGGTCCTGATCGCGGCGTGGATCGTGTTCGGGACAGCGATCAGCCGCCGCCAGATCGCCGGCGTCGCGATCTCGTTCGCCGGCCTCATCGTGATCGTGAGCCGGGGCGATCGAATCTTCCTCGACCATCTCGACTTCAATGTCGGCGATCTCTGGGTGCTCGGCGCCACCGTCCTCTGGACGGTGCAGACGATCATGATCCGCAAGCTGCCCAAGGGGATCGACCTCCTCGGCTTCCAGGTCGTCGTGTTCGCGGTCGGGATCGTGTTCGATCTCCCGTTCTATCTGTGGGAGACCGCGACGGTGCGGCTGATGCCGCTGACCTGGACGGCGTTCTATTTGGTCGCCTATGTCGCGATCGCGGCGAGCGTGATCGGCTACACGTTGTGGAACATGGGCGCGATCCGCGCCGGGCCGGCGAACGCCGGCTATATCGCGAACCTGTTCCCGGTGTTCAGCGCCATCGCCGCGACGCTCTTTCTCGGCGAGCGGCTGGAGTGGTTCCACTGGGCGGGCGGCGCGGTGATCGCCGCCGGCATCTCGCTCGCGACCGTCGCCGTCAGCGCGAAAAACGACGGGGCGGGCCGCCGGCCCGCCCCGTGAGACCGTCCGGAGCCCGCGCGGTCAGACGACCGGAAGCGTCACGCCGACCAGGCAGTCGCGGGTGACGATGGACGCGAGCTTCTCCTCGCCCCAGCCCTCGGTGCCCTTGGGCCGCAACGGCAGAACGATGTAGCGGAGATCGGCGTTCGAATCGTGGACCCGGAGCGTGATATCGCCCGGCAGCTCGGTCCCGAACTCCTTCAGCACCTTGCGCGGCTCGATCACCACGCGCGAGCGATAGGCCTTCGACTTGTACCAGTCGGGCGGCAGGCCGAGGAGCGAACGCGGGTAGCACGAGCAGAGCGTGCAGACGATGACGTTGTGGGTCGCCGGCGTGTTCTCGACCACGACGAGATGGGCCGGCGTGACGTCGACGCCGACCTCCTTGCACGCCGCGGGCGCGTTCTCCAACAGCCGCTTCTTGTAGGCCGGGTCCGACCAGGCCTTGGCGATGACCTTGGCGCCGAGCGAGGGCGTGCGGCTGTCCATGTATTCGAGCGCCGATCGGATCTCGGCGGCGGTGACGTAGCCCTTCTCGATCAGGAGCTCGCGCATCGCCAGCGCCATGATCTCGTACTCCGAGGCGCCGACCTCGATCGGCGCATGCGCGTCGTGGTCGTGATCATGGTGGTGGTGATGGCCGCGGGCGTCGCGTTCATCGGTCATGTCGGTTCTCCTTCCGCCCGGATCACGCCGGTTCGAGCCAGTGTTCGAAGACCTCGAGATCGAGGGTGTCCTGCGCCGGGCCGTCATAGCGCGGCCAGATCTCGGTCTGCATGAAGCGGACGCGATAGAGCCGGCGCCGCGGCTCGCCGTCGAAGCCGTAGGCGAGCTCCTCGGGGTTGGCGAAATTGCCTGCGATGCGCTCGACGATGCCGGCCTTGCCGCGGATGTAGAAGGGCGTGCGGCGGTGGCCGGGCGGGTGGGTCCGCTTGACCGTGACCTTGTCGCCGACCTTGAACATCGCGGTCATGCGGCCTCCTGAACCTTGCGCCGGACCTCGGCCATCTTGGCGTCCCACTCGGCGCGGCTGAAGAGGCCCTTCTCGCAGAACAGATTGACCATGGCGACCGCCCAGCGTTCGAAATAGGGCAGGTCATAGTCCTCCGGCCGCAGATCCTCGAGCGCACGGCGCAATTCGTCGACCCGGCAATAGTCGTCGCCGAGCGCGTTCCTGAGCGCGGTGATCAGCTTCTGCCACGGCTCGGCCTCGTGGGTCGAGGGATCGACCGGCCCGGCCGGCTCGCCCCCCATGTCGTGATAGCGTCGATCGGTCATCCTCATCCTCCGGCTGAACCGGCGATCGGCGCCATTGTAGTGATCCGCCGCGCCGCGGCCAACCTTTCCCGTGGGCGGCCGGGCGAGTTCCCCGGCCCCCGTTCCGACACGGGGGAGGCCCGGGGGAGACCCATTAGTTCGGGCCGATCATCGCGGCCGGGCGCGGATCTCGGCCATGCGGCGGGCGAGCTCGTCCTCGCCGAGGACGCCCTTCTCGATCAGGACGTTCGCCGCCGCGCGCACGCCGCGCTCGAAATAGCCGAGCCGGTCGTGGAGGAGACCGAGGTCCTCCGAGGCGCGGCGCGCCTCGTCGAGCGTGACGAGGCGCTTCGCGGGCGTCCCGATTGCCGCGCGCGTGGCAACCGCCATGCGCTGCCACAAGAGGGCCGCGTGGTCGCTCCGGTCGATCGGGCCGGCCGGATCGCCGCCGATGTCGTTGACGCGCCGCGCCGGCGGCGGCTCGACGACCGGGCGCTGGTCAGCCACGCCCGAGCTCGCGCCGGACGATGCGCGCACCGTCGACCATCGCCCTGAGCTTCCCGAACGCGATGTCGCGCGGCATGTATTTCATGCCGCAATCGGGCGCGACCACGATACGCTCGGCCGACACGACGGCGAGTGCCTTCCGGATGCGGGCCGCGACCGTCTCGGCGGTCTCGATCGTCGCATCGCCGTTGTCGATGACGCCGAGGATGATCGTCTTCGACGGCAGGCTCTTCAGGACCGCGAGATCGAGATTGGGTTGCGCCGCCTCGATCGAGACCTGGTCGACATGCGCGGCCTCGAGCTCGGGCAGGAACGAATAGCCGGTCGAGGGCCGGTCGTGCACGATGTGCGCATAGCCGAAGCAGAGATGGACCGCGGTGGTGCCGAGGCCGCGACAGCCCTCGACGGCGCGGTTGATCGCCTTGACCGCATAGCCCTTGGCCTTATCGGGGCGCGCCTGCATATAGGGCTCGTCGAGCTGGACCACGTCGGCGCCGGCCTTGAACAGGTCCTTGATCTCGGCGTTGACGGCGGCGGCATAGTCCATCGCCGCGGCCTCGTCGTCCTTGTAGTGGTCGTTCTGCGCCTGCTGGGTCATCGTGAACGGCCCGGGGATGGTGATCTTGATCCGCCGGTCGGTGTTGGCACGCAGGAACTGGACATCGCGGACCTCGACCGGCCGGGTGCGGCGGATCGGCCCGGCGATGCGCGGCACGGGATTGGCGTGGCCGGTGCGGTCGATCGCGGTGCCGTGCTTGTCGATGTCGATGCCGTCGAGCGCGGTGGCGAACCGGTTGGAGTAGCTCTCGCGCCGGATCTCGCCGTCCGAGATGATGTCGATCCCGGCGCGTTCCAGGTCGCGGATGGCGACCAGCGTCGCGTCGTCCTGCGCCGCCTCGAGGAATCGTTCCGGGATGCGCCACATCTCCTTCGCGCGGATGCGCGGCGGCAACCGGCCGCGCAGATTCTCGCGATCGACCAGCCAGTCGGGCTGCGTATAGCTGCCGACGACGGTGGTGGGCAGGAGGTCGGGCATGATCGTCTCCCCGGTGAGCGGATCCTGGCGGCGACTATAGAAGATGGCCGCCCCGCGCGCGACCGTGTTGTCGCTCAGAGACCGAGGCCGAACCAAGCGAGGATGCGGATCATGGCGAGGTAGAGCACCATCGTCAGCGCGCACACGATCGCGAGCGCGAGCCAGAACCCGACGCCGTTCCTGAGAAGCGCCGGCAGCACCAGGAACATCGGCAGGCTCGGCAGCACATACCAGAACGTCGCTTCGGCATGATCGGCGATGCGCACGGCATCGCCCGTGTCGCGCCACAGCCAGATCATCGCGAGGATCGACACGAGCGGCAGCGAGGCGATCAGCGCGCCGGCCGACGGGCTCCGCCGCGCGAGCTCGGACACGATCGCGACGATCACGCCCGAGAGCCCGGCCTTGAGAAGAAGATAGCTCACCACCGACCTCCGCTAGCAGGCTGCTGAAAAATGCTCGTCTTGGGGGTTTTGGAATGATTCTCTAAGCGCGGGTTGCGCGAGGAGTATCGGGATTCGAGGCGAGGATCGAGACAGTGGGTCGCTGTTTTCCTACGTGAGC
>VGEU01000072.1 GCA_016869145.1 Alphaproteobacteria bacterium | reverse complement strand
AGGCTCGCGCTCGAGCCGCGCGCGGCGCCGTCGCGCCTTCTCCGCCTCGCAGCGCCGCTCGTCGCCGCGGCCGGTGCCGCGCTCGCCGGCACGATCCTGTTCGCGCTCGCCGGCTACGATACGCTCCGCATTTTCGCTGCCTTCTTCGTCACGCCCCTGAGCACGACCTACGGGCTCGCCGAGATCGCGCTCAAGGCGAGCCCGCTCGCGCTCTGCGCCGTCGGGCTCGCGATCGGCTTCCGCGCCAATGTGTGGAACATCGGCGCCGAGGGTCAGTTCACCGCCGGCGCGATCGCGGGCGGCGGGCTCGCGCTCGCGACCCACGGCATGACCGGGTGGTGGATCCTGCCGGCGATGCTCGCCGCCGGCGCGCTCGGCGGCATGGCGTGGAGCGCGGTTCCGGCGCTCCTCCGCACCCGCTTCGGCGCCAACGAGATCCTGACCAGCCTGATGCTCGCCTATGTCGCCGTTCTCCTCCTCGGCTGGCTGGTGCACGGGCCGTGGAAGGATCCCGACGGGTTCCGCTTCCCGGAATCGCGCCAGTTCGAGCCCGATGCGCAGGTGCCGATCCTGATCGACGGAACCCGGCTCAACGCCGGCGCGCTCGTCGCGCTCGCGGCGATTGCCGTCGCCTGGGTGTTCGTGCACCGGTCGATCGCGGGCTACCGGATGACGGTGGTCGGCGCCGCCGAGGGCGCGGCGCGCTTCGCGGGCTTCCGCACCGGTGCCGCGGTGTGGACGACGTTCCTCGCCGGCGGCGCGGCGGCCGGGCTCGCCGGCGTGCTCGAGGTCGCCGGCCCGATCGGCCAGCTTCTGCCGACGATCTCGCCCGGCTACGGCTTCGCCGCGATCATCGTCGCGTTCCTCGGCCGGCTCGATCCGATCGGCGTCGGCGCGGCGAGCCTCCTGATGGCGCTCCTCTATATCGGGGCCGAGACCGCGCAGGTCGAGCTCGGCCTCCCGCCCTCGGTGAGCGGCGTGTTCCAGGGGCTCCTCCTCGTCTTCCTCCTCGCCACCGACACGCTGATGCGCTACCGCGTGCGCCGGCTCGCCGCGCGCAAGGCGGGTGCGTGATGGGCGATCTCGAGACGCTCGCCGCGATCCTGATCGCGACGCTCCGCGCCGGCACGCCGCTCGTCTTCGCCGCGATCGGCGAGCTCGTCGTCGAGCGCGCCGGCGTCCTCAATCTCGGCGTCGAGGGGATGATGCTGGTCGGCGCGGTGACCGGCTTCGTCGTCGTGATCGCGACCGGAAGCCCGACGGCCGGCATCGTTGCGGCGACCGCGGCCGGGGCGGCGCTCGCCGCGCTCTTCGCGCTCGTCGCCCTCACGCTCCGCGCCAACCAGGTCGCGACCGGGCTCGCGCTCACCATCCTCGGCATCGGCGCGAGCGCCTTCATCGGGCTCGATCATGTCGGCACGCCGATCAGCGGCATCGCCCCGGTTCTCCTCGGGCTCGATCCCCTGTTCTACCTGTCGCTTGCGCTGGTCGCCGCGGTCGCCTGGTTCCTCGCCCGGACGCGCGCCGGGCTCGTCCTGCGCGCGGTCGGGGACTCGCACGACGTCGCGCACGCGATGGGCTACCGCGTGCTCGTGATCCGCCATCTCGCCGTCCTGTTCGGCGGTGCCTCGGCCGGTCTCGCGGGCGGCTATCTCTCGCTCGTCTACACGCCGCTCTGGGTCGAGGGCATGACGGCGGGGCGCGGCTGGATCGCGCTCGCCCTCGTCGTATTCGCCGCGTGGCGGCCGGCGCGCGTCCTGGTCGGCGCCTATCTCTTCGGCGGCGTCACGATCGCCGGCCTCCACGCCCAGGCCGCCGGCCTCGCCGTCCCGCCGCAGCTTCTCGCCATGCTGCCCTATCTCGCGACCATCGCGGTCCTGGTCGTGATCGCCCGCGCGCGCTGGCGGGCCCGGCTCGATGCGCCGGCTGCGCTCGGGCGCACCTTCGATCCGCCGACCTGAGCGATCCGCCGACCTGAGTTCTGTGTCGCCGTCTCTTTGCGCTCGCCGCCCGCCGGTCCCGGCGCTAGATTGCGCGCCATCCACCGACCGGTCCGGGAGATCCGCCGATGCGCCTCGTGAAGCTCGTCCTCGCCGCGTTCGCGCTCGGCGCGTCCGCCGCGCCCGCCGCCGCCCAACAGGCGCCGCTCAAGGTCGGCTTCGTCTATGTGAGCCCGGTGAGCGATGCCGGCTGGACCTTCCAGCACGAGACCGGGCGGCGCGCGCTGCAAGGCGCCTTCGGCGACCGCATCCAGACCAGCTTCGTCGAGAATGTCGCCGAGGGCGCCGACGCCGAACGCGTCATCCGCCAGCTCGCCGCCGCCGGCAACCGGGTCGTGTTCACGACCTCGTTCGGCTACATGAACCCGACCATCCGGGTCGCGGCGCAGTTTCCCGACACGATCTTCATGCACGCGACCGGCTATCGCCGGGCGAAGAATGTCGGCACCTATCTCGCCCGCTTCGAGGAGGGGCGCTACCTCACCGGCATGGTCGCCGGCCGCGCGAGCCGCTCGAACGTCGTCGGCTATGTCGCCGCCTTCCCGATCCCCGAGGTGGTGCGCGGCATCAACGGCTTCACGCTCGGGCTCCGCGCGACCAACCCGAAGGCCGAGGTGCGGGTGATCTGGACGAGCTCGTGGTACGACCCGGGCAAGGAGCGCGAGGCGGCCGAGGCGCTGATCGCGCAAGGCGCCGACGTCCTCACCCATCACACCGATTCGACCGCCGTCGTGCAGACCGCCGAGGAGCGCGGGATCGCGGCGATCGGCTACCACTCCGACATGTCGAAATATGGCCCCAAGGCGCACCTCACCGCGGCGACCCATCACTGGGGCAAGTACTACGAGCGCGTCGTCGCGGCGGTGCTCGACGGCAAGTGGCAGTCGGACGACGTGTGGGGCGGCATCAAGGACGGCATGATCGACATCGCGCCCTACGGCGCCGCGGTGCCCGAGGACGTGCGCCGGCTCGTCGATGCGCGCAAGGCCGACATCGCCGCCGGCCGCTTCAACATCTTCCAGGGCCCGATCAAGGACCAGGACGGCAAGGAGCGCATCGCCGCCGGCAGCGTGATGGCGGAGAAGGACCAGCTCGCCTTCGACTGGTACGTCGAGGGCGTGATCGGCAAGCTACCGAAATAGCGAACGCGGGCTTCAGGCGACGGCGGCCGGCGCGGCCGCCGCGATCTGGCCCATCACCTCGGCCGCGAACAGCGCGAGCGAGCGCTCGGAATCGGCGTGGGCGAGATTGCCGTAGGCGAAGCGGCAGACGAAGTAGTTGACGCCGGCGGCCGCGATCTGGCGCTCGATCTCGGCTGCGACGGTCCGGGGCGTGCCGACGATGACGGCATCGGCCTTGCGCGCGGCGGCGAAGTCGCCCGGATAGCGGACCGGGCTGGCGCCGAAATCGCGCCACAGCTTGGCGAAATTGGCGAACCAGGACTCCCAGGCCGGCTTGCCGATCCGCTCCGCCTCGGCCTCGGTCTCGGCGACATAGAGATGGCGCGCGACCCCCATCCGGGGCAGAGCGCCGCCGTTGACCGCCTGGTAGCGGTCGCGGTAGCGCGCGAGGACGGGCGCGACCACCGCGCAGGGCGCGTTCGAGACCACGCTCACCTTGTTCGCGGCGAGCCATTCCGAATTGCCGCCGGTGCCGATGCCGTACCACAGCGGCGGATGCGGCCGTTGCAGCGGGCGGAGCTCCATCGGCACGTTGAAGTACTGGAAATAGGGGCCGCGGTGGTTGAGCCGGTCGCTGGTCAGGCCCTTCATCAGCGCATCGAGCGCATCCTGGTAGATCGCCGGCGATTCGAGATGGTTGACGCCGAAATACGCGAGCTCGAACGGCGAGATGCCGCGCCCGACGCCGAACTCGAAGCGCCCGCCCGACAGGTGGTCGAGCATGCAGATCTCCTCGATCAGACGCAGCGGGTCGTATTGCGGCAGGGTGTAGACGAGCGGCCCGAAGCGGATCCGGCGCGTGCGCTGGGCGATCGCGGCGAGGAAGATCGACGGCGCCGGGGCGAGGCCGAGCGGCGTCGCGTGGTGCTCGGCGAGGTGGAAGTGGGCGAAGCCGAGCGCGTCGTAGCGCTCGATCAGCCGGAGCCTGCTCTCGTAGATCTCGCCGATCGGCGCGTCGCGCCGGTCGAGGTGGTCGAAGACGCCGAATTCCATCGCCATGACGGGCTCTCGCTGCGCTCGATGCGCCGAGTGTCGGCCCGCCGCACGGCCGGCGTCAACCCGTGCCGCTCGAAGAAGAAGGGCCCGCGCGCGGCGCGGGCCCGGGCGCCGCACGAAAAAGAAGGGCCCGCGCGCGGCGCGGGCCCGGGTTTGTCGCGGCGCGCTCGCGGGTCAGCGCTTCCAGACGCCGACCTCCTTGTAGAACTTCTCCGAGCCGGGGTGGTAGGGCACCTCCTGCTTCTTCGCCATGTTGGCGGAGCTGTGGCTCCGCCACAGCGGGCTCGTCTCCTTGAGCTCCTTCTCGTTGTCGTAGAGGGCCTTGGTCACCTTGTAGACGATGTCGTCGCGGGTCTTGGTGCCGGCGAAGATCATGTAGTCGTAGCTGATGATGTGCACCGGCTCGCGTACGCCGAGGAGGCCCGAGGACGGCTCTCGACGAGGTCGAGGAAGCTGCCGGGCATGATCTTCTGCAACCGGGCGAGGCCGTCGGGCGAGTTGTCCATCGTGATGTAGCGGACGCCGCCGTCGATGACGGTATCCATCTCCTGGATCGTCGCGGTGCCGGCGGCCGCGATCACGACGTCGATCTTGCCGGCCTTGAACGAATCCCAGTGCTGCGACAAGCCGACATGCGGCACCTGCGTCACGTCGTTCCAGGTGAGCCTGCCGCTCGACAGGAACGCCTCCATGACGAACTGGAACAGCGTCGCCTGGTTGAAGCCGTAGGGCGCGCGCTTGCCCTTGAGGTCGACGACCGTCCGCATCCCGGACTTGTTGCTCACCATGGGCCCGACCTGGAAGCGCATCATCGTCGCGACGAGGCGGATGTCGGGCGCCTTGTCGCCCTCGGAGAGCCCGGCGCTCGGCTTCGTCCTGACCGCGACCGCGCTCGCGTTCGCGGCCGAGTTGCAGGTTCGGCTCGGCATCACCGTGTTCACCGAGCAGGCGCTCGCCGCGATCCTCGCGCTCGGCCTCGCCATCGTCTTCCTCGGCACCCGCGCGACGGCCGCGGCTAAGGGCGGCCCGATCCCGTGGTTCGACTATCTTCTCGCCGCGCTCGCGATCGTCGTCGGCGCCTGGCTCGTCTGGCGCTATCCGATCATCGGCAGCAACATCTTCCGCCATCAGACCGAGGCCTTCCTGTTCGGCCTCGTCCTGGTGCCGCTGATCCTCGAGGCGTTGCGACGGACGGCGGGCTGGAGCCTCGTGATCATCGTCGTCGCCTTCATCGCCTACGGCCTCGTCGGCGACGTGATCCCGGGCAAGCTCCAGGGCCGGACGCTCAGCATCGCGGAGCTCCTCGGCTATCTCGCGGTCGACAACGTGTCGATCTTCGGCACGGCGATGACGATCGTGTGCACGGTCGTGATCCTGTTCGTGTTCATGGGCGAGCTCCTGTCGCGCACCGGCGGCTCGGAATGGTTCACCGACATGGCCTGCGCGATGATGGGGCGGAGCCGGGGCGGCTCGGCCAAGATCTCCGTCGTCGCGTCCGCGTTCTTCGGCACGATCTCGGGCAGCGCCGTCGCCAACGTCGCCTCGACCGGCGTGATCACCATTCCGCTGATGAAGGAGGCGGGCTACGAGCCGCAGGTCGCCGGCGCGGTCGAGGCGGTCGCCTCGACGGGCGGGCAGATCATGCCGCCCGTGATGGGCGCCGCCGCGTTCCTGATGGCGGAGTTCCTCCAGGTCTCCTATGCCGAGGTGGTCGTCGCGGCGATCGTGCCGGCGCTCCTCTATTACGGCGCGGTCTTCGTCCAGCTCGACCTCGAGGCGGCGCGCAAGAAGATCCCGCCCGTCCCGTCGGACCGCATCCCGCGGCTCGGACCGGCGTTCCACGCCGGTTGGCATTTCGCGCTGCCGTTCGTGCTTCTGATCTACGCGCTGTTCGGATTGAACCGCACGCCCGAGGAATCGGCCTTGTGGGCGGTCGGCGCGATCATCGTGCTCAGCTGGATCTTCGGCTTCCGCGGCAAGCGGCTCAGCCTGGGCAACCTCACGCGCGCGATCGCGGCGACCGGCGGCACTGCGGCCGACGTCGTCGTGATCGGCGCGATGGCCGGCATCATCATCGGGATCATGAACGTCTCCGGCCTCGGCTTCGGGCTCACCTTCGTCCTGGTCGAGTTCGGCGAGCAGAGCCTCGGCGCGCTCCTCGTGCTCACCGCGATCGTCTGCATCCTCCTCGGCATGGGCATCCCGACGACGGCGCTCTACATCCTGGTCGCGACGCTCGCCGCCCCGCCGCTCGTCAAGCTCGGCATCTCGCCGATGGCCGCGCACATGTTCGTGTTCTATTTCGGCATCGTCTCGATGATCACGCCGCCGGTCGCGGTCGCGGCCTATGTCGCGGCGAGCCTCGCCGGATCGAAACCGATGCAGACGGGCTTCGTCGCGATGCGGCTCGGCTGGACGGCGCTCGTCGTGCCGTTCCTGTTCGTCCTCGCGCCGACGCTCCTGATGGAAGGCGAGACGCTCGACATCATCCGGGCGATCCTGTCGGCCTCGTTCGGCGTCTGGTTCGCCTCGGCCGGGTTTCTCGGCTATTTCATGCGCCCGCTGTCGCCCTTCCGCCGGGTCGGCTTCGCGGCATCGGGGCTGATGCTCCTCGTGCCCGCGACCGCGTTCACCGGCGCGGTCTTCGTCGAGCTCGCCGGCCTCGTCGTCGCGGTCCTCGTCGTCGGCGCCGAGCTCCTCGCCGCCCGCCGCGCCCGGCCGGCCTGACGGTCGCCTCTATGGGCCGCGCGCAGGCGTTGGGCTAGGCTCGGGAAGACACCCACCGGAGGGCGGCACGATGGAAACGATCGCACAGCTCCAGAATGCGCTCGCTGACCGTCGCACGACGAGCCGGACGCTCGTCGACGCGGCGCTCGCGCGCATCGACGATCCCGCGGGCGAAGGCGAGCGCGTCTTCATCCGCGTCTTCCACGACCGCGCCCGCGCCGAAGCCGACGCCTCGGACGCGCGCCGGCGCGCCGGCTCGGTGCCCTCGCCGCTGGCCGGCATCCCGGTCTCGGTCAAGGATCTCTGCGACATCGCCGGCTACACGACGCTCGCCGGGTCGATCGTGCTCAAGGACCATCCGCCGGCGACGGCGGACGCGCCGGTGATCCGCCGCCTGCGCGCGGCCGGCGCGATCATCCTCGGCACCACCAACATGGTGGAGTTCGCCTTCGGCTCGCACGGCCGCAACCCGCATTACGGCACGCCGAAGAATCCGTGGGATCGCGCCACCGGGCGCATCCCGGGCGGCTCGTCCTCGGGCGCCGCCGTCGCCGTCGCCGACCGCATGGGCGCGGTCGCGCTCGGCACCGACACCGGCGGCTCGGTGCGCATGCCGGCCGCGTTCTGCGGCGTCGTCGGGCTCAAGACGACGATCGCGCGCGTGCCGCGCGACGGCCTGGTGCCGCTCTCCTACACCCTCGATTCGGTCGGCCCGCTGGCGCCCTCCGTCGACTGCGCCGCCGTCCTCGACCAGGTCATGGCGGGCGAGCCGCCCGCGCCTTTGCCGGCGCTGCCGGTCGCCGGGCTGCGCTTCGCGGTGCCGAAGACGACCGTCCGCGACGGGCTCGACGATCACGTCGCCACGTGCTTCGAGAGGACGCTCGCGCGGCTCTCGGCCGCCGGTGTGCGCATCGTCGAGACGATGTTCCCCGCGCTCGACGAGGTGCACACGGTCAACCGCATGGGCACGATGTCGACGGCGGAGGGCTGGCACTGGCACCGCGCGCTGATCGAGAAGGCCGGCGACAAATACGATCCCTCGGTGATCGCGCGCTTCCGACGCGGCGCCGGCCTGACCGCGGCCGACCATATCGAGATCATGCACCGCCGGCTGCGGCTGATGGCGGCGGCGAACGCCGAGACGGCGCCGTTCGATGCCGTGGTGATGCCGACGGTTCCCGCCGTCGCGCCGCCGATCGCGGCCTTCGATAAGGCCCTCGACCAGTGGCCGGCGAACCACGAGACCTATCGGCGCAACACCTCGATCGGGAACTTCATCGACCGCCCCGGCCTCACCATCCCGTGCCAGGATCGCGGCACGGGCCCGGTCGGCTTCATGCTGATGGGCGAGACGGGAGGCGACCGCCGCCTCCTCGCGATCGGCCGGGCGGTCGAGGCGATCGTGCGCGGCGCGGCGTAAGGGATGCTGTCGCGCGCGCCGCCGGTCAGTGCGGGCGCGGCGTCTTGAGGAAGTCGTAGCGGTCGCGCGACTGCACCGCGATCTCGCGGAGCTTGCCGTCGCGCACGACGCCGAGCGAGACGGTGCTGCCGGCCGGGCCCGCCTTCCACAATTTGCGATAGAGATCGCCGAGCCCCTCGACGGTCGTGCCGTTGACGGTGACGATGACATCGCCCGGCTTGATGCCGGCGCGCTCGGCCGGTCCCTTGGCCGAGAGCGAGGTGACGACGACGCGGCCATAGGCCTCGGTCGAATACATCGCGAGATAGGGCCGCGTGTCGGCGGCGCGGCCGCGGCGGAGGAGCTCGTCCTGGATCGGCGGCAGGAGGTCGGCTGGCACGAACATGTTGCCCGAGACCGCCGCGGCGCCAGAGCGCGCGTCCTCGACGAACAGCGAGCCGATCCCCGCCATCCGACCGTTCGGCGCGATCAACGCGGTCCCGCTCCAGTTCGGGTGCGGCGGCGTCGTGTAGATCGCCTCCTCGAGCATGTATTCCCAGTAGCCGGCGAACGGCCGCTTCGAGACCACCGCGCCCGCAAGCGCGTGGCCCATCCCGCCATAGGCGGCGACGACGACCGCATCGCCCTCG
Organism: Alphaproteobacteria bacterium; assembly: GCA_016869145.1. Lineage (GTDB taxonomy): Bacteria > Pseudomonadota > Alphaproteobacteria > MPNO01 > VGEU01 > VGEU01. The sequence goes on along the minus strand of VGEU01000072.1, from coordinate 8,157 downwards.
GCGACGTCGCGCGCCGCGCCGAGCGGCATCGGCGCGATGTCGACCGGGCGGTGGGTGCGCAGGAGGCCGAAGCCGGTGTGGTAGTCGTAGGCGACGATCTCGGCATCGACGGTGCGCCCGCCGCTGAGATTGACGTGCACCTTCTGGGCCTCGGAGATCAGATAGCCGATGGTGAGGATCAGGCCCTGGTCGTCGATGAGAACGCCGTTCCCGGTCCGCTCCGTCCCGAGCATCGGCGCGGTGTAGGCGTCCTCGGGGATGTGGGCGGTGAGGAGGATCATCGCCGGCAGGAGCGCCTCGAGATCGTAGCCCAGGCTCTCGGGCTTCGGGCGCGGCGCCGACAGCATGGTCGGATGCAGCATGTGGAGGAGGCCGGCCGGCTTGTGCCCGTTCGCGCGTTCGATCGCCATCTACGCTCTCTGTGACTGGTTCGTGCGGACCCGAAATACGGCCGGGCGGACTACTCGGCGGCGAGCGAGCCTTCGCGGGCGAGCTCGCGAAGCCGTGCGATCGTCGTGTTGACGGCCATCTGGTAGCTCGTGCCGATGGTTTCGGCGTAGGCCTTCTCCTCGGCGCTGCCGGGCGCGATGCCCGCGACCTCGAGGGTGAAGGTGAACTTGAGGCAGAGCTCGCCCTTCTCGTCCTCGATGATCTCGTTGAGGATCGTGCCCAGCGCGCTCGACTGCAGCCGCTCGAACACGACCTTGTGCTGGGGATAGAACGTGATCCGCTCGCGCATCTTTTCGCCGCGCGAGATGACGTCGCGCACGAGCCCGTCGCGCGTGCGCTCGACGACGGTGCTCGCGGTCATCGATTCGACGAAGGGCACCGGGTTCTCGGCCTTCATAACGAGGCCCTGCCACATCTGCGCCCGTGTCAGCTTGGGCTGGCTCGGGTCGTCGTTGACGCGCAGCGTGCGGCTGACGTTGATCATGCAGTCCTCCCTCGTTGCTCCGGCGCACCTCGCGCGCAGGGCGCGGCCAGGAGCGCGCATTATGGTCCCGCGGTGCGCCCCGGGACAACAGGGCAGGTCGGCAGGGTCCGCTGCGTCGGCCGGTGCGGCGAATGCGCTTGCCCGGCTCGCGCGCGCGGTCTATCAGGGGCTGCGGCCGTGTCGGTCGCCGAGGAGAAGTCGATGGCCGAGAACGTCCGCGCGTCGCACATACTTCTGATGTACAAGGGTTCCATGCGCTCGACCGCGAGCCGCAGCAAGGACGATGCGATGACGCTTGCCGGCGAGATCGCCGACGCGGTCGGCCGCGGCGAGGATTTCGGCGCGCTCGCGCGGCAGCATTCCGATTGCCCGTCGAAATCGTCGGGCGGCGATCTCGGCGAATTCGGCCGCGGCATGATGGTCGGCGCGTTCGAGGACGCGGCGTTCGGCCTCGCGGTCGGCGAGACGAGCGGCATCGTCGAGACCCCGTTCGGCTACCACCTGATCCAGCGCACCGGCTGAGGCCACCCGCGCCTGGAGCGTCAGGACGGCACCCGCGCCGCCGCCGGCGAGCGTCGCGGCGACGACGATCGCGACGCGGACGAGGAGCGCCCGGTCGGCGATCCAGCCGACGATCGCGAGTTTGCCGAGCGTGTTGACGGCGAGCGCGAGGGCGATCACCCCTGCGGCGCCCGGCGTGTCGCCGAGGAGCCGGGCGGTCGCGACGATCCCGCGCGCGCCGCCGACCAGCCGCGTCGCGACATAGCCCGCGAACGAGACTCCGGCGACCAGCACCACCATCCACCACAGCTCGTACGGATTGAGGGCGCCGCCCGGACCGTAGCCGCGGTCGGGCAGCAGCGGCAGCAGGACGACCGAGATGAGGAGGAGGCGGATCGCGGCGCCGATCTCGGCGGCGTCGAGGCCGGCGATCGTGCGGTGCAGGTCCGCCTTGAACCAGAGGAGCGCGACGGTGACCACGCCGGACGCGGCGGCGAGCGCCATGTCGATGCGGACCGCGACGATGCCGAGCGCGAAGACGACGAGGGCGGCGATCTCGGTGGTGATGCCGCGGTCGGCGACGGCGCCCGCGGCGCGCGTCTCGCGCGCATAGGCGACGACGATCAGCGCCGCGAAGCCGAGCGCGGCGAAGCCGAGGAGGACGGGCTCGACGGCATCGGCGAGCACGCCCCACAATCCGCCGAGGAGCCCGGCGAGCGCGAAGCTGCGCACACCCGCGATGCGCGAGCCCTCGGGCTCGGACCGGCTCACCCAGAACCGTTCGATGCCGACGAACAGCCCGATCGCGAGCGCGAGCCCGAGCCGTTCGGCGAGCGCGATGCGGTCCACGCGCTCAGCGCCCGTCGCCGCCGCGCTTCAGGAGCTTCGCGACCGGCATTCCCATCACCTCCTCGGCCGCCTTGGCGACGGCGGGATCGATCGGCGGCGGGCTCAGGTCGAAGCCGTTCGCGAGCGCATCCGAGACGACCTCCGCCGCCTCGACGCGGGCATAGTGCTTGTCGTCGGCGGCGATCACCGCCCACGGCGCGACCTCGGTCGTGGTCTCGGCGAGCATGTCCTCGATCGCCGCGACATAGTCCTTGCGCCGCGTCGAGTTGCAGATGTCCTCGGCGGTGATCTTCCAGCGCTTGTAGGGATCGGTGATGCGCTCGGCGAAGCGGCGGCGCTGCTCGGCCGCGCTCACGTGCAGGAAGACCTTCACGACCTTGACGCCGTCCTCGATCAGCATACGCTCGAAGGTGTTGATTTCGGCATAGGCGCGCGACCATTCGCGCTCGGTCGCGAAGCCCTCGACGCGCTCGACCAGGACGCGCCCGTACCACGAGCGGTCGAAGATCGCGATCGAGCCGCGCTCGGGCAGACGCTGCCAGAAGCGGTAGAGATAATGGCGGCCCTGCTCCTCGGGCGTCGGCTTGGCGATCGGCCACACCTTGCAGTGGCGCGGGTCGAGCTCGGCCGTGATCCGCTTGATCGCGCCGCCCTTGCCGGCGGCGTCCCAGCCCTCGAACACGACGATACCGCGACGTCCGTCGCGCACATGCGCGAGCTGGACGCGCCGCATCAGGAGCGCGAGATCGTGGAGGCGCCGGTCCGAATCTTCGGACTTCATGCGCGGGCCGTCCTCGTGGTCGGCGAGCCGCAACCGGGAGTCCTTCGAACGCGGGGTCTTGGCCATGGTCAGCCGAGCCTGCGGTTCATCAGCCTTTCGGCGTTGCGGAGACAGATCTTCTCCATCGCCGGCCGGTCGAGCCCGACCCGCTCGACGGCCTCGATCGTCTCCTTGATCGGCGCGAAGGGCGCGTCCGTCGAGAACACGACCTGGTCGGCGCCGAACCACTCGATGCCGCATTTGGTGCCGTGGAAGCTCCCGAACATCGCCGTGTCGCCGTAAAACATGTGGTAGTAGTCGATGTGCGGCCGCTTGAGCGACGGCAGGATCTGCGAATAGTCCTCGTCGGTGGTGCGGCTGCCGAGCACCGCCATGCCGGTGTCCACGCGACCGTCGAAATAGGGGATCATGGCGCCGAGATGGTGGGTCAGGATCTTGATCTTCGGATGGCGGTCGAAGAGGCCCGAGAGCACCAGGCGGACCATCGCGACACTCGTCTCGTAGGGCCAGCCGAAGCACCACCAGATCTCGTAGCGCGAGCGCTTCTCGCTCGCGTAGTCGGGCATCGCCGCCGAGCGCGTCGGATGCATCCAGATCGGCAGGTCGTAGCCCGCCATCTTGTCGAACACGGGCCGGAACGCCGGCTCGTCGAGCGGCCGGCCGGCGATGTTGGTGAAGATCTGGATGCCGCCCGCGCCGAGTTCGCCGATCGCGCGGTCGATCTCGGCGAGCGTCGCGTCGATGTCGCTCATGCAGACCGCGGCGACGAAACTCGGAAAGCGGTCGGGATTGCGGCGGCACATCTCGGCCATCGCGTCATTGGCGAGGCGGGCGAGGGTCGGGCCGAGCCCCGGCGGCGCGACCTCCTCGATCGGCGGATTGGGCAGCGAAATGATCTGGCGGTAGTCGCCGAAGCGGTCCATGGTGCGGAAGCGCGCGTCGAGGTCGTGGAGCTCGGTCACGGCCTGCATGCGCTTGCCGATGTTCTCGAGCTTCGGCGCCACCTCGGTCATCTTCTGGTAGAACGCCTTGGGGAAGATGTGTGTATAGATGTCGATCAGCATTGCGGCCTCCCTGTTCGCCGGGCGAGATTAGCGCCTCGGCCGCCGGTGACGAAGCTGTGATCGGGACGACTCGGCCGCCGGGGCTATAGAGATCGGCCCTGCCGCGACCCGGCGACAACGGCGAGACGGACCATGACGACCCACGCCCGCGAGAAACCGGCGACCCTCGACCCGGCCAAGTTCCGCGATCCGCGGCTGACCGCGAAGGGCGAGCGGCGCGCCTCGGTCGCGCTCGCGGGCCTCAAGACGCTCTGGTTCAACACCGGCACGCTCTGCAATCTCACCTGCGGCAACTGCTACATCGAATCGAGCCCGGTCAACGACCGCCTGGTCTATCTCACCGCGACCGAGGTCGCGGCCTATCTCGACGAGATCGCGGCGCTCGGGCTCGCCACCGAGGAGATCGGGATCACCGGCGGTGAGCCGTTCATGAACCCCGAGATCATCGCGATCCTGGAGGAGGCGCTCGCGCGCGGCTTCCGCGTCCTCGTTCTGACCAACGCGATGCGGCCGATGATGAAGCACGCATCCGCGCTCGCCGCGCTCAACGCCCGCCTCGGCGCGCGGCTCGCGATTCGGGTCTCGATCGATCACTACGGTCCGGCGCTGCACGAGCTCGAGCGCGGCGCGCGGTCGTGGAAGCCCACGATCGAGGGCCTGCAATGGCTGGCGCGGAACGGGTTCACGGTCTACGTCGCGGGCCGCACCGCCTGGGGCGAGGCGGAGGAATCGCTCCGCCGCGGCTATGGCCGGCTCTTCGCCGAGCTCGGCGTCGCGATCGATGCCGAGGATCCGGCCGAGCTTGTCCTCTTTCCCGAGATGGATGCCGGCCTCGACGTGCCCGAGATCACCGAGGCGTGCTGGGGCATTCTCGACGTGTCGCCGGATGCGATGATGTGCGCGAGCTCGCGCATGGTGGTCAAGCGCAAGGGCGCCGCGGCGCCCGCCGTCGTCCCGTGCACGCTTCTTCCCTACGACACCCAGTTCGAGATGGGCGCGCGGCTCGCCGATGCGCGCGCGCCGGTCGCGCTCAACCATCCGCACTGCGCGCGGTTCTGCGTCCTCGGCGGCGGCGCCTGCTCGAAGGGCTGAGCGCGCATCAGGCGCGCGGCGGGCGCACGCGCCCGAGATGGAGCATGTGCCACGGATCGGGCATCGCCTTCATCGGCACCTCGATCAGGGTCGGGCCGGCGGCGGCGAAGCCGCGACGGAGCGCGGCGCGGAGCGCGTCGGGCGTCTCCGCGCGGAGCCCCATGGCGCCGAAGCTCTCGGCGAGGCGGACGAAATCGGGATTGACGAGATCGCTCGCCAGAACCTTGCCGCCGTGCTCGACCTCCTGCATGCGGCGCACATTGCCGTAGGCGTTGTCGTTGAACACGATCGCGACGAGGCCGATCTTCTGCTGCACCGCGGTTGCGAGCTCCTGGACGTTGTACATGAACCCGCCGTCGCCCGAGATCGACACGACCTTGCGCCCGGGGTTGGCGATCTGGGCGCCGATCGCGGTCGCGAAGCCGAAGCCGAGCGTTCCCTGGTAGCCGGTCGTGATGTAGCTCCGCGGCCGCGTCGCCTCCCACGTGAAGCGCGCGACATAGCCGACCTGGGTCAGCTCCTCGACCAGGATGCCGTCGTCGGGAAGCTCCGCCCGGATCGCCGCGACATAGGCCTTCTGCGGCGCGAGCGTGGCCGAATCGCGCTCGACCGCGGCGCGCGCGACGGCGAGCGCGTCGGCGCCCGAGGCGCGCGCGCCGAGATGGCGCGGCAGCCGCTCGATTAGGAGCGCGAGCGCATCGCGCGCCTCGCCGATGACGGCGACTGCCGGCCGTCCGGCGCGCACCGCCTCTTCGGCGTCGATGTCGATGCGGATGATCTTGATCCCGTCGTCGAGCCCCCACGCCGGCACAAGCGGCTGGAGCCGCGTGCCGACGGCGAGGACGACGTCGAGGCCGGGCCACAATTTGTGCCCGACCGGGAGCGAGGCGGCGAGCCGGTGGCGCGACGAGAGCGCGCCGAGCGCGTTCCGCGTCATGACGACCGGCGCATCGAGCATCTCGGCGAGCGCCGCGAGTGGCGCTTCGGCGCCGTGGATGCCGCCGCCGACGAAGATCGCCGGACGCTTCGCCCCGCCGAGAAGCTTCGCCGCCGCCTCGATACGCTCGGCATCGATCGGCGGGCGCGCGTGTTCGGTCTCGGCCTCGAGCAGCGCCACCTCGCTCGTGTCGGCGAGCACGTCGAGGGCGATCTCGAGCTCGACCGGCCGGCGCCGTCCGGTCGAGAGCTGGCGGAACGCCTCGCGCACCAGGAACGGCGCCTCGGCGGGCGCGCCGATCCGGGCCGCGTATTTGGTGAGGCCCTGGATCAGCGCGAGCTGGTCGGGGATCTCGTGCAGCATGCCGAAGCCGCGGCCGATCGCGCTCGAGGGGATCTGGCCCGAGATGCAGAGGACCGGCGCGTTGCACGCCCAGGCGGTCGAGAGCGCGGCGGTGGCGTTGAGGAGCCCGGGGCCCGGCACGACCGCGCAGGTGCCGACGCGGCCGGTAGACTGCGCGTAGCCGAAGGCCATATAGGCCGAGCCCTGCTCGTGGCGGGTCTGGACCACGCGGAGCCGGTTGCGCTCGTCCCAGAACGCGTTGAACAGGTGGTCGAGCTGCACGCCCGGGATGCCGAAGATCGTGTCGACGCCGTTCTGGATCAGCGCGCGCACGAGCGCCTGGCCGCCGGTCATCCGCATGATCGTCTCTCCGTCTCGCTGGCGGCGATACTGTAGTGCACGCCGGTTCCGGCGTCATCGCCGCCCGACCCGTTGGCGCACGCGCTAGGCGGGCGCGGACGCAGGGGCTATCCTCGGTGCGAACCGCTGCCGAAGGGACCGCGCATGACGACGGACTATTCGATCTGGGCCTTCGCCTATGCCCGATCCGAGATGCCGCACGAGTTCTTCGGCGGGACGCTCCGGTGGAGCAACAAGGGCGTCATCCACAACCCGATGATCGTCTCGGCGATCGTGGGCGGCGGCATCGGCGGCAAGAAGAAGCCGATCGTGTTCGACACCGGCGTGCGCGGCGGCGTGTCGCCGCGGGGCAAGGTCTACAAGAACTTCGAGACGCCGGATCAGGTGCTCGCCAAGGTCGGCATCCGCGCCGAGGAGGTGGAGACGCTGGTGCTCACCCATCTCCACTTCGACCACGCCGGCAACATCGCGTCGTTCCCCAACGCCAAGGTCTATATCCAGCGCGCCGAGTATGACGGCTGGAAAAAGGTGTTCAAGATGCCGGGCGCGCTCGGCGCGGACGTGCACGGCTGGCCGTTGTCCTCGATCAATCCCGCCGACTTCGAGGAGATCGACCGGCTGATCGCGGCCGGGCGCGTGGTGTTCCTCGACGGCGATGCCGAGATCGCGCCCGGCGTCGTGTGCCGGCTCGCGCGCGACACCCACACGTTCGGCAGCCAGTGGGCCGAGCTGCGGACGCCCGACGGGCCCTATGTGATCGCCGGCGACTGCGTCTACTGGTACGACAATATCGAGGCGATGTGGCCGCCCGCCTATGTGCAGGGAAGCCCGTGGAACCTGATCGAGACCTATGTGGCGCTGCGCCGGCTGCTCGAGGACCGCATCGAGCGGATCGTGCCGGGCCACGACCCGGTCCTGTTCGAGCGCCATCCGAGCTGGACGGCGGGCGCCAACGCGGTCGCCGAGCTCCGCGTCGGTCGCGGCGCCGAATCGCGGCGGCCGTCATGACCGGAACCGTGCCATGCTGAACACCGCCAGATCCGGACGCGGCATGGTCGTCGCGCCGCATCACCTCGCCGCCCAGGCCGGGCTCGCGGTGCTGCGCGACGGCGGCAACGCGGTCGAGGCGATGGTCGCCGCCGCCTCGACCTGCGCGATCGTCTATCCGCACATGAACTCGCTCGGCGGCGACGGGTTCTGGCTGATCAAGGCGCCGGACGCGGCGGTGACCGCGATCTCGGCCTGCGGCGGCGCCGGCCGCGGCGCCGATCCGGCGCGCTACCGCGCCGCCGGTCAC
>VGEU01000071.1 GCA_016869145.1 Alphaproteobacteria bacterium | reverse complement strand
GCCCGGCATTCCCGTCCCCGGCACGATCCCCGCGGCGCCGGGCGCGACGCCGGCGGCACCCGCCGCGCCCGCCGGTGCCGGGCGCGACGCGATCCTCGCCGCCGAGCCGCGTATCCGGATCGAGACCGAGAAGCTCCGCGGCACGCTCTCGCTCAAGGGCGGGCGGATCGACGATCTCACGCTCACCGAGTACCGTGAGACGGTCAAGCCGGACAGCCCGCCGATCACCCTCCTGTCGCCGGCCGGCACGCCGGGCGCGTTCTTCGCCCAGCTCGGCTGGATCTCGGCCGATCCGACCATCCCCGTGCCTGCGCCCGACACGGTGTGGGAGGCGGCCGGCCGCGCGCTCTCGCCCGACCAGCCGGTGTCGCTCACCTGGGTCAACGACCGCGATGTCCGCTTCGAGAACCGGATCGCGATCGATCGCGACTACATGTTCACCTTCACCCGCCGCGTCGTGAACGGCGGCAGCCAGGCCTTGACGCTCTATCCCTACGGCATCGTCAAGCGGCGCGGCGCACCGACGACGAGCGATCTGTTCATCCTGCACGAGGGCCCGCTCGGCGTGTTCGACGGCACGCTCCGCGAGCCGACCTATAGCGACGTCCGCAACGACGGCACGATCAAGGTCGGCTCGACCGGCGGCTGGATCGGCATCACCGACAAATACTGGGCGGCCGTCCTGGTGCCGGACCAGAAGACGCGCCACGAGATGCGCTTCACGCATTTCGGCGCCAGCAAGGACGACGACTTCCAGGCCGACTATCGCGGCGATGCCGTCATCGTCGCGCCCGGCGCGACGGTCGAGATCATCGACCGCGTGTTCGCCGGCGCCAAGGTGGTGCGCACGCTCGACCGCTACGAGGCCGAGCTCGGCATCGCGCGCTTCGACCGCCTGATCGACTTCGGCTGGTTCTACTTCCTCACCAAGCCGATCTTCCACGTGCTCGAGTATTTCCATCGCCTGCTCGGCAATTTCGGCCTCGGCATCCTGCTCCTGACCGTCATCATCAAGCTCGTGTTCTTCCCGCTCGCCAACAAGTCGTACAAGGCGATGAACCGGCTGAAGCAGCTGCAGCCGAAGATGATGGAGCTCCGCGACCGCTACAAGGACGACCGGATGCGCCTCAACCAGGCGATGATGGATCTCTACAAGAAGGAGAACGCGAACCCGATGTCGGGTTGCCTCCCGATCGTGATCCAGATCCCGGTGTTCTTCGCGCTCTACAAGGTGCTCTACGTCACGATCGAGATGCGCCACGCGCCGTTCTACGGCTGGATCAAGGATCTGTCCGCGGCCGATCCGACATCGCTGTTCAACCTGTTCGGCCTTCTCCCGTTCACGCCGCCCGAGCTCCTCCACATCGGCGCATGGCCGCTGATCATGGGCGTGACGATGTTCCTGCAGCAGAAACTGAACCCGCAGCCCATGGACCCAATGCAGCAGAAGATCTTCATGATGCTGCCGATCGTGTTCACCTTCGTGCTCGCCCAGTTCTCCGCCGGGCTCGTCATCTACTGGGCGTGGAACAACCTCCTGTCGATCCTGCAGCAGTGGGTGATCATGAAGAAGATGGCGGCGCCCGTGCCCGCCAAGACGTGACCGGTGGGATTGCGCCCGATCCGGCCGCGATCGAGCGCGGCAGGCGGCTGTTCGCCGGCCGCTGCGACTTCATCGGCGCGGCGAGCGGGCTCGACCATCTGCCCGCCGCCGGCCCGCCCGAGATCGCCTTCGCCGGGCGGTCCAATGTCGGCAAGTCGAGCCTGATCAACGCGCTCACCGGGCGGCGGACGCTCGCCCGAACGTCGAACACGCCGGGCCGCACGCAACAGCTCAACTTCTTCGCGCTCGGCGACGCGCTCGTCCTCGTCGACATGCCGGGCTACGGCTATGCCGAGGCGCCGAAACATCTCGTCGACGCCTGGACCCGGCTCGTCCGCGACTTCCTGCGCGGCCGGCCCACCTTGCGGCGCGTCCTCCTCTTGGTCGATGCCCGCCACGGGCTGAAGGAGACCGACCGCGAGGTCATGACGCTCCTCGACCAGGCCGCCGTCTCCTATCAGCTCGTCCTCACCAAGTGCGACAAGGTGCGCCCCGCACCCCTCGCCCTCCTCGTCGCCGCGGTCGCGGCCGAGCTCGCCCGCCACGTCGCCGCGCATCCCGACATCCTCGCCACCAGCGCCGAGACCGGTGCCGGGATCGAGACCGTGCGCGCCGCGCTGGCGGCTCTGGAAGGCCCCGGGCGGATCGGCTAGAACGGGCGCATGGCGATCAAGCTCAACACCCGCAAGCGCAGCGACGAGGAATTCCAGACCTTCCTCCGCAAGGCCCGCACCCTGTCGGAGGCGCTGCCGTTCATGCGCGCCTATAACGGCAAGACCTTCGTCATCAAGTATGGCGGGCATGCGATGGGCGACGACGACGTCGGCCGGCTCTTCGCGCGCGACGTGGTGCTGCTCAAGCGGATCGGGATCAATCCCATCGTCGTCCACGGCGGCGGGCCGCAGATCGGCCAGATGCTGGAGCGGCTCAAGATCAAGAGCGAGTTCGTCGATGGGCTCCGCGTCACCGACGCCGCCACCGTCGAGATCGTCGAGATGGTGCTGTCCGGTTCGATCAACAAGCAGGTCGTCGCCGCCATCAACGAGGCCGGCGGCACCGCGATCGGGCTGTCGGGCAAGGACGGCGGCCTGATCCGCGCTAAGAAGCTGACGCGGACGACGCGCGATCCCGATTCCAACATCGAGAAGGTGCTCGACCTCGGCTTCGTCGGCGAGCCGACGACCGTCAATGCCGCCGTGCTCGATCGCCTGATCGCCTCCGATGTGATCCCGGTCGTCGCACCGATCGGGATGGGCGAGGATCACACCACCTACAACATCAACGCCGACACAGTCGCCGGCGCGGTCGCCGCCGCGGTCAAGGCGGCCCGCCTCCTGATGCTGACCGACGTCGCGGGCGTGCTCGACAGGGACGGCACGCTGATCGCCGAGATGGACCGGACGGACGTCGACCGGCTGATCGGCGACGGAACGATCAAGGGCGGCATGATCCCGAAGATGCAGACCTGCACCGACGCGGTCGATGGCGGCGTCGAGGCGGCGGTGATCCTCGATGGCAGGGTGCCGCACGCGGTGCTGCTCGAGATCTTCACCGAGCACGGCGTCGGGACGCTGATCCGCCGCGCCGGCTGAGCGGTCCGCGAGGTCCTTACCTACGCCCCGAAGAACTCGAGCTGCCAGCGCATGTCATCGGGGCTGAGCGGCCAGCCCTCGCCGCCGCGCGGGCGGAGCGTCGAGGACGGCGGAATGCGCGCGAGCTGGGTCTGGAGCTGCACCGCCTGGCGTATGTCGAGCCCCGCCTTCCAGGCGATCGACACGACGCCCTGGGCCGAGGCGAGCGAGACGATCTTCTGGACGATCTCGATGCGGACCGCCGACTTGACCGCGATCGCCGCGATCACGAAGGCGCGGTTGCCGCGCGCGAGCGCGCCGAAGATCGCCTCGTCGGTGAGTTCGCCCGCCTGATGCATCGCCGTCGCGCGCTCGAGGCCGCTTTCGGTCTCGGAAGCGCCCGCGGACACCGCCATCGCCCAGTCGGGATCGCTCTTGCGCTCGAGCCGGGTGCGGACCGCCTCCTTGACCGCGCGCGCGGTTGTCGGATCGAGATCGCGCCGGCGCTGGAGCGATTCGACGAGCGAGTCGGCGACGAAGGCGGTGAGCCGTCCGGCCGCCTTGGCCGAGAGCCTCGGGCGCGCGACGAGCGGCTCGTGCCAGCTCGATCGGCCGTCGGCGCGCTCGACCAGGAGATCGAGCGTCTCCTCGCGGATCTGGGCGCTCTTGTTGCCGAGGAGGGCGGCGATCGCCGTCTCGTCGTCGCGCGCGACGATCGCGTCCGAGACGCCGGAGCCGAGGCCGTTGCGGCGCGAGATCGGCGTGCACCGGGGTCGTCGCGTTCTCCGCGATCGCCTGGCGCACGGCGGCATCGGTGTCGCCGGAGAGAAAGTAGAGGATCTCCGGCTGCACGTCGGTCCGCCGCGCGAGATCGAGCCGGACGCGCGCGTCGCGGTGCGCGGCGAGCGACTTCGCCTCGTCATAGGCGATCTCTGGTTGAACGGTCATGGTGTCCCATCCTTCGCCGTCGCCGTCGCCGTCGCCGGCGGCGCGAGCGTGAAGCCGCCCTTCTTCGAGCGCTTGAGCGCGTACATCGCCGTGTCGGCGCGCGCGACGAAGGCCTCCTGTTCCTCGCCCGAGCCGGGCGCGTAGACGGCGATGCCGATCGAGAGCCCGAGCGGACGGGCGGGATCGCCCGAGAGCGGGACGAGTGCCGCGGCGTCGCGGAGGATATCGCTCGCACGCTGCACGCCGGCCGCGTCGGACGTGCGGTCCATCCAGATCGCGAACTCATCGCCGCCGAGGCGCGCGACGAGATCGCCGGGCCGTGTCCGCCCGGCGAGCTGACGCGCGACCGCACGCAGGGCCTCGTCGCCGGCCTGGTGGCCGAAGCGGTCGTTGACGAGCTTGAAATTGTCGAGATCGACATAGAAGAGCGCCCCCGCTGCGCCACCCTTGGCGAGCCGGCGGAGCCGCAGGCCGAGCTCCTCGAGGAAGGCACGGCGGTTGAGAAGGCCGGTGAGCTCGTCGGTCCGCGACAGGCGCTCGAGCCGGTCGTGGTTCTCGATCTGCGCGAGGGCGATGCCGAGCTGCGCGCCGACATCGGCCGCGAGTGCCGTATCCTCGGCCGTCCAGTCCCGGTCGCCGACGAGCGCGAGCGCGCCGTTGGCGATCCCGCGATAGCCGGTCGCGACCCAGAGGACGCCGTCGGCATCGACCGGCGCGTTGGCCTCGATGAGCCGCGGCGGATGGTCCGGTACCGCCTCCGACGCGCCGGCCTCGGCGGCGACGTGATAGCGGTCGGGGGACGCGATCCGGAAGATGGCGCAGGCGCGCGCCGCGAGCGCCTTTCGCGTCGCCTCGACCGCGCTTCCCAGCATCTCCGCCGGCGCGATCTCTTCCCGCATGTGGCGGACGATATAGGTGATCAGGCGCTCGCGCCGCTCGGCGGCGGCGAGCTGCTCGGCGCGCCGCCGCTCGGCGGTGACGTCACGGCAGATGCCGCGTGCGCCCTTGCGCGCGCCGGCCGCATCGACGATCGGGAGCGCCGCGGCGACGACGCAGACGCTCCGGCCGCCGGCGTCGCGGAGCCAGAGATCCATGTCGGCGACCGGGACCGCGGCCTCGAAGCAGGCGGCGGCATCGACCGTCGGATCGTCGAGGAGCGAGGCCGCCTCGCGGCCGACGAGACCGCTCGCCGGAAAACCGAGCGCGCCCTTCGGCGAGACGAACACGAACCGCCCGTCGGCGTCGGTCTCCCAGGCGAAGTCGCTGCCGACCTCGACGAGGTCCTTGTAGCGCTGGCGCGATTCGATCAGCGCGGCACGGAGCGCGCGCTCGGGCGTCGCGTCGCGGCCGATAACGAGGGTCGTGCCGTCGGCCATCGGCACGAGGGTCAACTCGATCTGGCGCGCATCCGCGCCGTCGGAGAGCCGGACCGGGAGCGCGAGCGTCGCGACCGCACCGGTGGCCTTCGTCGTCGCGAGGCGTTGGGCGAACGACCCGTCGGTCGCGAGCGTGGGCGCGAGCGCGGCGCCGGCATCGTTGGCCGCGATCGGGCGCCCGTTCCGGTCGAGCTGCATCACCGGCCCCGGCAGACGCGCCAGCGCGCGGCCCGCATCGAGGAGAAGAAGCGGCGTCGCGGCGCCGGGATCGGGCGCGGCCCGGTCGGTTGCGATGCGGGCGGTCGCGTTGTGGGCGGTCGGGCGGTCGGTCACGGTCGAGCTTTCGTCGAATGCACGATCGCCACGTTAGTAACCAAGGGTTAATACGCGACTAGCCGCGCTGCATACCGCGACGCTGGGTCCGCGCCGCCGGCTGCGCCGCGACCACGGGCGTCGGCTCGACGGGCTCGCCCTCGGCGAGCGCGATGCCGCAGCTGTGGACGATGCCGAGGCTGTCTTCGGTCTCGACCATCTCGGCGATGGTCTGGATGCCGAGATCGGCGCACAGCGTCGCGACCGCTCTCAGGAAGGCGCGGTTCTTGCCCGGCGTCGCGGCGCTCCGGATGTAGTGGCCATCGATCTTGACGATGTCGACGTCGAAGGCCTGGAGATAGCGGAGCGCGGCAGCGCCCGAGCCGAAATCGTCGAGGCAGACGCGGTGGCCGTTGCGGCGGAGCCGCTGGATCGCGTCATTGGTGCCCTCGATGTCGCGGATGCGCGCCGATTCGGTGATCTCGAACAGGAGCTGCGCGCGCACGCGCGGGTGCTTGTCGAGAAGCGACAGGAGCGAATCGAGCACCGTCGCAATGGCGATCGTATGGCCGGAGAGATACACCGCCGCCCGCACCCGACGGCCGATGTCATAGGCCGCCTCGAGCCAGTGCAGCACCTTGCGGCACATCGCGAGATCGAAATCGCTGATGATGCCGGTATTCTCGGCGAGCGTGATCAGCTCGTAGGGCGACTGCTCGACATTGCCGCCGAAGCGCGCCAGCGCCTCGAAGTGATGGATCTTGCGGCTGCCGATCTCGACGATCGGCTGGAAGGCGACCTCGAAGTCGCTGCCGGCGGCGATGCGGCGGAAGTTCGCCATGCGGCCCGCGGTCTCGGCGATCAGCGCATCGAGCGCGCCCTTGGTGCCGAGGATCGCCCGGCCCTCGGTCTCGACCGTCGGGCGGAGCGCGAACATCAGGGCCGAGAGCGAATCCGGGTTGGTGAGATCGGCCGGCCGCGCCGGCACGGTGCTGGTCGCGACGCGGACACCCTGGCCGCGCGGATCGGCGACGCGGGCATGCGCCTCGAACCGTCGCGCGAGGCCGGCGGTGTCGAGATCGCCGCGATGGAGGAGGCCGTAGCTCGTCGAATCGAAGCGGCACGCGCTGTCGCCCTCGATCGCCGACGCGCGGAGGCAGGCGCCGAGCATCTCGAGGAGGTTCTCCTCGGCCTCGTGGTCGAGCCGGGTGCGGAGCGCGTCGAGCTCGTCGATGCGGACCATGGTGAACTTGAGCTTCTCGCCGCGCTTGGTGGCATCGCGGCTCCGCTGCGCCGCGACGGTCGCGAACGAATCGCGCTCGTAGAGCCCGGTCTCGGGGTCGCGCGCGAGGACGGTCGCGGTCTCCTCGACGACCGCCGCGCCGCGGAGCCGGAGCGCAAAGAAGTAATGGCCGCCGAGATCGGGCAAATGATAGCCGGTGAGGAGGAGCGGCGGGGTCGGCGCATCGATGCCGCGGAGGCGGATCGTCGCCGGCTCGAGCCGGGTGCCTGCCTTCATGCCGCGCGCGAGCTCGACCAGGAGCGGGCGGTGCTCGGGCACGACGAGCTCGCCGAAATCGCTCCCGATCAGCGCCTCGGGCCGCGCGTTGGCGAGCGCGCCGGTGGCGCCGGCGGCGAAATGGATGCGAAGATCGGAATCGGTCTCGAGCAGGACGTCGGCGGCGCCTTGCGACTGGTTAACGCTGTCCATCTGTCGGCCCCGTTCGCAAAGCAACGCGTATCGTAGGCGCCCCGGAGGCGCGTCGTCGGCGCCCCGAAGGCGCGACCCGGCGAGGCTAGGCGGTTCCGCTTAAGGATCCCTTTGCACCCGAGTTCGGCCTTGCCGGCGCGGCCGGCGCGGCGCACATACTGCCGCATGGACTTAACGCCCCGCCGCCCGATGACCGATCCGCGTCGGATCGAGACCTGGGTCTTCGACCTCGACAACACGCTCTACCGCGTGAACCCCCGCATGCACGCCGAGATCGACGGCAAGATCGGGCGATTCCTCATGGACTATCTCCGGGTCGATGCGGCCGAGGCGCGCCGGGTGCAGAAGGAGTATTTCCGCCAATACGGGCTGACGCTCCGCGGCCTGATGGTCCGCCATGGCCTCGACCCGGCAGAGTTCCTCGCCAAGACCGGCCTTCCCGACATCTCCGACGTCGAGATCGACGAGGCGCTCGCGCACGCGATCGGCCGGCTGCCGGGGCGGAAGATCATCTACACCAACTCGCACGCCGAGCACGCCGAGCGGGTGCTCGACCACATCGGCATGACCGACCATTTCGAGGTCGTGCACGACATCATCGCGGCGAACTATCTGCCCAAGCCCGCCATCGCGGCCTATCGCGACATGTGCACGCGCTTCGACTTCGATCCCGGGACGGCGGCGATGGTCGACGACATCGTCCACAATCTCGCGCCGGCGGCGGCGCTCGGGATGACGACGGTCTGGGTCCGGACCGATGCCGCCTGGGCGCGCGAAGCGGTCCTCGGCGATCATGTGCACCACGTCGTCGACAATCTCGCCGGCTGGATCGAGGGCGTGATCGCCGCCGCGGCCGGCGGTTGACTCGCGACGGGCCGGGTTTATTGTCTGGCCCATCCACCGCCGACCGAGACGCCCTGCCATGAACCCCGCTTTGCTCCAGAAGACGATCGATGCCGCCTGGGAGGCGCGCGACGGCGTGTCGCCGGCGACCAAGGGCGACGTGCGCGAGGCGATCGAGACGGCGCTCGATGCGCTCGATGCGGGGACGCTCCGGGTCGCCGAGAAGGCGGACGGTCGCTGGCGCGTCAACCAGTGGCTGAAGAAGGCGGTGCTCCTCTCGTTCCGCCTCTACGACATGGCGCCGATGCCGGGCGGCCCGCGCGATCCGGCGCGCGGCGACACGCCCTGGTTCGACAAGGTGGCGCCCAAATTCGCCGGCTGGGACGCCGAGCGCTTCCGCAAGGCGGGCTTCCGCGCGGTGCCCAACTGCATCGTCCGCCGCTCGGCGTTCATCGCGCCCAACGTCGTCCTGATGCCGAGCTTCGTGAATGTCGGCGCCTATGTCGATGCGGGAACCATGGTCGACACCTGGGCGACGGTCGGAAGCTGCGCCCAGATCGGGCGGAACTGCCACATCTCGGGCGGCGCCGGGATCGGCGGCGTGCTCGAGCCGTTGCAGGCCGACCCCGTGATCATCGAGGACAATTGCTTCGTCGGCGCGCGCTCCGAGGTCGCCGAGGGCGTGATCGTCGAGACCGGCTCGGTCCTCGCCATGGGCGTGTTCCTCGGCGCCTCCACCCGGATCGTCGACCGCGCCACCGGCCAGATCCATGTCGGGCGCGTGCCGGCCTATTCGGTCGTCGTGCCGGGCGCGCTCCCCGGCCGGCCGCTCCCCGACGGCAGCCCGGGGCCCAGCCTCTACTGCGCCGTCATCGTCAAGCGGGTCGACGCGCAGACGCGCTCGAAGACCTCGATCAACGAATTGTTGCGCGATTGAGCGCGCGCCTCGATCCCGTCCGGCTCGCGCAGGAGCTCATCCGCTGCCCGAGCGTGACGCCGGCGGATGCCGGCGCGCTCGACGTGCTCGCCGCGGCGCTCGAGCGGATCGGCATGCGCTGCCACCGGCTGCCGTTCGCGGCCGACGGCACGCCGACCATCGACAATCTCTATGCCCGGATCGGCACCGGCGGCCCGCATTTCTGCTTCGCCGGCCACACCGACGTCGTCCCGGTCGGCGACCGAGCGGCGTGGTCGGTCGATCCGTTCGGCGCCGAGATCATCGACGGCCGCCTCTACGGTCGCGGCGCGGTCGACATGAAGAGCGCGATCGCCGCCTTCGCCGCCGCCGCCGAGCGCTTCCTCGCCCGACGCGGGCGCGACTTCGCGGGCTCGATCAGCCTCCTCGTCACCGGCGATGAGGAGGGACCGGCGATCAACGGCACGGTCAAGATGCTCGCCTGGCTGAAGGACCGCGGCGAGACGATCGACGCCTGCGTGGTCGGCGAGCCGACCAACCCGAGAACGCTCGGCGACATGGTGAAGATCGGCCGGCGCGGCAGCCTCGTCGGCACCATCTCGGTGCAGGGCGTGCAGGGCCACACTGCCTATCCGCACCTCGCCGACAATCCGCTGCCGCGCCTCGTCCGCATGCTGACCGCGCTCGCCGACACGCCCCTCGACCAGGGCACCGCGCATTTCCAGCCGTCGAATCTGCAGCTCACCACGATCGACGTCGGCAACACGGCGGCGAACGTGATCCCGGCGCGCGCCCGGGCGGTGTTCAACATCCGCTTCAACGACCTCCATTCGGGCCGGAGCCTCGAGCGATGGCTCCGCGACCGGCTCGATGCGGTCGATCCCAACTACGCGCTCGCGATCTCGATCACCGGCGAATCCTTCCTCACCCCGCCGGGGCCGCTCAGCACGCTTCTCGTCGATGCGATCCGGCGCGTCACCGGCCGCACACCCGAGCTCTCGACCACCGGCGGCACCTCGGATGCGCGCTTCATCAAGGACCATTGCGCCGTCGCCGAGTTCGGGCTGAGCGGGGAGACCATGCACAAGGTCGACGAGCGGGTGGCGCTCGCCGACATCGCGGCGCTCGCCGACATCTACGAGACCGTTCTCGACGGATTCTTCCCGAAATGATCGGCGCGGCGGAGGTCGTCCGGGGCCTCTACGGAGCCTGGCGCCTCGCCCGACAGGATGCGGCCGGCTTCTCCGTGTTCGCCAACACGAAGGAGGCCGCGCTCCGCTCGTTCTGGGCCGCGGCGGTGGCGTTGCCGGCCTATGTCGTGACGCTCCTCGCCAATGTCGCGGTCGCGCGCGCGCAGGCCGGGACGTTCAAGATCGTGCTGGTCGAGGCGACCGCCTATGTCATCGGCTGGACCGCCTTCCCGCTCCTCATCCTCCACCTCGCCAACGCGATCGGGAAGCTCGACCGCGTCTATCGCTATCTCGCCGCCTATAACTGGTCGGTCGTCATCCAGCTCGCCGCGCTCGCCACGCTGAGCATCGTCCTGTCGCTCGGCGTCTTCCCGCGCCAGCTCGCCGCGATGCTGATGCTCGGGGTCTATCTCGCGATCCTCGCCTATCAATGGTATGTCGCGCGCGAGGGGCTCACGGTCTCAGGCGGGGTCGCCGCCGCCATCGTCGCGATCGATTTCTTCCTCAGCCTCCTGATCCACTTCCTCGGCCTGCCGATGATCCGCTGAGCCCGGATAGCCGACCGCGGTGAGATAGAGCCCCTCGGCCGGCGCGGTCTGGCCGCCCTGAGCGCGGTCGCGCGCGGCGAGAATGGCGGCGACGTCGTCGGCGGTCCACTTCCCCTCGCCGACGCGCTTCAGCGTGCCGACCATGTTGCGGACCTGGTGATGCAGGAACGAGCGCGCCTCGGCCGCGATCCGGATCTCGTCGCCGGCCGCCGTCACGTCGAGCCGGTCGAGCGTCTTGACCGGCGAGCGCGCCTGGCACTCGGCGGCGCGGAAGCTCGTGAAGTCGTGCCGGCCGACGAGGCGGCGCGCAGCCGCCGCCATCGCCGCCGCATCGAGGCGCTTCTGGACCTGCCAGGCACGGCCGCGCTCGAGCGCGAGCGGCGCGGCGCGGTTGACGATGCGATAGAGATAGCTGCGGCGGATCGCCGAGAAGCGGGCGTGGAAGTCGGGCGGCGCGACAGCGACCGCGAGAACGGCGACCGGCAGCGGGCGGAGATGGGCGTTGATCGCGTTCCGGACCGTCGCGACGGGTGCGACGCGGGCGAGATCGACATGGGCGACCTGGCCGGTCGCGTGCACGCCGGCATCGGTCCGGCCGGCCGCGAACAGCGTCGCGGTCTCGCCGCAATAGAGCGCGATCGCGCGCTCGAGGGCCGCCTGGACCGAGGGGCCGTTGTCCTGGCGCTGCCAGCCGACGAAGCCGCCGCCGTCATATTCGACGAGGAGACGATAGCGCGGCATCCGATTCAGGATGCGAGCACGGTGCCGCGCGCGAGCGCGAAGCCGCGGAGGAAATCGTCCGCCGCGAGTGCCGCCTTGCCGGCGCGTTGCAGGCGGAGAAGGCGGAGCGCGCCCGCGCCGCACGCGACGGTCGCCTCATCGTCGAGGACGGTGCCCGGCACCGCGCCAGTGGGTACGCCGGCGGGCGCACCAGCGGGCGCGACCGCGGCGGCGAGGACGCGGACGCGCTCGCCCGCGTGCTCGAACCAGGTGCCCGGCCACGGGTCGAAGGCGCGCACGCGGCGCTCGAGACGGGCGGCGGGCGCCGTCCAGTCGAGGCGGGCCTCGGCCCGGTCGAGCTTCTTCGCGTAGGTGACGCCCGCGTTCGCCTGCGGTGCCGCGCGGAGCGTGCCGGCGGCGAGCCGGGCGAGGGCGGTGACCACGAGCCCGGCGCCGAGCCGGGCGAGCGTGTCATGGAGGAGCGCGCCGGTCGTCGCCGGCCCGATCGCGACGCGCTCGGCGAGGAGGATGCCGCCGGTATCGAGCCCTTCGTCCATCTGCATGATGGTGATGCCGGTCTCGGCGTCGCCGGCCTCGATCGCGCGCTGGATCGGCGCCGCGCCCCGCCAGCGCGGCAAGAGCGAGGCGTGGATGTTGATGCAGCCGAGCCGCGGCGCGGTGAGGATGCCGGGCGGCAGGATCAGCCCATAGGCCGCGACGACGGCGGCGTCGGGGCCGAGCGCGGCGAGGGCCTCGATCTCGGCCGGATCGCGGAGCGTCTGCGGTGTCCGGACCGGGATCGCGCGGGCGGCTGCGAAGGCGTGGACGGGGCTGATGTGCGGCTCCATCCCGCGCCCGGCGGGCCGCGGCGGCTGGGCGTAGACGGAGGCGATGTCCTGGCCGGCGGCGACCAGCGCCGCGAGCGCCGGCACCGCGAACTCGGGCGTCCCCATGAAGACGAGGCGGAGCCGCGCCATCGCCTCACGCGCCGGCGAGCGCGTCGGTCCGTTTCGCCTTGCCGAGCTTGCGCAGGATGATCCCGCGCTTCAGCGCCGAGATGTGGTCGACGAACAGCACGCCGTCGAGATGGTCCATCTCGTGCTGGATGCAGGTCGCGAGCAGGCCCTCGGCCTCGATCTCGCGCGTCGCGTTGTCGTGGTCGAGGTAGCGCACGCGCACCCGGTCGGGCCGGCGCACCTCCGAATACTGCTCGGGCAGCGACAGGCAGCCCTCGTCGTAGACCACGGACGAGTCCGAGGTCCACAGCCGCATCGGGTTGGCCATCCGGAGCGGCGCCGGCGCCTCGCCCTTGCGCGCGATGTCGACGACGATGATGCGCCGGGTGACGCCGACCTGCGGCGCGGCGAGCCCGATCCCGGGCGCGGCGTACATCGTCTCCAGCATATCGTCCATCAGGCGGCGCACTGCCGCGTCCACGCGCTCGACGGGCGCGGACTTGAGCTTGAGGCGCCGGTCGGGCGCGACGATGATCGAGAGCTTGGCCATGTCCAGGGCGAGTACGTATTGCCCTCGTCCGTCCCCGTCAAGGGTCGCCCGCCGCGCGGCCGGCCCGATTCCGCCGGGCTGTGCTAGGTTTGGGGCGCAACCGGCGGATTTCCGCGATGGACGATCCCGTCCCGCTTCTCCTCGCCGCCGCGCTCGCCCTCGCGGTGATCGCGGTCGCGGTCCTCTATACCCGGCTTTGCGCCCGCGCCGCCGAGGCGGCGGATCTGCGGCTCCGGCTCGGCGAGGTCGAGCGCCTCGCGGCCGAGGGGCGCGAGCGGATGACGGGCGCCCTCGCCGACAAGGCGGCGGCCGAGACGCGCGAGGCGGCGACGCGCGAGGGCGCCGACCGGGCCGGGCACCAGCTCGCCGAGGCGATCGACCAGCGCGAGCGGGCTCAGCTGCGCGCCAACCAGGCCGATACGGAGCGCGCGCGCGCCGAGGAGCAGCGCCAGGCGATGGAAAAGCGCCTCGCCGACTGGGAGACCGTGCGGCTCCAGGCGCTCGACGGCGCCAAGGCGGCGACGCTCGCGGCCGCGACCGAGCTCTCGAACAAGCTCCTCGCCGACCACAAGCGCGAGAACGAGGCGGCGAAGAAGGAGGCCGAGGAGCGCGTCAAGGAGACGACCGAGGCGCTCGCCCAGCGCTTCGAGTCGGTGACCCAGAAGGTCGCCTCGCTTCACGACGTCGTCAGCGCCAACCAGCAGACCGTCGACACGGTGTGGAACGCGCTGTCGAACCCGGGCGGCGCCGGCTATTTCGCCGAGATCGGGCTCGAGAACACGCTGAAGTCGTTCGGCCTCGCCGCCGGCCGCGACTTCGTGATGCAGTACACGGTGCAGAACGAGGTCGACGGGCGGCGGCTCCGCCCCGACGCGGTCGTGTTCCTGCCGTCGGACTCGGTCCTCGTCATCGACAGCAAGGCGTCGAAGTTCGTGCTCGAGCTCGCCGCCGCCGACGACGACGAGGAGAAGGCCGCCGAGCTCCGCGCCGCCTTCGCAGCGACCATGAACGGCCATCTCCGCGCGCTCGCCGCCAAGGACTATCGCGCGGCGATCGTCGCGAGCTACCGCGAGGCCGGGCGCAGCGCCGAGATCCGGCGCATCCTCTCGGTCATGTATGTCCCCAACGAAGGCGCGCTCGAGACCCTCCGCGCCGTCGATCCCGAGTTCGACCGCAAGGCGGCCGCGGCCGCGATCATCCCGATCGGCCCGGCCGGCCTCGCCGGCCTCGTCGGTTTCGCCCGCATCGACATCGACTATGGCCGCCAGCTCGAGAACCAGGAGCGCATCGTCGCCGAGACGCGCGCGCTCCTCGACCAGATCGGGCTCGTCCTCGGCCACGCCGAGAAGCTCGGCCGCAATCTCCGCCTGACGGCGGAGGGTTTCGTCGCCTTCGCCGGCTCGGTCAACCGCCGCCTCCTGCCGCGCACGCGCAAGCTCGAGGCCCTCGGCGTGCGGCCCGCCAAGGCGCTCCCCACCCAGATCGCCGCGCACCAGATCGTCGAGGTCGGGACCACGATCGAGGCCGAGGCCGAGGACGTGACCGGCGAGCCGGCAGCGCCGCGCGCGCTCGCCGACCGTTCGTGACCGCGGCCCTCGGCATCGCCCGCGCGCGCGTCCGCCGCCTGATCGAGGCGGCGCGCCGGGTCGAGGCGATGACCGAGGCGATCGCCGCGACGACCGATGCGACGACCGACCGCGATGATGCCGGCCGCTGGCTCGCCGCGCTCGCGATGTACTACGAGAGCCCGACCCGGCGCGCCCTCCTCGTCGAGGTCGAGCGGTTCACGCCCGACGAGTGCTGCGTTCTGGTCGCGCTGATGTGGCTCGGGCGCGCCGACCGGGGCGAGACCGCGGCCGACTGGGACGCGCTCCTCGCCGAGGCGCAGCGCGTCTCGCCCGACGGCGATCTCCTCCTCCTCGCCGGGCAGAACAGGCTGTCGCGCTTTCTCGAAGACGGGCTCGCGCGCCTCGAGGGCGCGGCGGCGCGATCGTGAGCGGCCTCCAAGGCGTCATCGGCATCGCGCTGATCCTTCTCTTCGCCTGGGCGATGAGCGAGAACCGCCGCGCGGTGCCGTGGACGACGGTTGCGATCGGGATCGGGCTCCAGATCGCGATCGCGGTGGTCTTCCTGCGGCTTCCGGGCGTGCGCGAGGTCTTCGTCGTCCTCAACGACGCGGTCGCGGCGCTGCAACGGGCGACCGCGGCAGGCACGGCCTTCGTGTTCGGCCATCTCGGCGGCGGTCCGCCGCCTTATGCCGAGACCAATGCGGGCGCGCGCTTCATCCTCGCCTTCCAGGCGCTGCCGCTCGTCCTCGTCGTGAGCGCGCTGAGCGCGGTGCTGCACCACTGGCGCATACTGCCGATCGTCGTTCGCGCCTTCGCCTGGGCGCTCGAACGCACGATGCGGATCGGCGGCTCGGTCGGCTTCGCGACCGCCGCCAACATCTTCGTCGGCATGGTCGAGGCGCCGCTCCTGATCCGGCCTTATCTCCGGACGATGAGCCGGCGCGGGCTCTTTATCGTGATGGTCGGCGGCATGGCCTCGATCGCCGGCACCGTGATGGTGCTCTATGCGAGCGTCCTCGACGGCGTCGTCGCCGATCCGCTCGGCCATCTCCTCGTCGCCAGCGTGATGAGCGCACCGGCCGCGGTGGCGATCGCGCTCGTCATGGTGCCGGGCCGTCGCGACGAGGAGGCAGACCGGATCGCGCCGGCGGCCGGCTCGCACCATGCGAGCACGATGGATGCGCTGACCGCGGGGTCGCTCGACGGGCTCAAGCTTCTCCTCGCCATCGTCGCGATGCTGCTCGTCCTCGTCGCCGCGGTCGATCTCGTCAACGCCGTCCTCGCGCTGATCCCGGCCGGCGAAAGGCCGATCACGCTGCAGGGGCTGTTTGGCATCGTGCTCGCTCCCTTCGCCTGGGCGATCGGCATCCCGTGGTCGGAGGCGGCGACGGCGGGATCGCTCCTCGGAACGAAGCTCGTCCTCAACGAGCTTCTCGCTTATCTCGACATGAAGGCGCTGCCGGCCGCGGCGCTCACCGACCGGAGCCGGCTGATCATGACCTACGCGCTCTGCGGCTTCGCCAATTTCGGCAGCCTCGGGATCATGATCGGCGGCATGGGCGCGATGGCGCCGGAGCGGCGGGCGGAGATCGTCGCGCTCGGCACCAAGTCGCTCATCGCCGGGCTGTTCGCGACGCTGATGATGGGCGCGGTCGTCGGCCTGGTCGGCCCCCTCACCTGACCGCGCGGCGGGCCTTGAGCGCGGTCGAGAGCGTGCCGTCGTCGAGATAGTCGAGCTCGCCGCCGACCGGCACGCCGTGCGCGAGCCGCGTCACCGAGGGGGCGAGGCCGGCGAGGCGATCGGCGATGTAGTGCGCCGTCGTCTGGCCCTCGACGGTCGCCGAGGTGGCGAGGATCACCTCGGCGATGCCGCCGGCGCCGGCGCGGGCGATCAGCGGGGCGATGCGGAGCTCCTCCGGCCCGCGTCCGTCGAGCGCCGACAGCGTGCCGCCGAGGACGTGATAGAGGCCGCGATAGGCGCCCGAGCGCTCGAGCGCCCAGACATCGGCGACGTCCTCGACGACGCACAGGAGCGCGCGGTCGCGGCGCGGATCGGCGCAGATCCCGCACGGGTCGATGGTGTCGAGATTGCCGCAGATCGAGCACACGCGGACGTTCTGCGCCGCCGCCGCGAGCGCGGCCGCGAGCGGCTCGAGGAGCGCCTCGCGCCGCTTGATGAGCTGGAGCGCGGCGCGGCGCGCCGAGCGCGGCCCGAGGCCGGGCAGCTTGGCGAGCAGAAGGATCAGGCGATCGAGATCGGAGACGGCCATGCCGCCTCTAGAACGGGAGCTTCACGCCGGGCGGCAGGTTGAGGCCGCCGGTGAGCTTGCCCATCTCCGTCGCGACATGCGCCTCGGCCTTCGCCTTGGCGTCGTTGAACGCGGCGAGGAGAAGATCCTCCAGCATCTCGACGTCGTTCCTGTCGACGATCGCCGGATCGATCTTGACCCGGCGCACCTCGCCCTTGCCGTTGACGGTGACCGAGACCATGCCGCCGCCGGCGCTGCCGGTCATCTCGATGGCGGCGAGCTTGGCCTGCATCTCCTCCATCTTGGCCTGCATCTGCTGCGCCTGCTTCATAAGCTGGCCGAGATTCTTCATGGGGCGTCGTCTCCATCGTTGTGGTCGTCGTCGGCAGGTGCGACGTCGGTTTCATCGGCCTCGGCCGCGGCTTCGCCGGCGGCGCGCGCGCGCGGGCGCACCGCCTCGACGGTGGCGCCCGGGAACGCCGC
>VGEU01000070.1 GCA_016869145.1 Alphaproteobacteria bacterium | reverse complement strand
CGGCGGCAACGGCTCGAGCGTCGCCACGGTCACCGGCACCGCCGACACCGGCGCCGACAATGCCGCCGGCGCCGATAATGCCGCGGGCGGCGGGCTCGCGGGTTGGACCGGACGTTCGACCGGCGGCGCGGATGCGACCATGGTCGCCGGCGCGCGATCGCGTCGCGGTGCCGTGCCTTGCGCGATCCGCATCTCCTCGCGGCTCTCCTCCTCGAGGATCTCGACCCGGACGGGTGCGATCCCCTTCTGCTCGAAGCCGAGGAGCTGGGCCGAGCGGCGCGACACGTCGATGATACGGCCGTCGACGAACGGCCCGCGGTCGTTGACCCGCATGATCAACGACCGGCCGTTGTCGAGATTGACGACGCGGACGACCGAGGGGAGCGGCAGGGTCTTGTGCGCCGCGGTGACCTCGTTCTGGTCGAAGATCTCGCCGTTGGCGGTCGGCCGGCCGTGGAAGCCCGGCCCGTACCAGGAGGCGAGGCCGGTCTCGGCGTAGTCGTAATCGACCGCCGGGTAATAGGTACGGCCCTTGATCGTATAGGGCTTGCCGATCTTGTAGTGGCCGCGCGACTGGCCGGCATCGACCGCGGCGCCGGGTCCGCCGGGCGTTCCGCGCGTGTCGGCACAGCCACCGACGATGAGCGCGAGCGCGGCGGCCGACCACGCGCACCAGCGCGCGCGCGATCCGCTGATGCGTCCGTCTCGCCCTGCACCAACCATGGCACCCCGCCTCAGGTTAGCTACCGCCGATCTGGTCGGCAAGAATACCGACCGCGTGGGCGAAGTAGTGCGAGCGGTTCCACTTCATGATCGTGCGGTAATTTTCGTACACGAGGCTCGCCGGGCCATCGGCGCCGCCCGGCAGGATGACCGAGGCCCTGAGATCGCGCCCCGGCAAGGGCTCACCGTCGGTCCGCCGCACGCCGACCGCCTGCCACTCGGCGAGCGAGCGCCGCGTGTCGAGCCCGGCCTGACGGCGGTCGAACCCGGGCGGCAGGAGGACCCAGCGGCCCCAGGTCTCGTCGCCGCGCCAGCCGTTCTGGCGGAGATAATTGGCCGCCGATGCGAACACGTCCGCGAGCGTGCCCCAGATGTCGCGCCGCCCATCGCCGTCGAAGTCCTGGGCATAGCTCAGAAACGACGACGGCATGAACTGGCTCTGTCCCATCGCGCCGGCCCACGAGCCGCGCATGGCGCGCGCGGCGATGTGGCCTTGGTCGAGAATGCGGAGCGCATTGAACAGCTCGCCGCGGAAATAGGCCGAACGGCGGCCGTCATAGGCGAGCGTCGTCAGCGCATCGACGACCTGGAAGTTCCCGGTGATACGGCCGAAATCGCTCTCGATCGCCCACAGCGCGACGATGAAGCGCGCCTGCACGCCATAACGCTGCGACACCGCCTGAAGGATCTCGCGGTGCTTGTCGAGCATCTGCCGGCCGCGCGCCACGCGGGCGTCGTTGACGACCCGGTCGATATATTCCTGGAAGGTGAGCGTCGTTTCCGGCTGGCGCCGGTCGAGCTCGAGCACGCGCGCGATCGGCTGCACGCCGGACAGCGCGTCGCGGATCGTCGCCTGGCTGATCCCCTTCTGCGCCGCCTCCTGGCGCACACCGTCGAGCCAGCGCAGAAAATCCGGCGACTGGGCCGTTACCGGAGTCCCGGACGAGACCGCGGCAACGAGCGCCGCCGCGGCCAGAACGACGCGACTGTTCATCGCGACTCCCTCGGCTGATGGCTGAGGAGTCTCTTCTGCCATAGTGGCTGAATCGGGGCAAATACCGCGTGGCGAGGGCTAGGGCCCCGGAAACAGGCGGTCGGTCCAGCCGAACAGGCGATAGGCGATGAGCCCGACCCATTCGCGCCCGCCATGCTCGAGCGCGCCGAGACCGGGCAGGAGATTGTAGGTGAGCCCGAGACCGCCTTCCCCGGTGGTCCAGTAGTCGACCGGAAAGGGCACGACCGGCCAACCGATCTTGCGGAACACGCCGATCGCCCGCGGCATGTGGGTCGCCGAGGTCAACAGGATCCACGTCTCGCCCGCCGCCGGCTTCACCAGAGCATGGGTGTAGATCGCATTCTCGTAGGTGTTGCGGCTCTCGCTCTCGAACGCGATGCGGGCGAGGTCCATGCCCATCTCGGCGAAGAACCGGCGCGTATCGGCGGCCTCCTTGAGATCGGGGCGGATCAGCGACGCCGATCCACCCGTGAAGACGAGGCGCGCGTCCGGATAACGGCGCGCCAGGCGCATGAACTCGGTCAGCCGTTCCGCGTTGTCCTTGAGCGTGACCTGGTCGCGCGCCTCGGTGATCACCGGGCGGACCGAGCCGCCGAGAACGACGATCCCGGCGACGGTCTCGGGGAGAACGGGGGCCGGAAAGCGGTTCTCGAGCGGGACGACGAGGAGGCTCCCGACCGGCGCGACGCCGATCACCAGAAGGGCCGCCGCCACGAGGCTCACCACCAGCCGCCCAACCCGCGCGGCACCGGTCCACAGGAGGACGACCGCCACGACCAGGGCGGACAAGAGGAAGTTGGCGGGCTCGAACAGCCACCAGAACCACTTCGCAAGCTCGAACATCGTCCACCCTCGACAGCGGCGCCGGACCCGGCGATTGCGACCGTTGCCAGCGGCACCTATATCCTGACCATCATTTCCTTACCGGCCACGCCTCCCCCCGCTCCTCCCCCCTCTCCTTTTTGATGAGCACGACCGACCACAAGCCATGAGCGAACCGAAACGCACGCTCGCCGGACGCAAGCAGGAGCCGGGTTTCGAATGGGGGGCGCTTCGTACCCTCCTGCCCTATCTGTGGCCGCGGCAGGCGATCGAGTTCAGGCTCCGCGTCGCGGGCGCCCTCGCGCTCCTCGCCTGCGCCAAGCTCGCCAACGTCTATGTGACGATCCTCTATAAGGAGATCGTCGACCGGCTCAACGCCGAGGCGCCGGTCGCTGTCGTCCTCCCGCTCCTCCTGATCCTCGCCTATGGCGCTGCGCGGGTGACGGCGATCGTCTTCGCCGAGCTCCGCGATGCGGTCTTCGTTAAGGTCGGCCAGCGCGCCATCCGCGCGGTCGCCCTCGACACGTTCCGCCATCTCCACGCGCTCGCGCTCCGCTTCCATCTCGAGCGGCAGACCGGCGGGCTCTCGCGCTCGATCGAGCGCGGCACGAAGGGAATCGATTTCCTCCTCACCTTCATGCTGTTCAACATCCTGCCGACGATCTTCGAAATACTCCTTGTGTGCGGGATCCTGTGGGCGCTCCTCGACATCTGGTTTGCGCTCGTCACCTTCGTCACCATCGTCGCCTATATCGCCTTCACGCTCGCCATCACGGAATGGCGGTCGAAATATCGCCGCCAAATGAACGAGACCGACAACCAGGCGAACACGCGTGCGATCGACAGCCTCCTCAACTACGAGACGGTGAAGTATTTCGGCAACGAGACGCACGAGGCGCGCCGCTTCGACCAGGCGCTCGCGCGCTACGAGACCGCGGCCGTCCGCAGCAAGACGACGCTCTCCCTCCTCAACATCGGACAATCGACGATCATCGGGATCGGCCTCACGATCGTGATGCTGATGGCCGGTCGGGGCGTCGTCGCCGGAACGCTCACGATCGGCGATTTCGTCCTGGTCAACACCTACATGATCCAGCTCTATCTGCCGCTCAACTTCCTCGGGTTCGTTTACCGCGAGATCAAACAGTCGCTCGTCGACATGGAGGCGATGTTCCAGCTCCTCGACATCAACGCCGAGATCAAGGACACGCCGGGCGCGCCGCCGCTCCGTGTCGGCGTGGGCGAGATCGCGTTCGAATCGGTGTCCTTCGGCTACGATCCGCGCCGGCCGATCCTCGACGGCGTGAGCTTCATTGTGCCGCCCGGACGGACGGTCGCGATCGTCGGCGCGAGCGGCGCCGGCAAGTCGACGATCGGGCGGCTCCTGTTCCGGTTCTATGACGTGACCGAGGGCGCGATCCGGATCGACGGTCAGGACATTCGCGCCGTGACTCAGGCGAGCCTCCGGTCGGCGATCGGCGTCGTGCCGCAGGACACGGTTCTGTTCAACGACACGGTCTACTACAACATCGCCTATGGCCGGCCCGACGCCTCGCCCGCCGAGGTCGAGGACGCGGCGCGCATGGCCGCCATCCACGACTTCATCATGGCGACCCCCGACAAGTACCAGACCATGGTCGGCGAGCGCGGCCTCAAGCTCTCCGGCGGCGAGAAGCAGCGCGTCGCGATCGCGCGCACGATCCTGAAGCGACCCTCCATCCTCCTCTTCGACGAGGCGACGAGCGCGCTCGATTCCAAGACCGAGCAGGAGATCCAGCGCGCGCTCCGCGCCGTGTCCGCCGACCGCTCGACGCTGGTGATCGCGCACCGCCTATCGACCATCGTCGATGCCGACGAGATCATCGTGCTCGACCATGGACGCGTGATCGAGCGCGGCCGCCACCAGGACCTCGTCCTCCGGGACGGCGCCTACGCGGCCATGTGGCGCCGCCAGCAGGAAGGCTTCATCGACACGATTTCTCCCGCGGCCGGACCGGCCCCGGCGCCGGCGCCGGCTCCCGGCCGCTAGGCGCATCTTCCGTCCGCCCGACCGTGGCAAGAAGCGGCCCGATCGTCTAGGATCGGCCCCAGACCGGTCAGCCTTTACCCGAGGAGTAGGCCCGATGCCGCGGTTCAGGAATTACGTCGCCCAAGGGGTCATCCCGGCGACGCTTCTCGCCTTCAATGACGACTTCTCGATTGACGAGGCCTCGACGCGAAAACATCTCCGCGACGTCGCCGCGGTGGACGGGCTCTCGGCGATCACGGTCAACGGCCACGCGTCCGAGATACACGCCTGCTCGTTCGAGGAGCAGACCCGCATCCTCGCGCTCACCATGGACGAGATCGGCGACACGCTGCCGGTCATCAACGGCGTCTATGCCGACGGCAGCATCGAGGCGGCGAAGATCGCGCGCATGGCCGAGAAAGGCGGTGCCTCGGCACTCCTCGTGTTCCCGCCGCATTCGATCGGCCGCGGCGGCGGGATGAGCAGACCCGAATCGATCCTCGCCCATTTCCGCATGATCGCCGACGCGACGGATCTCCCCTTCATCGCGTTCCAGTACCCCTACGCCGACGGCTATGCCTATCCGCTCGACACGCTCGTCCGCATGGCCGACGAGATTCCGTCGTTCACAGCGATCAAGGACGGCTGCTACGACGCGGTGAAGCACGAGCGCCACATCCACGTCCTGCAGAACCTGTCGCGCCCGATCAACGTGCTCACGACGCACAGCCCGTGGCTGATGGCCTCCCTCACGATGGGGTGCAAGGGCCTCTTGTCGGGATCGGGCAGCATCATCCCCGACCTCCAGGTCGCGCTGTGGCAGGCGATCCAGGCGAAGGACCTCGCCCGCGCGCAGGCGATCAACGAGCGCATCTATCCGACCGCGCAGTGCTTCTACTCCCATCCTTCCGCCGACATGCACAACCGGATGAAGGAGGGCCTCGTCCTTCTCGGCCGGTTGCCCAAGGCGGTGGTGCGGCCGCCGCTCGCGAAACTTCCCGCTGCCGAGATCGAGAAGATCGCGCAGGCGTTGAAGGACGCGCGGCTCGGGCGCGACGGCGCGATGCTCGACAATCTCGCCTCCGCCGCGGAATAAACGGAGCCTTCTCGGCGCCGACGGGGCGGGAGCGATCCCGCCCCTTTCATTTGCGCTCAGACCGTACGCAGCCCGGCGCGCGCCAGCCGCGGCAGGACCTCGTCGCGGAAATAGGGGAAATGCTGGAGATAGTTGGCGAAGCCCATCGCCAACGCATCGACGCCCGATTCCTGGAGCGCGATCATGTGGCGGGCGACCTCGTCCGGCGTGCCGATGACCGGCAGCGCGCCATTGCCGCCCGCCGCACGAAGCCGGAACGTGCGGCGCGCCTCTTCGGGCGTGCCCGGTCCGTCGAGCCCGCGGCCGACCACCATCGCCTCGACCGCGTCGCGATCGGCGTGCTCGACGGCGTAATAGTGATGGTAGTCCTCGGCCTCGCGCCGGGTCGGCCGGCAGACGACATAGACGTTGGTGAAGACGCCGACGGTGCGGCCGTGCGCCGCCGCGGCGGCCTTCAACGCCCGGACATTGGCCGGCAGCTTCGCCGGCTCGTAGGCGACGGTGAACAGCATGTCGGCGTTCCGCGCCGCGAATGTGCGGCCGCGCTCGGAGAAGGCGGCCGAGACCAGCATCGGCCGCGAGGCGCCATAAGGGCGCGGCTTCAGGACGGTCTTCCGGATGCGATAGAACTCGCCGGCGAAATCGAACGGTTCATCGGATTCCCAGGCACGGACGAGGATCGTCACCCATTCCTCGCCCTGGTCGTAGCGTCGATCGTGCTGGTCGAGGTCGACGCCGAGCATGTCGAACTCGTCCTGGTTCCAGCCGCACACGATGTTGAGGCCGAAGCGCCCGCGCCCGACATGGTCGACGGTGGTCATCTGCTTCGCCGCGACCACCGGGTTGTAGAGCGGCACGTGCAGCGTGCCGAAGGCCATGATGTCGCGGGTCGAGGCGAGGATCCCGGCCGCCCAGGTCAGCGTCTCGAAATTCGAGCCGTTGTGATCGGTGACGCCGCCATAGCCCTTCCAGCGGCCGAGCGGAAGCATGAAATCGAGACCGGCCGCATCGGCCATGCGCGCGAGCGCGAGGTTGTTGTCCCAGCTCGCCTCCCAACGCTCCGGCGCGGTTGTTATCGCCAGCCCGCCGGAACAATTGGCGCCGAAGAGCCCGAGCGCGAGACGATTGCGATCGAGCCGGCGCATCAATTGACGATGAGCTTGAAGAGAGAGCCGGCGCGGATCGGCCGGTTCGGCGCGAAACCGTTGAGCATCGAGAACTGGTCGAGCCGGAACTGCTCGGCCGTCGCCATGCGGCCGGCGAGGCTCTGCGTGGTGTCGCCGGAACGCGCCTGAACGACGCTGAGCTTGAGCGCCCCCGTGGCGAAGCGGCGTTCCTCGTTGGTGAGCGTCCGGAAGCTCTGCATCGTGTGATGGAACTGCGGCATCTGCTGCGCCGCGATCTCGGCCGGCGCCATGAACATGAACCGGTAGAGAAGCTCGCCCGGCCCGTCAATCGCCATCAGCCAGACCGTGATCTGCCGGTTCTCCGAGGCGATCGTCGTCGAGGCGGTCGCGGCAGGGAACCCATTGACCGTGATCGCCTGGAGGCCGGCGATCTGGCGGCCCTGCGCCCAAATGTCGGCGACATAGCGATCCATCGCCATGCGTGCATCGGCACGGCCCATGTCGAAGCGGAGAACCGCGCCCTGCTGATTGCGCGCGCTCACCTGGCTCGCCCCGTTGACGATCTTGAAGCCGGCCGGCGCCTCGAAGCGGACGTCGAGCTTCGGATGGATGAACGCCTGGCCGCGGATAACGCCCTGCTCGGGATCATCGCCATAGAGCATGCCGTTGATCTTCTGGAGATAGGTCTCGCGCGCGACCGTGGGCTGGGCGACGCGATAGCTCTGCGAGGCCTCGATCGCGCGCTTGACGCGATCGGCGGTGCGCGGATGGGTCGCGAACAGATCGAAGATGCTGCGGTCCTCGGCGCGCTTGCCGGCCATCCGCGCCTCGAGCTCGGTGTGCGCGCCGAGGCTCTCGAGGAAGCTCGCCATCGCGGTCGGATCGAAGCCCGCGCGCGACATCGTCTTCACGCCGATGAGATCGGCCTCGAATTCCTGCTCGCGCGAGAAGCTCTGGAACGCGATCATCGCGGCCGGCTCGGCGAGCTTGGCGAGCCCGCCCATCAGCCCGTCGCCCGCGAGCACGCCGACGATGCCGACGACACCCTGGGCGAGGACGCCGCGGCTGTAGCGCTGCGCGGTGTGGCGCGCGGTGACATGCCCGATCTCGTGGCCGAGCACGCCCGCGATCTCGGCCTCGTTGTCGGCGAGCGCGAGGAGGCCACGGGTCAGATAGAGATAACCCGCCGGCAGCGCGAAGGCGTTGACCACGGGCGAATTGAGGATGGTCACCCGGTATTGGAGAGCGGGGCGATCCGAGGTGCGGCCGAGGAAATTGACGATGCTGCCGACGTACTGGGCGAGGGGCGAGTTGTTGTATTCGCCGCCGAACTGCTCGAGGATCTTCGGGTGCTCCCGCTCGGCGATCTGACGCTCCTGGGACTCCGGCATCAGGATGTTGGTCAGGAAGTCGAGCTAGGCCGCGGCCGGGCCTGGTCCGGCGATCGCCGCGAGGGCCAGGGCGGCGCGGGCGAGAAGGGACCGGACGGTAATCATAACTAGGCCTCCACAATCGGCGTTTCTTTGATTCTGGGGGCCGACTCTGGCGACGAAAAGGCACCGGCGCAAGGACGGCCCGATCGTTTTGGTCGCCCGGCCCGGCATGGTACGCTCCATAGGTTAGAAGGAGCGAACGACCATGGCTTGGCGCTGCTTCTCTTTCGCGGTCCTGCTGCTCGTCGCGCTCGCCCGTCCGGGCGGCGCCCAGATCGGCGAGCCGGTCGACCTCGAGCTCGTACTCGCCATCGATGTCTCGGGCAGCGTCGACATCGAGGAAGGCCGCCTCCAGCGCGACGGCTATGTCCAGGCGTTCATGGACCGCGAGGTCATCGCCGCGATCCGCGCCGGCGCGCACCGGAAGATCGCCGTCGCCTATTTCGAGTGGTCGGACTACGGCTTCAACACGCTGGTGAGCGACTGGCGGCTTGTCTCGGACGAAGCCTCGGGGCGCGCCTTTGCGACCTTCCTCGCCAACGCGCCCGTCTCTCGCGGTCGATATACCTCGATCAGCTCGGCGATCGACTACGCGATCCCGATGTTCGAGCGGAACGCTTTTCGCGGCACAAGACGGGTGATCGACATCTCCGGCGACGGTCCCAACAACAATGGCCGGCTGGTCGTGCCCGCCCGCGACATCGCAACCACGAAGGGGATCACGATCAACGGGCTGCCGATCGTCAACAACAAGCCCGATCGGTTCGGTTCGCCGATGGCCAATCTCGATCTCTATTATCGCGACTGCGTGATCGGCGGCCCGGGCGCGTTCTATATCGTCGCCGACGGTTTCCAGGCCTTCGCCGCCGCGGTCCGCCGCAAGCTGATCCTCGAGATCGCCGGCATCGTCCCGCGCGAGGCGCCGCTCCTCCGCCATACGTCCGAGATGCCGGGCCCGCCCTGCGATGAGGGCGAGCGGCGGCTCCGCAAACGCTTCGGCGGAGGCGGTCGGTTCTGAGACGCACGCGGCGTCTCTTTTTTGTCACCGGCCGCCATTCGCGCCAAACCCTTAGCCTGACCTCACAGTCCGTTGTTAACCGCGACGCGGCGCG
Source organism: Alphaproteobacteria bacterium (assembly GCA_016869145.1). Lineage (GTDB taxonomy): Bacteria > Pseudomonadota > Alphaproteobacteria > MPNO01 > VGEU01 > VGEU01. The sequence continues at coordinate 8,290 of VGEU01000070.1, read as the reverse complement.
CCATCGGCGCGTCCGAGGAGTTCTCGATGCCCGACGGCCGCCCGAATTTCGACATCGGCCTCGTGATGGCCGGCGCCATCTCGGCCGGCGCCTATACCGCGGGCGTTATGGATTTCCTGATCCAGGCGCTCGATTCGTGGCAGCGCGCCAAGGAAGATGGTCGCGCCGATGTGCCCGCTCACAATGTCACGATCAAGGTGATGGCGGGCGCCTCGGCCGGCGCGATCACGGCGGCGATCGCGACGGCGATCGCGACGGCGGCCTTCGGCGGTGACATCACGCCCGTCACCGAGCGCCGGCCCGGCTCGATCGGCAACACGCTCTACGAGAGCTGGGTGCGCCGGATCGACATAGCTGAGCTCCTCGGCGGGCGCGACCTCGCGGAGAGTTCGGCGCCGGTCCGCTCGGCGCTCGATGCGAGCGAGCTCGACGCGATCGCCCAGAAGGCGATCGAGATCGCGCCGACCGGTCGCGGACGCGCCTACATCGCCGACCCGCTGCACGTGATCCTGAGCGTCGCCAATCTGCGCGGCGTGCCCTATGCGATCCGGAGCGGCGCACGCCAGGCGTTCGAATACGAGATGAGCGCGCATGCCGATCACGTCGCGTTCACCGCGAGCGGAAACGGCCGATCGGTTCCCGGCGCGTTCGCGCTCGACTGGCTCGACTACAGGAACCCGAACTGGCCGCTCCTGCGCGAGGCCGCGCTCGCGAGCGGGGCGTTTCCGATGGGGCTCAAGCCGCGGCTCCTGCATCGGCCGGCGGGGGATTACGACCTCCGCACCTGGGACGTGCCGTTCGCGCCCGACCCGGCCGCCGGCGGGCCGCTCCGCTGCGCGGAGGAGCGCGTCATGCCGCCGGCGTGGCCGCCGCGGATCGCCGCCAGCCCGGCCACGACCGACTACGCCTATCTCTGCGTCGACGGCGGGCTGATGAACAACGAGCCGCTCGAACTCGCCCGCCGCATCCTCGCCGGCCCCGCGGGGCGCAATCCACGCAGCGGGCGCGCCGCGACCCGCGCCATCCTGATGATCGACCCGTTTCCCAATGTCGCCCCGTTCAGCGAGGACTACGCGCCCAAGGACGACATCCTCGCCGTGTTCAAGGGCATGTTCGGCGCGCTCAAGAACCAGGCCCGGTTCAAGCCCGACGAGCTCGTGCTCGCCGCCGAGGAGGACGTCTACAGCTGCTTCATGATCGCGCCGCGACGCAAGCTCGCCGACGGAAGCCCGTCCGCCTTCCCAATGGCCAGCAACGCGCTCGGCGGTTTCGGCGGGTTCCTCACCGAGGCGTTCCGCGAGCACGATTTCCAGCTCGGGCGCCGCAACGGCCAGCGCTTCCTGCAGCGCCATTTCTGCCTGCCGGCCGCGGGCGCCGACCGCAATCCGCTGTTCGACCAGTGGTCGGCGACGGCGCGCAGCCATCACCAGTTCACCGAGGACGGTGTGACGTTCCTTCCGATCGTGCCGCTGATCGACGGCGCCGCGACCCCGATCCCGTCGCCGGCGTGGCCGGCATTCGGCGAGGCCGATCTCGAATCGCTGCGCGGCCGGGTCGCCAAGCGGGTCGAGCTCGTGACCGGCCGGCTCACCGACCAGTACGTCAAGAACTGGGCGGCGCGCACCCTCGTCCGCGGCGTTCTCCTGATGAAGCGCGGCAGCCTCGTCGACGACATCATGGAAACGATCCGGAAGAGCCTCGCCGATACCGGCCTCCTCGCCGGTACGGTTGCACCCCGCGCGCGGATCGACGACTTCATCACCGTGCCGCACGAATAGCGCCCGGGCCCCGCGCGGGGCCTTGTCGCGGACCGCGATTGCCCCGATTGTAGGGCGCCCTCGCTGCCGCCGGGAACCCGCATGCCGTCCCCCTACCCACATCTCTTCCGCCCGCTCGATCTCGGTTTCATGACGCTCGCGAACCGGGTGGTCATGGGCTCGATGCATGCGCGCTTCGAGCTCCTCGATCGTGCCGCCGAGCGCGAGGCCGCGTTCTATGCCGAGCGCGCCCGCGGCGGCGCGGCGCTCGTGATCACGGGCGGGGTCTCGCCCAACCCGCAAGGCGTGATCGACCCCGAGACCAAGTTCCTCGCCGCCGCCGACCAGCTCGATCACCACCGGATCGTCACCCGCGCGGTGCACGAGGCCGGCGGGCGCATCTGCCTCCAGATCCTCCACGCCGGGCGCTACGCCAAGGTCGACAGCCTCGTCGCGCCGTCGGTCATCGCCTCGCCGATCAACCGGCGCACCCCGCACGCGCTCGCCGCCTCCGAGATCGAGCGCACGATCGACGACTTTGCGCGCACCGCCGTGCTCGCCCGCGAGGCGGGCTATGACGGCGTCGAGATCATGGGCTCGGAGGGCTACATCATCACCCAGTTCGCGGCGCGCCGGACCAACAAGCGCGACGACGACTGGGGCGGTTCGCTCGACAACCGGTTCCGCTTCGCGACCGAGATCGTGCGCCGGACTCGCGCGCGGACGGGGCGCGACTTCCTGATCGTGTTCCGCATCTCGGCGCTCGATCTTGTCGAGGACGGCCTCGACGGCGCCGAGACGATCGCCCTCGGCCGCGCGGTCGCGGCGGCCGGGTCCGACGTGCTCTCGACCGGCATCGGCTGGCACGAGGCGCGCATCCCGACCATCGCGCACATGGTGCCGCGGGCGGCGTTCCGGTTCGCGGTCGCCGCACTGAAGCGCGCCGTCCCGATCCCCGTGGTCGCCTCGAACCGGATCAACACGCCCGAGGTCGCCGAGGACATTCTCGCCGCCGGCGATGCCGATCTCGTCGCGCTCGCACGCCCTCTCCTCGCCGATCCCTTCTTCGCCGCCAAGGCATCCGCCGGGCGCGCGGCCGAGATCAATAGCTGCATCGCGTGCAACCAGGCCTGCCTCGACTACATCTTTGGCGAGCGCGCGGTCTCCTGCCTCGTCAACCCGCGCGCCGGTCGCGAGCTCGACCTTATCGAGCGCCCCGCCGCCGCGGCGAAGCGCATCGCCGTCGTGGGCTCAGGGCCCGCCGGGCTCGCCGCTGCGACGACCGCGGCGCGACGCGGCCACCGCGTCACGCTGTTCGAGGCCGCGGACGCGATCGGCGGCCAGCTCAACCTCGCCCGCGTCGTCCCGGGCAAGTCCGAGTTCGACGAGACCATCCGCTATTTCATGGCGACGCTCGCGGCGACCGGTGTCGAGGTGCGCACGCGGACGACGGCGACCACCGAGGCGCTCGACGGCTTCGATGCCATCGTCGTCGCGACCGGCGTGACGCCGCGCGCGCTCGCGATCCCGGGCGCCGACCACCCGATGGTGATGAGCTATCTCGAGCTCCTCTCCGGGCGGCGGACGGCGGGTCGGCGCGTTGCGATTCTCGGTGCCGGCGGCATCGGCTTCGACGCCGCCGAGTTCCTGACCGCGCCTGAGACCGATACCGGCCGTGATCCGGAGGCATTCCTCGCCCACTGGTCGGTCGATCCGTCGCTCGCGGCGCCGGGCGGGCTTCTCGCCGCGGCCGCAGGCCCGGTCGCGCCCGCCCGCCAGGTCACGCTACTCCAGCGCAAGGAGAGCCGGCTCGGCCAGGGCCTCGGCCTCTCGACCGGCTGGGTGCTGCGGCTCGAGCTCCAGCGACGCGGCGTCGGCATGATCGCGGGCGCCGTCTATGAGCGGATCGACGGCGCGGGGCTCCACTACACGATCAAGGGCGAGCGCAAGCTTCTCGCCGTCGACAGCGTCGTCGTCTGCATCGGCCAGGAGTCGGCACGCGGGCTCCATGATGCGCTCCGCGCGCGCGGCCGCACGTCGGTGCACCTGATCGGCGGCGCCGAGGAGGCGGCCGGGATCGACGCGCTCAAGGCGATCGATCAGGGAACGCGGGTCGGGCTCGCGCTCTGAGCCTCAGCGCCGCCCGGACAGCAGCGGCATCGGCCGCACCATGTTCTCCGGCCAGGCCATCACCGGCACCGTCGAGATCGCGTTCTGCGGCGAGCCGTCGATCAGCTTGTCGGAATAGGCGAGATAGACGAGCGTGTGCCGCTTGGCGTCGTAGAAGCGCACGACCTGGAGCCGCTTGAACAGGAGCGAGCGGCTCTCCTCGAAGACCTCCTCGCCCTCGCGGAACGGCTTCTTGAAGACGATCGGGCCGACCTGTCGGCAGGCGACGGAGGCCTCCGAGCGCTCTTCGGCGAGACCGAGACCGCCCTTGATGCCACCCGTCTTCGAGCGGCTGATGTGGCAGGAGACGCCGTCGATCTTGGGGTCGTCGAAGGCCTCGACGACGATCTTGTGGTTGGGTCCGAGCCACTGGAACGCGGTATCGACGCTGCCGATCTCGTCGGCCGCCGCACCACCCGTCGCGACCGCGAGCCCGACCGCCCCGAGCACGCTTTGCACCCAAGCCCTCATCGCGCCTCTCCTCCACCCAGCGCGGTGAAAGCCGCGCACGTCCTAGTAGATTGTGCGCCGGCCGCCGGCTGCAAGCGGTCGCGGCTTGCCAGGGCGGGCCAAATCGTCCAACAAGGGCGCCGGAACCGAGCAGCCAGCGGAAGCCACGACGATGAAGTTCTCGTTCTTCATGATGCCGATCCACCACCCGACGGAGAACCCCGCGCTCGCCTTCCAGCGCGACATCGAGATGATCCATCTCGCCGACGCGCTCGACTTCGACGAGTTCATGATCGGCGAGCACCATTCGGGCGGTTGGGAGACGATGCCCTGCCCCGAGATGGCGCTCGCCATGGCGGCGGCGAAGGCGCACCGCATCCGGCTCGGGACGTCGGTGGTGAACCTGCCGTTCCATCACCCGTTCCACGTCGCCGAGCGGATCGCCTTCCTCGACCATCTGACGCGCGGGCGCGCCATCCTCGGCGTCGGGCCGAGCAATCTGTCGACCGACAAGAGGCTGTTCAACACGCCGCAGGACAAGCTCTACCCGATGATGTTCGAGGCGCTCGAGATCATCATCAAGCTGCTCGAGACCGCCGACCCGTTCGACCACGACGGCGCGTTCTGGTCGTTCCGCGACCTCCGGCTCCAGCTCCGCTCCTACCAGGCGCCGCGGCTTCCGATCGCGATCGCGTCCTCGACCGGCTCGCCCCAGATCCTCGAGATGGCCGGGCGCCACGACATGATCCTGATGTCGGGCGTCGGCAAGAACCGGCCGACCAACCACGCCGACAACTGGACAATCGTCGAGCGCGCGGCCGCGAAGGCGGGCAAGACCGCGCGGCGCGAGAACTGGCGCATCGCCAACTATTTCTATCTCGCCGAAACGCGCGAGGAGGCGTGGGCCGACGTGTCCGCCTCGATCATGCGCGATGCCGAGTACTTCTCGGCGATCGGGCTCAAGATGATCTACGAGGCCTATCCCGGCCAGCCCTACAGCGAGTTCACGCCGCGGTCCTGCGCCGACCGTCGCGACTGGGTGATCGGCACGCCCGACGACGCGATCGCCTGGATCGAGCAGAAGAACCGGGAGACCGGCGGCATCGGCGGCATCATGCTGACGACCCACGAATGGGTCGAGCCGGTGAAGATGCGCCGCTCGATCGAGCTCTTCGCGCGCTACGTGATGCCGCATTTCCGCGGCCACAACGCGACCTTCCAGGACGAGTGGCGCCGGATCAAGGCGGCACAGCCGAGCGGCGGGGTTGCGCCCGCCGACCCGGCACGGAAATTCAACCTGGTGAGCCCGGGCTGGTAGCGGGCGGCGCGATCCGGTCGATGATGTAGCGCGGCGCACGCTGGAGCGCGGCATCGGCGGCGCGGACCGGCTTCACGGCGACGAGCTCGGCGACCATCTCGCGCACCACGTTGCGGCCCGTCTGCACCTTCTCCATCACCGCCTGCGGCGTGAGCCCGTCGACGAGGGCCGCCGCGATGCGGAGCGTGATCCGCTCCGGCTGCCAGTCGCCGCGATAGCCGTAGTCGGCCCGCCAGTAGAACGGCTGCGAGAAATAGCCGAAGCTGTTGAGGAAGTAGGGCCGGACATGGGTCGGGTCCTCCCATGCGTCGTCGCTGCCGCCGAACGGCACGCGGATCATCAACGACGCACCGGGCCGCGCGATGCGGTGGAGCTCCGTCATCAGCGGCAGGACGTTCCGGATGTGCTCGACGACGTGCGACATGAGAAAGCCGTCGAACGCGTCGGCGGCGAACGGCAACCCGGCCTCAGCGCAGCGCTCGATATCGGCGACGACGTCGACACCGGGGAGCGCCGCGATGTCGAGATTGACCCAGCCCGGGATCGCCATGCGCCCGCAGCCGACGTTCAGGCGGCGAAGCTCTTTGGGTGGGGGAACGACGGATGCGCCCATGTGCAGAGGGTAGTCGCCGGACCGCGCAGACGGAAGCGGCCGGGATCGCGTCCGCTCACGCCGCCTGCGCGCGGAGCATGCGCGGCGTCGGCTTGTCGTCCATCAGGAGCTGCGCCACGCCCGCGGCGAGCCCGATCGCGACGCCGAGCTGCCAGGCGAGCGTATAGGAGCCGAGCGCGTCATAGAGGATCCCGCCGCCCCAGGCGCCGAAGAACGAGCCGACCTGATGGCTGAGGAACGCGATCCCGGTCAGCGTCGCCATGTAGCGGAGCCCGAAGATCTGGGCGACGAGGCCGCTCACGAGCGGCGCGACGCCGAGCCAGAGGAAGCCCATGATCGCCGCGAACAGGAGCGTCGAGGCCGGCGTCACCGGCATCAAGAAATAGGCCGCGATGGCGAGCGAGCGGAGGATGTAGACGATCCCGAGCAGGATCTGGCGCGGATAGCGCCCGCCCAGCCAGCCGATGACGTAGCAGCCGGCGATGTTGAAGACGCCGACGGTGGCGAGCGCCTGCGCGCCCAGCATCGGATCCTCGCCGCAATCGGCGAGGAACGTCGGCAGATGCGTGGTCAGGAACACGAGCTGGAGGCCGCAGACGAAATAGGACGCGGCCATGATCAGAAAGCCGCGATGGTTCGCCGCCTCCTCGAGGATGCCGCGGAAGCCGAGATCGGGCTCGGCCGGGCCCGTGCCCCAGGCCCGCCCCGCCGGGATGCGATCGACGACGCCGGTCGCGAAGGCCGCCGGCAGCATGACGACGGTGAGACCGAGGAAGCCGACGAGCGCGATCTGCCAGCCGTGGTCGGCGATCAGCACCTGGGCGAGCGGCGCGGCGATGAACGTCCCGACCGAGCCCGCCGCCGAGACCGCGCCGAGCATCAGGCTCTGGCGCGCCGCCGACACCGCGCGCGCCGCGGCCGTCATCGCGATCGCGGCCGCGGTGCACGAGAGCGCGAGCCCCATCAGGAGGCCCATCCCCACCATCAGCATGAAGGTGCCGGTCGCCACCATGGTGGCGCCGATGCCGAGGCCGTAGAGGACGGTGCCGGCGATCGTCACCGGCCGGCAGCCATAGCGGTCGGCCATGGCGCCGATGAAGGGCTGCGACAGGCCCCAGGCGATGTTCTGTACCGCGATGGCGAGGGTGTAGTCGGCGACCGAGATGCCGAGATCGCCGGTGACCGGCGTCATGAACAGGCCGAAGCTCTGGCGCATGCCCATGCTGAGGCTGAGCATCACCGAGGCGCCGATCAGGATCGACCAGGTCTGGATGCGCTGGGCGCGCGCGAGCTGGTCGCGGTTCACGGGCGGCACGGTTCCCTCGCAACAATCGGGCGTAACGATCGGGCGCAACTATCAGGCCGGCGACTTGGGTGCCGACCCGGGCGGAGGATAGCGCTGCACCCGAGAGGCGCGTCCAGCGGAATTTGCATGGCTGGGGCGCGGGGCACGGGCCGCGCGCCCGCCGTCTTGGCCGGATCGCCGGTCCATCAACACTTTCGCAACCAGGGCGCGGAAGCGCGCTATGCTCGCCGCCACGAACGGAACCGCGAGAGGCGTCAACCATGTATGAGGTGAACATCCCCGAGGTCGTCGCCGAGGTGACCCGGATCCACGATCGCTACGAGAAGGCGCTCGGCGACAACGACGTCGCGACGCTGAACGAGCTGTTCTGGAACAGCCCGCACACGACGCGCTTCGGCATCGCCGAGATCCTCTACGGCTATGACGCGATCGCGAGCTACCGCTCGGGCCGGACAGCGCCCAGCGTGCGGGTGCCGTCGAACTGCAAGGTGACGACCTTCGGCCGCGACGTCGCGGTCGCCCATACCGAGTTCCGCCGCCCGCCGGGAACGAAGATCGGACGCCAGATGCAGACCTGGGTGCGGACAGCGGAGGGCTGGCGCATCGTCGCCGCGCATGTGAGCTTCCAGGCGGCCGAGGGCTGAGCCGGCACGGCCGGCCGCGGGTTTGGCGCGGCC
>VGEU01000069.1 GCA_016869145.1 Alphaproteobacteria bacterium | reverse complement strand
GGCGGCGCGGAGGTCTGTTGCGCGGGCGCCGCGAGCGCGGCCGATGCCACGCTCGGCGGCTCGGACCGCGCGATAGGCCGCGACGGCGGTGGCACGCCGGCATCGCTCTGGCGGCGGATCACTTCCTCCGAGTAGCGCGCATTGTCGCGATCGGCCGACAGGCCCTGCGCGATCTGGCGCCGCGCCTCGGGCGAGGTCGGCTGCGGCCGCGGCGGCACGGTCGAGAGATTGGGAAACGGCCGGTCCTCGCCCGGCACGCGCTCCGACACGGCGCGCGGCTGCGCCGCCGGGCGCTCGCGGCCCTCGAACCAGCGGCCGGGATCGAGCGCATCCGACATCGTCGTGCAGCCGCCGGCGAGGCCGACGACGAGCCCGACCCCGATCACCCTCGCCGCCACCCGTTTCTCGCGGCCCATGCGGTCCTGTTCCCTACCGAATCCCGGCTCGATCCCGGCTCGATGCGCGCGGCGCTGATTCTGCGGCGCAATTGAAGGATTGTGCAATGCAGCGTCGGCCACTATTTTCCGGGTTCGCCACGGGGCGCCGCGCCGCCGATGACGACGACCCACCCCCGCCGCGGCAACCGCCGCTCGGCACGACGCGCGATCTTACGGGAAGTCACCATGGCCGATCAACCCGGCTCCGGCCCCACCGACGCCGACCAGCTCACCGAGACGATGGCCAAGATCGCGGCCCAGAGCCAGCGCCTGGTCGCCGAGTTCGTCAAGCGCCAGGCCCAGGGCGACACCGGCCCGATCGACCCGCTCAACGTCGGCACCGCGTTCATGGACCTGATGGCCAAGATGATGGCCGACCCGATGCGCCTCGCCAAGGCGCAGATGGAGCTGTGGGGCGCATATATGTCGCTCTGGCAGACGACGACCAACCGCCTCCTCGGCAAGGAGGCCGAGCCGGTCGCCGAGCCCGAGCGCGGCGACCGCCGCTTCCGCGATTCGGCGTGGTCCGAGAACCCGGTCTTCGACTACGTCAAGCAGTCCTATCTTCTTTCCTCGCGCTGGATCGTCGACACCGTGCGCAAGGTCGACGGCCTCGACGACGCGACCGCGAAGAAGGTCGATTTCTACACCCGCCAATTCGTCGACGCGATGGCGCCGACCAATTTCGTCATGACCAATCCCGAGGTGCTGCGCGCCACCGTCGAGACGCGCGGGGAGAACCTCGTCAAGGGTCTCGGCAACCTCCTCGACGATCTCGAGCGCGGCAAGGGCCGGCTCCACATCAAGATGACCGAGCGCGACGCGTTCAAGGTCGGCGTCAACATCGCAGTCTCGCCGGGCAAGGTGGTGTTCCAGAACGACCTGATCCAGCTCCTTCAGTTTGCGCCGACGACGGAGAAGGTGGCCAAGCGCGCACTCCTCATCATGCCGCCCTGGATCAACAAGTATTACGTCCTCGACCTCCGCCCGGAGAACTCGTTCATCCGCTGGGCGGTTGCCGAGGGTCACACGGTGTTCGTGATCTCGTGGGCCAATCCCGACGAGCGGCTCGCGTCGAAGACCTTCGCGGACTACATGCTCGAGGGTCCGCTCGCCGCACTCGGGGCGATCGAGAAGGCGACCGGGGAGAAGAAGACGAACGTCATCGGCTACTGCCTCGGCGGCACCCTCCTCGCCGCCACGCTCGCCTACATGGCGGCCAAGGGCGACGACCGGATCGCGAGCGCGACATTCTTCGCGAGCATGATCGACTTCGCCGAGGCGGGCGAGCTCTCGGTCTTCATCGACGAGGAGCAGCTCGCCTTCCTCGACGAGCGGATGAGCAAGACCGGCTATCTCGACGGCGCCGACATGGCGACCACGTTCAACATGCTGCGCGCCAACGACCTGATCTGGTCGTTCGTCGTCAACAACTACCTCCTCGGCAAGGATCCGTTCCCGTTCGATCTCCTCTTCTGGAACTCGGATTCGACCCGCATGCCGGCGGCGATGCACAGCTTCTATCTGCGCAAGATGTACCGCGAGAACAAGCTGATCGAGCCGGGCGGCATCTCGCTCGACGGCACGCCCATCGATCTCACCGCGATCAAGACGCCGGTCTATGTGCTGTCGCCCCGCGAGGACCACATCGCGCCGTGGATGTCGACCTATGCGGCCGTGCGCATCTATGCCGGCCCGGTGCGCTTCGTGCTCGCCGGATCGGGTCACATCGCCGGCGTGATCAACCCGCCGACGCAGAAGAAATACGGCTACTGGACCAACGACGCCAAGCCGGACGATCCGAAGGATTGGCTCGCGACGGCGAGCGAGCATGCGGGCTCGTGGTGGCCGGATTGGCGGCGCTGGGTCGGGCGGCACGCGGGTACCGAGGTCGCGGCGCGCACGCCGGGTGACCCCAAGCTCGCGGTGATCGAGGACGCGCCCGGCTCCTACGTCGCCGTCCGCAGCGACTGACGCCCCGCGTCGGCGCCGAGATCGGCGCGGTAGATCTGGCCGCGGGCGCGATAGTTCTCGACCGTCTGCGGCCAGCTCGCGAGCTCCTCCTCGCTGAGACGCCGCAGGAACCGCGCCGGGCTGCCCGCCCACATCTCGCCCGACCGCACGCGCTTCTTCGGCGTCAGCATCGCGCCGGCGGCGAGCATCGCGCGCGTCTCGATCACCGCCTCGTCGAGGACGATCGCGCCCATCCCGACGAAGGCGCCGTCCTCGATGGTCGCGGCGTGGATCAGCGCCATGTGCCCGACGGTGACGTCGGCGCCGATGAAGCTGCCTTGCTTGCGCGAATGGACATGGATGACCGTGCCGTCCTGGATGTTGCTGCGCGCGCCGACCCGGATCGGCGCCTCGTCGCCGCGGAGCGTGCAGGCGAACCAGATAGTAGCCTCGGCCCCGATTACGACGTCGCCGATGATCGCCGCGTTCGGCGCGACGAACGCATCGGCGGCGATCGTCGGCCACACGCTCTTGTAGGGATAGACCGGCCCGGCGATCACGGGAACAGCGCCTCCTGCTCGAGCCCGGTCGTCTCCGGCAGGCCATAGACCACGTTCATGTTCTGGATCGCCTGGCCCGAGGCGCCCTTCACCAGGTTGTCGATCACCGAGACGATGATCGCGCGCCCCGGCAGCCGGTCCTGGAACACGCCGATCAGGCAGTGGTTTGAGCCGCGCACGTGGCGCGTCGCAGGCGCGACACCCTCGGGCACGACGCGGACGAAGGCCTCGTCGGCGAAGCGCGCGGCGAGCGTCTTGCGGAGCGCGTTCGCGTCGGCACCCTTCGCCGTCCGCACATAGATCGTCGACAGGATGCCGCGGTTCATCGGCATCAGATGCGGCGTGAAGTTGATCGTGAGCTTGCGGCCGGCGGCGCGCGCGAGCTCCTGCTCGATCTCGGGCATGTGGCGGTGCCAGGCGACGCCATAGGCGTGGATGCCTTCCGAGACCTCGGCGAAGAGGCTCGCCTCCTTCGCCGCGCGGCCGGCGCCCGATACGCCCGATTTCGAATCGACGATGATCGTGTCGGTGTCGACCTGGCCCGCCTCGAGGAGCGGCACCAGCGGCAGGAGCGCCGAGGTCGGGTAGCAGCCGGGATTGGCAACGAGACGCGCGCGGCGCACCGCCTCGCGCGCGAGCTCGGTGAGGCCGTAGACCGCCCCCGCCTGCAATGCCGGCGCACGGTGGGCGTGACCGTACCAGGTCTCGTAGTCGCCGAGATCGAACAGGCGGAAATCGGCCGAGAGGTCGATCACCTTGAGATGTTTCGGCAGCTTTGCGACGACCTCCTGCGTCGTGCCGTGCGGCAGGCAGCAATAGACGAGGTCGATGTCGTCGTAGCGCGCGTCATCGAGGCTGACGAGGTTGGGAAGCCCGCGCCCGCCGAGATGCGGGAACACCGCATCGATCGGCTTGCCCGCCGAGCGGTCGGCGGTCATCACGCGGATGTCGACCGAGGGATGATGGAGGAGGAGCCGGATCAGCTCGGCGCCGGTATAGCCGCTCGCGCCGAGGATCCCGGTCCGGATCGTGTTGGTCGATTTCTTCGCTTTCGCCTTGGTTGTCATGGCCGTCCCTCTGGGACTTCGAGCATAGGGGCGAAGGGGTGCGCCGAGAAAGGGACTTGGCGCCTCGCGCGGCGGACATCTCCGGGAAGGTGCTTCATCGCTCTCTCGCGTCCACGCGCGCGTCCAAAGAAAAAGGGGCTGCGCCGACCGCAGCCCCTTCCCGTCGAAAATCGGTCCGGTGCGATCAGCGCTTCGAGAACTGGAAGCTGCGGCGCGCCTTGGGCTTGCCGTACTTCTTTCGCTCGACCACGCGGGCGTCGCGGGTGAGGAAGCCGGCGCGCTTGAGGATCGATCGGAGACCCGGCTCGTAGAACGTGAGCGCGCGCGCGATGCCGTGGCGGACGGCGCCGGCCTGGCCCGAGAGCCCGCCGCCCGAGACCGTGCACCACACATCGTACTGGTCGGCGCGGTTGGCGGTCTGGAACGGCTGGTTGATGATCATGCGGAGCACCGGGCGCGCGAAATAGGTGTCGAGCGCGCGCTCGTTGACCGTGATGCGGCCGCGGCCCGGCTTGAGCCAGACGCGCGCGACGGCGTTCTTGCGCTTGCCGGTCGCGTAGGAGCGGCCCTGCGCGTCGCGCTTCGGTTCGGCGATCGGCGCATCGGCGGCCTGCTGGTTCGGCGCGGTGCGGTCGCGTCCGAGATCACTGAACCGCATGCGTTCCTGTTCGGCCACGTCAGATGCTCCTTCTGTTCTTGCGGTTGCGCGCGCCGATATCGAGGGCGACCGGCTGCTGCGCGGCGTGCGGGTGCTCCGCGCCGCCATAGACCTTGAGCTTCTTGAGCTGGGCGCGGCCGAGCACGCCCTTGGGCAGCATGCGCTCCACCGCCTTCTCGATCACGCGCTCGGGGTGCTTGCCGGCGAGCGTCTTGCCGGCGCTGCGCTCCTTGATGCCGCCGGGATAGCCGGTGTGCCAGTAGAACATCTTGTCGGTCATCTTGCGGCCGGTCAGATGGACTTTCTCGGCGTTGACGACGACGATGGTGTCGCCGCAATCGACATGCGGGGTGAAGGTCGGCTTGTGCTTGCCCCGGAGGATGGTGGCGCAGATCGTCGCCAGCCGGCCCAGCACGAGGCCCTCGGCATCGACGAGGAACCATTTGCTTTCCACCTCTGCGGGCTTGGCGGAATATGTCTTCATCGGCATCGGTGGCTCGCGGCTCAGCTATGTGTGAAAGGGCCTCGCCCGGGCGGGTCCCCGGGCGGCGGCGCACTATCGCAGAATCCGTTTGGCTGTCAACGCCGTGAAGCCTCGTCGCGTGAATGATTTAGGGATGCGGTATTATAGTACCGCAAGACAACATGCGGGAATCCTATAGCGACGACGAGATCCGTGCTGCGCTGGAAAAGGCGCGGATCATCGCCATGGTCGGCGCCAGCAAGCGTCCGGCGAGGCCGAGCCACGGCGTGATGCGCTTTCTCCAGGAGCGTGGCCACCGGGTGATCCCGGTCAATCCCGGCTATGCCGGCGAGACGATCCACGGCGAGCGCGTCTATGCCCGGCTCGCCGAGGTGCCCGAGGCGATCGACATGGTCGACATCTTCCGCCGCTCGGCCGAAGCCGGCGCCGCGGTCGACGCGGCGATCGCCAGGGGCGCGCGGATCGTCTGGATGCAGCTCGACGTCGTCGACGAGGCGGCCGCTTCCCGCGCCCGCGCCGCCGGCCTCACCGTCATCATGGACCGCTGCCCGGTGATCGAGTACCGGCGGCTCGGGCTTTGATGGCAAGCCCCCGCGCTGACGCGGGCTCGGCGCGGATCGTCCTCCTATGCGACGAGCCCGCCCGCGGTCACGCGGCCTCGGTCGGGCCCAGGCCCGCGACCGTCGTCCGCTGGATCGAGCGGGCGTAGCGGGCGCGATCCCACGGGCGGCCGCGGTGGAGGACGCAGCGATTGTCCCAGATCAGCATGTCGTCCTGCGTCCAGTGGTGGCGATAGACAAAGCGCTCCCCGGTGCCGAACGCGATCAGCTCGTCGATCAGCGCCCGGCTCTCGCGCTCCTCCATGCCGACGATCCGCGTCACGTGCGCGCCGAGATAGAGGGTCTTCCGTCCGTTCACCGGATTGGCGCGCACCACCGCGTGGCGGACCGGCGGATAGACCTTGCGCTGCTCCGCCGTCATCGCGCCCGGCGCCACCATGTCGCGCGTGCGGGACAGATCGTGCTCGGCCCAGAGGCCGGCGAGCCGCGCCTTTATCGCCGCCGGCAGCGCCGCATGGGCCGCGCGCATCGAGCAGAACTCGGTCTCGCCGCCCTCGGGCGGGATCACGCGCCCGATCAGGATCGAGGCCGAGGGCGGCCACGGCTTGAACGAGGAATCCGTGTGCCAGAACTCGTTCGCCTTGCTGAACAGCATCTTCTGCGCGCCGGGATCGACCAGCCCGCCGTCGTCGGCGATGTTGGAGAGCTTGGCGAAATAGCTGCCCTCGCCGCGCGTGCCGACGAGCGAGTCCTCGAGCGGACCGAAGCGCTCGGAGAACGCGACCTGCTCGTCGTCGCTGAGCCTCTGGCCGTGCAGCACGAGGACGGAGTGCTCCTCGAACGCGGCACGGAGGACGGCGAAGTCGGCGTCGGGAATGGAATGGCGGGCGTCGATGCCGGAGACCTCGGCGGCGAACTCGGGCGTGAGCGGTCGGACGGTGACGGCCATGGCGATCCTCCGCGGGGTGTCGCGAATATTACGGGGACGCGACGCGTTCGCCCAGCCGGGCCGCGACCGCATCGGCCTCGGCGGCCAGGGTCTCGACCAGCCGGCCCGCCGGCATCACCCGCGCGAGCGGCGCGGCCTGGCCGGCCCAGAGCGACATGAACTCAGGCGCCCCGGCTTCCGCCGCCTTGGCGCGAAGCGGTCCGGTGATCGCGTTGGTGACCGGGTAAGGCGGCAGCGCCTCCTCGATCGGCCCGACCTCGGCGAGATAGCGGTTCACGATCGCGCGCGCATAGCGGCCGGTAAAGGCCCGCGTCACGCGGGTCGTATCGTCGCGCGCGCCGGCGACCGCATCCTTCCAGACCGGAGGCGTCCCGGCCTCGGGCGTCGGCATGAACGCGGT
The DNA here is from genome assembly GCA_016869145.1 of Alphaproteobacteria bacterium. Classification (GTDB taxonomy): domain Bacteria; phylum Pseudomonadota; class Alphaproteobacteria; order MPNO01; family VGEU01; genus VGEU01. The sequence continues at coordinate 10,689 of VGEU01000069.1, read as the reverse complement.
GCCGATCTGGACCGCGTCGGCGCCGAGAACGCGCGCGGCGACGATGCCGCGGCCGTCGGCGATGCCGCCCGCGGCGATCACCGGCAGCGCGCCCAGCGCATCGACGATCTGCGGCACGAGCGCGATGGTCCCGACCAGCGCCTCGCCGGGCGCCTCGAGGAACGTGCCGCGATGGGCGCCCGCCTCCGAGCCTTGGGCGGAGACCGCATCGCAGCCGGCGGCGGCGAGCGCCTCGGCCTTGGCGACCGTCGTCGCGGCGATCAGCGCTGGCTCGGGACAGCCGAAGGTGAAGGAGAGGACGGCCGGGCGCGCCGCGATCACGGCGGCGAACTGCGCCCGCCAATCCGGCGCCACGCGCGCCGGCACCGATGGCGGATCGATCCCGAGCGCGGCATGATAGGGCGCGATCGCCGCGTGAAGGCGCGCGATCGCGGCCTCGATCGGTACCACGTCGGCGCCGACGAAGAGGTTGACCGCGAACGCGCGGTTGGTCTCGCGCCGGACCGCATCGACGGCCATTTCGATCGCATCGGGTTCGAGCGCGGCGGCGGCGAGCGAGCCGAGACCGCCCGCGTTCGAGACCGCAGCGACGAGCGCCGGCGTCGTGTGGCCGCCCGCCATCGGCGCCTGGATGATCGGAAAGCGGAGCCCGAGCCGGCGGCCCAGGCGCGAGTCGGTCCACATGGTGCGCCTCTCTCACGGTCCGGGCGCGAGTTCCTTGCACGGCGCCGATCGGCACGGCAGAGTGCCCGGGTATCCGACGGAGATTAGCATGACTGCGCCCGCGGCACGCCCCGAGGCGGCGGAAGGGCCGCTTCTCCTCCGCACCGACACCGGCGGCGTCGCGACGCTGACGCTCAACCGTCCGGCGGCGCGCAATGCGCTCTCGGTCGCGCTGATGGCGGCGATGCAGGACGAGATCGACCGGATCGCGACCGATGCGCGGGTGCAGGTCGTGGTGATCGCGGGCGCCGGCCCCGCGTTCTCCGCCGGCCACGATCTCCGCGAGATGCGCGCCGACACGCGGCTCGAGACCTATGACGCGCTGTTCCGCCGGTGCAGCCGGCTGATGCTGTCGCTGACCCGCCTGCCGCAGCCGGTGATCGCCCGCGTCCACGGCGTCGCGATGGCCGCCGGCTGCCAGCTCGTCGCGGCCTGCGATCTCGCGGTCGCGGCCGAGACCGCGCGCTTCGCGACGCCGGGCGTCAATATCGGGCTGTTCTGCTCGACGCCGATGGTCGCCGTCGCCCGCAATTTGCCGCGGAAGCCGATGATGGAGATGCTCCTGATCGGCGAGCCGATCGATGCCGCGACCGCGCTCGCCTGGGGCCTCGTCAACCGCGTCGTCGCCGACGACCGGCTCGATCTCGCCGTCGCCGATCTCGCGCGCCACATCGTCGCGAAGTCGCCGAAGACGATCGCGATCGGCAAGGAGGCCTTCTACCGCCAGCTCGAGCTCGGCCTCGAGGAGGCCTACGCCTACACGAGCGCGGTGATGGCGCGGAACATGATGGCCGACGATGCGGCGGAAGGGATCGAGGCCTTTCTCGCCCGGCGCGAGCCGGTCTGGCGCGGCCGCTGAGGAGACGGATGTGGAACCGCTCGTCTATCCCGACGCCCTGATCCGGCGCGTCCTCCACGCCGTCCGCACGATCGCGATGGTGGGCGCGTCGGCGAACTGGGTGCGGCCGAGCTTTTTCGCGATGAAGTATCTCCAGGAGAAGGGCTACCGCGTCATCCCGGTGAACCCGCAGGCGGCCGGCCAGACCATCCTCGGCGAGACCGCCCATGCCGGCCTCGCCGACATCCCGGGCCCGGTCGACATGGTCGATGTGTTCCGCAACAGCGAGGCCGCCGGCGCCGTCGTCGACGAGGCGATCCGGCTCAAGGATGCGAAGGGCATCGCGGTGATCTGGATGCAGCTCGGCGTCCGCAACGACGAGGCCGCGCGGCGCGCCGAGGCGGCCGGCCTGACGGTCGTCATGGACCGCTGCCCCAAGATCGAGTTCGGCCGCCTCCACCACGAGCTCTCGTGGAGCGGCGTCAACAGCCGCGTCATCACCGCCAAGCGCCCGCGGATGATGCGATGAGCAATGCGCCCAAGCGCTACGGCTTCGAGACGCTCGCCGTCCACGCCGGCGCGACGCCCGATCCGACCACGGGCGCGCGCAACACGCCGATCTACCAGACCGTCTCCTATGTCTACGATTCGGCCGATCACGCCGCCTCGCTGTTCAACCTCCAGACCTACGGCTTCATCTATTCGCGGATCACCAACCCGACCGTCTCGGTGCTCGAGGAGCGCGTCGCCGCGCTCGAGGACGGGCGCGCCGCCGTCGCCGCCGCCTCCGGCCATGCGGCGCAGTTCCTCGCCTTCTTCTCGATCCTCGAGCCCGGCGACAGCTTCGTCGCCTCGCAGAACCTCTATGGCGGCTCGGTCACGCAGTTCGGCCATTCGTTCAAGCGCCTCGGCTGGAACGTCCGCTTCGTCGACCCGACCGATCCGGAAAATTTCCGCGCCGCGATCGGGAGCGACACCAAGGCGATCTTCATCGAGGCCCTGTCGAACCCGGGCGGCGTCATCGTCGACGTCGAGGCGGTCGCCGCGGTCGCGCACCAGGCCGGCATTCCGCTGATCGTCGACAACACGCTCGCCTCGCCCTATCTCCTGCGCCCGTTCGACTGGGGCGCCGATCTCGTCATCCACTCGACCACCAAATATCTCTCCGGCCACGGAACCTCGATGGGCGGTATCGTCGTCGATTCGGGGCGTTTCGACTGGGGCGCGTCGGACAAGTTCCCCGGCCTGACCAAGCCCGACCCCGCCTATCACGGGCTCGCGTTCTGGGAGACCTTCGGCGATCTCGGCTACGCGATGAAGACGCGCGCGGTGGGTCTCCGCGACTTCGGCCCGGCGATGGCGCCGATGAACGCGTTCCTCACCATAACCGGGATCGAGACGCTGCCGCTCCGCATGGATCGCCACATCGCCAACGCGCAGGCGGTCGCCGAGTTCCTCACCCGCCACCCGGCGGTCGCCTGGGTGTCCTATGCCGGGCTCGAAACGAGCCCCTTCCACGCGCTCGCGCGGAAATATCTGCCCAAGGGACCGGGGGCGGTGTTCACCTGCGGGCTCAAGGGCGGCTACGACGCCGGCGTCAAGCTGGTCGAGGCGTGCGAGCTCTTCTCGCATCTCGCCAATGTCGGCGACACGCGGAGCCTCATCCTGCATCCCGCCTCGACGACCCACCGCCAGCTCACCGACGCGCAGCGCGTCAAGGCCGGCGCCGGGCCAGACGTGATCCGGCTCTCGATCGGGATCGAGACCGCCGACGACCTGATCCGCGATCTCGCAGACGGCCTCGCCGCCGCCACGCGCTGAGGGCGATGCCTGCCCTATTCCGCGGCGACCGGCTTTCCGGCCGGCGCCGGCGGCGGCGCCGTCCGCCGCGTCGCGGGCAGGAGAAGTCCGGCAAGGGCGACCAGCGCGGCGAGCGCGGCGACGATCGCGAACAACCAGAAGAAGTCGCCGGTCCGGTCGTAGGTCGCACCGACCAGCGGCACCGCGCTCGCCGACACGCCGAGCGCCATCACGAACTTCGCGCCATAGGCGGTCGCGTGCCAGCGCGATGGGCAGAAATGGGCGACCAGGCTGTTCTCGGTCGGGATCGAGACCATCATGAACATCTGCATCAGCCCGGCCGCGACGACGAGCGACATGTCGCCGGCGCCGGTCGCGAGAAGCGCGACCGGGACGATCAGCACATACATCGCGACATAGACGGTCTTGAGCGCGAAGCGGTCGGCGAGATAGCCGCCGGCGAGCTGGCCGAGGGCGCCGACCGCGAGCACGAGGCTCGTCATGCCGCTCTTGCCGAGGATGCCGTCGCCGAAGAGCTGGAGGCGGACGTCGAAGATCTTGGGAAGCCCGACCATCAGCGTCTGGCCGATGATGCCGACGCAGAGCGAGGTGAGCGCGAGCACGGCGAGCCCGCGGATCGCGAGCTTGCGCGCGACCCCGGAATCGCGCGCCGCGGCGCCCGCCGAGCGCGCCTCGCCGCGCGCCCGGCCGTGGAGGAGCGCGAACACGAGCCCGGTCGCGACCGCGATCACGCCCGGCGCGATGAACGCGACGCGCCAGTCGGCGAGCGCGATCAGGCTGCCGGCCACGAACGGCGCGGCCGTGATCCCGACCGAACCCCACACGCCGTTGATCCCGAGCGCGCGGCCGTGATTGGTCGCGTTGCGGACGACGACGGCGAGCCCGACCGGATGGTAGATCGCGGCGAACAGCCCGATTGCGGCGAGCCCCAGCATGATCTCGGTCGGGGTGCGCGCGAAGCCGGTGAGGATCGCCGATGCGCCGGTCCCGATATAGAAGATCGAGAGCATGCGCGCCGCGCTCCAGCGGTCGGCGAGCCAGCCCGCCGGCATCGCCGCGGCGCCGAACAGGATGAACCCGGGCAGCGACAGCGCGAGCACCTCGCCATAGCTCATCGCGAGCTCGTGCTCGAGCACGAGCACGACCGTCGGGTAGAGGAGCATGAAGAGGTGCGCGTAGGCGTGCCCGACATTGGCGAGCGCGACCGCACCCAGCCATCGCGGCGGGCCGCCTCGCGGCGCCATGACCGGGTGCGGCATCACGGCGCCCGGGTCTCCGCCGCGATCCAGTCGAGGAAATCGGGATTGCCGGCCTCGATCGGGAGCGCGACAACGCAGGGCACGGTGTAGCTATGGGCGGCCTTCACGGCCGCGGTGAGCGCCGGCACGAGCGCGCGCCGGGTCTTGGCGACGACGACGACCTCGCGCCCCTCCTCGATCCGGCCCTCCCAGCGATAGAGCGAGGTCATGCCCTCGATCATGTTGACGCAGGCGGCGAGCCGCGCCTCGACCAGCGCGGCGCCGATCCGGCGCGCCTCCGCGGCGGAGGACGCCGTCATGTAGACGAGACAGAACGACATCGAGGACCGCCCGGTCATGTTCGGAGCCGATGATGATCATAGAGATTTCCCATCGCCGTCTCACCCGAATAGGGGACGCGCGCGGCGGCAAGGGTCGACTAGACTCGCGGTCCCCCTTCTTCGCGCGGAACCCGATGGCCCAGGACCAGATCCACGACCCGCGTCCGGCGCATCGGCACCGGCACGATACGCCGCGGCTGACGCCGACCCAGCGCGGCTGGCTCCGCGCCGGGCTCCGCGAGCCCGGCGGCAAGCTGCCGCTGTTCGACGGGCTCGGCCAGCGCGTGAGCGACAGGACGGTGCGGAGCTGCATCCGGAACGGCGGGCCGAACCCTGGTTCGACAATCCGCTCCAGCCGGGCTGGCTCGTGTGCAAGCTGACGCCGCTCGGCCGCATCGCGGTCGAGGACAAGGTCGGCTGATCTCAGATCCGGCGGCCGTCGAAGAAGCGGCCGAGCTCGTCGAGAAGCGCATCGGGCGCCTCCTCGGGGATATAGTGGCCGCAGTCGAGCGCGCGGCCCGAGACCTCGGCCGCCCGCTCGCGCCACGCCGCGAGCGCATCGAAGCAGCGCTCGATCACCCCGAACCGGCCCCACAGCACGAGGAGCGGACAGGCGATCCTCGTCGCCATGTCCATCTCGTCATGCGCGAGATCGATCGAGGCCGCGGCGCGATAGTCCTCGCACGTGGCATGGATCGTCGCCGGATCGCGGAAGCAGCGGATATATTCGGCGAGCGCCTCGGGCGCGAAGCCATCGATGCCGCGCGGCGAGCGGTTCATGCCCCAGCGCAGATAGAACTCGGGATCGTGGCCGATCAGCGTCTCGGGGAACGGATGCGGCTGGATCAGGAAGAACCAGTGGTAATAGGCGGTCGCGAACTCCTTGGTGGTGTCCTTGTACATGCGCCAGGTGGGCGCGATGTCGAGGACGCTCATCGCCGCGACCGCCTCGGGATGGTCGAGCGCGAGCCGGTGCGCGACGCGCCCGCCGCGATCGTGACCGACGAGGAAGAACCGGGAGAAGCCGAGCGCGCGCATGACCTCGACCTGGTCGGCCGCCATCGCGCTTTTGGAATAGGGCATGTGGTTGGGCGTCGTCGCCGGCTTCGCGCTGTCGCCATAGCCGCGGAGATCGGCCGCGACGACGGTGTAACGCTCGGCGAGGCGCGGCGCGACGCGGTGCCACATCACGTGCGTCTGCGGAAAACCGTGAAGGAGCAGCATCGGCGGCCCCTCGCCGCCGATCGCCACGCGGATGCGAGCTCCCGCGGTCGCGATGTCGCGCCGTTCGAACCCGTCCAAGAGCACCATGGCCGTCTCTCCCTCGATCGTCGTCGCGCGATCGTCGTCCGTTGCTACAAGATGAACGCGACCGAGCCGAGGCCGCCGAGCTCCTCGCTGTCGAGGACAGCACGCCGCTCGGCGATGCGGAGCCCGTCCGCCGTCACCGCGAGGCGATAGCGGTACTCGCCGACATAGAGCCCGATGCGCTCGTTCCGCCGGTTGCGATAGACGGCGAAATTGGCCCGCACGTCGATGTGATCGGTGCCGCGCGCGACGATGCGGACATTCGAGATCAGCCGCCGCGTGCGCGACCGCGGGAACTCCGCATGCGCCTCGCGGCTGCCGAGCCGCTTGACCCGGCCGCGGATGCGGTAGATGTCGTCGGCGATGGTGTAGAGCGTGGCGCGCGGATCGCCGTCGGGCGCATCGTTCGACGGCACGAAATAATGCGCGTCCTCGGTCAGGAGCCCGAGCCATCCGTCGAGGTCCCACCCATCGAGAAGCGCCGCCTCGTGAAAGAGGAAGTCCTCGACCTCGGTCCGGGTCACGCGCTCGGCGTCCATCGGCCCCTCACGCCGCCGTCATCAGCGCGTTCCAGTGGCGCCAGAACGTGCGGAGATGGAGCTCGTCGGTATTGAGCTGATCGCCTTCCTTGTTCATGCCGCGCGACATCTCCGACCACGGCACCTCGTGGCAGGTGGAGAGCCCCGCCTGCACCATCTCGAGCGCCTCGACGTCGTCGGGCGTCGCGAGCCCGCCCGGCCCGTAGAAGGTGAGGAAGCTGTCGAGCCGTCGCGCGCGGGCGGATTCGGACTCGCCCTTCGGCCCGAGCGCCCACGCGGTCACGCGCATGCGGTCGACCGAGACCGGAACGAAGGTGCGGACCGTCACCGACGAGCCGTCATTGATGACGAGGTTCGGGAACACGACGAGGTTGCGGTTGGTGTCGGCGACGCGCTTGGCGCGCGCCTCGCCGAGCCGGGCGACGAGCTCGGCGCGGATCGCCGCGATCTCCGCCTTCGCCTCCTCGCCATAGAGCGGGATCCAGGCCGCGACCGGCCGGCCGCGGAAATTGATGTTGTCGACGACGGCGTGCCCGTTGCCGAGCGACTTCCCGATCCCGTGCGCCGGCATCAGGAGCCCCCTCGGCACGGTCACGTTGACGCCCGAATCGCGCATATATTCGAGATAGGTCGAGTGCGTCGCGGCGAGGTGATAGTCGTCGAACGAATTCTCGACCAGGAGTTTCCAGTTGGCGCGGATGTCGTATTCCTGCGTGCCGGCGATGATCTCCATCTCCCCGGTCGGCGACTGGTCGACGACGAGGTCGATATATTCGCGCGCGCCCGCGAGGTTCTCGGCGAGCGGCGATGCGACCGCACCGAACGCGAGGAACCAGAAGCCGCGATAGGAATCGAGCCGCGGCACGTCGACCAGCGGGAAATCCGCCTCGCGGAAGGCCGGGCCATAGGACTCGCGGCCCGGCACGCGGATGAGGCGTCCGTCGATGGCGTAGTTCCAGCCGTGATAGACGCAGGTGAAGCGGCTCGCGTTCCCCTGGCGCTCGCGGCAGACCATCGCCGCCCGGTGCCTGCAGGTGTTGAGATAAGCACGCACGCTGCCGTGCGAATCGCGGCAGAAGATGATCGGGCGCCCGGCGACGTGACGGGTGCGGAAGTCGCCCGGCTTCGCGATCTCGGATTCGTGGCCGACATAGATCCACGCGCGGTCGAAGATGCGCCGGCGCTCGCGCTCGAGAATGTCGGGATCGACGAGCACCCGGCGGTTGAGCCGGAACACATGCCGGTCGCGATCGTCGATGATGTAGGGCTCGCTGGTCATCATGTGCTCCGCGCCACGCGGGATAGATGATGCCGAAAGCGCCGCGCCGCGTCCACCGACGAGCCCATCTCGCCGCGACTCACGCCGTCATGTGCTCGACGACGATGCGGATGCCCACGGCGATCAGGACCACGCCGCCCAGGATCTCGGCCCGCCTCGCGAGATGCGGTCCGAGGAGGCGACCCATCATGACGCCGGTCGCGGCGAGCACGAAGGTGACTCCACCGACCGCGGCGGCGACCTCGAGCGGCGGCACCGGCATGAACGCGATCGAGAAGCCGACCGCGGCCGCATCGATCGAGGTCGCGACGGCGGTGACGGCGAGCCGGCCGAGCTGGATCGCATGGCCGCCGCGATCGGCACGCCCCTCGATCCCCTCGCGGATCATGCGGAGCCCGACGACGAGGAGGAGCGCGAAGGCGATCTAGTGGTCGATGTCCTGCACCAGCTCGCGAAGGACGAGTGTGCCGACCGCCTCGCCGAGCGCCCAGCCGGCGGCGAGGATCCCAGTCTCGGTCGCGGCGAACAGGAGTGCGATCGGCAGTGCCTCGCGCAGGCGAGGCCGCGGCCGCCCGGCGCTCCGCGCCGTCGCGGCGACGCAGGAATCGATCGACAGGCTGAAGCCGAGGGCGAGCGAGGTGGCGAGGGTCATCGGAACCGGAACCGGGCGCCGCTTGTGCCAGATAACTCGGCCGGCGCCGCAGTCGATTCAAGCCCGGCCCGCTCCACCTTGTCGCCCGGCCGAGAGATTGTCGCCGTGGCTACAACTCGGCGATGAGCGCGAGCCGCGGATCGGCGGCGAGCACGTCGGATTCGGGCAGGCCGAGCTCGCGGCGGACGATGTTCGTTCCCTGGACCAGCGCGACCATCTTGTAGAGCGCGTGCAGCCGGCTGATGCCATCGCGGCCGAAGCCGCAATCGGTCGAGATGATCAGCCGCTCGGGCGCGATGTGCTCGAGCGCCGTCCGGATCAGGAGCGCGACCTCGTCCGGCCGTTCGATCTGGAGCGTCCGGTGGCTCACCACGCCGATCGCGATCTTCTTGTCCTTGCCGATCGCGCGGCCGATGCGGGCGAGATCGGCGCCCTCGCTCTCCTTGCACTCGAAGGTCAGCACGTCGACGTCGAGCTGGTCGAGATAAGGCAGCGCCGCCTCGTAGCTGAAGGCCTGGGCGCGGGTGCGCTGGCCGGCCGGGTTGCCCCAGCAGGTGTGGCACCACACCTCGGTCTTGGCGCGGAGCCCGTGTATCTCGCGGTTGAACGCCGAGACATAGAACTCGGCGGTCAGCATCGCGCCCGGTTGGGTGCCGGCGATGCCGTGGATGCAGGGCTCCTCGAGCTGGATAACCGGGCAGCCCGCGTCGGCGAGCGCGTGATACTCCTCGTTCATCGTCGCCGAGAGATCCATCACGAGCTCGCGCCGGTCGGCGTAGTAGCGGTTGTTCATCGACGCTTCGAGGAGCTGGGCCGAGATCGAGCCGAACTTCATCGGCTTGTGCGAGAGGCCCTGCCCCGTCTTCCAGACCGCGTGGTAGTCGAGCCCGTGCCGGCAGACCTTGCCGATCGCGGCGCGTGGCATCCGCGTCTGGAACACCTCGTACATGATCTCGCCCGGCTTCTTGCCGCGATGGATCGGATAGCCGGAGAGCTCGGGCGCGGAGAGACCGGACAGACGCTCCTCGACATGGGCGATCCAGTGGCGGCCGGCGACGCCCTCGTCGAGCCGCGCATCGCCGTCGGTCACGATATCGAGCCCGGCGCGCGCCTGGTCGACGACATAGGTCGCGACCGTGTCGAGATATTGCTCGCGGAACTGGCGGTCCGCCATCCGCTCGGTGAACGGCTTTCCGTCCATCTGCGCGCGGTACCAGCTCGGGCGCGGCAGCGAGCCCGTGATGGTCGTCGGCAGTAGCTTGTCCTTCGTCGCGACGAACATCGCGCGCCCTCGCTCGCCCGTGGCGGTCAGTCGGGGACGACCGCCGTCGCCTCGACCTCGAGCCGCGCGCGATCCTCCATCAGCGCGCCGACCTCGACCGCGGCCATCACCGGATAATGGCGGCCCATGACCGCGCGCCACGGCTCGACGAGGCGGGGCGCGGCGGCGAGGTATTCGCGCTTGTCGATAATGTACATCGTCATCCGCGCGATGTGCTCCGGTCGCGCGCCGTCGACCGCGAGGACGTCGCGGATGTTGCGGAGCGCCTGGCCGAACTGGTGGGCGAAATCGTCGCTCTCGAAGCGCTCCTCGGCCGTCCAGCCGACCATCCCGGCGACGAAGACGAGCCGCCCGCGCGCGGCGATGCCGTTGCTGTAGCCCTTGGGCCGCTTCCAGCCCGGCGGTTGCAGGATCTTCATCGCTCGCTCCTCCTGGTCGATCGCGTGCCGGGCGGCGCTTGCCCGCGCCGGCAATTTATTTTAGACTTAAAATATTCAGGTTTTAAACGCGTGCGCAAGGCCGGCATGACCGCGACTGCCCGGATCGCCCCAGAAGGCCGCCTCGGCGGCACGCCGCTCGCCGGCCGCCATGCCGTCGTCACCGGCGCGGCACGCGGCATCGGCGCGGCGATCGCGGCGACGCTCGCCGGCCTCGGCGCATCGGTCACG
>VGEU01000068.1 GCA_016869145.1 Alphaproteobacteria bacterium | reverse complement strand
TGCCGCGGCGACGCGTGGTGGTGGCGGTGGCGGCGCCGGCCGTTGCGGCGCGATGGGCTCGGTCCGCGCCAGCGGCAGGTCCATCACGTTCCGCGGCGGGGCGCTCGCCGGCGGCGGGGCGCTCGCCGGCTGGCGAGGCAAGGTCCTGGTCGCGGTCGATTTCGACGGCCGCGCCTTCGACTTGGCGGCGCCGCGCCGGCCGGTCGAGGAATCGATCACGATCGTCTCATCGCCCTGGACCGCCGATCCGGTCGGGCGCGACAGCGATCGGTCGATGCCGTCACGCCCTTCGAGCAGCGCGCCCGGCACGGTGCGCGGCGGGCCGAGCTGATCGAGGACGCTATAGTCGATGGTGACGGAGGGCTCCCGGCGGTCGGAGCCGCGCGTCCCTTGCGCGAGCACGTCCGCCGGCGCCATCGCGCCCAGCGTCAGGACGAGGAGGGCGGTCTTCAGCGTGTGGCGCTTCGACACGGACACGTTTCTCGCCTACGTCGTTGCGGGAGTGCCCGAGACACCTGAAACGAGAAAATCGAGCAACGCCCGCACAATAACCGAGCGATTCCGGCGCTACAACACGTTTGCCCCGTCACCACGTCAACCGGCCCGGCGATGGACGGTCATGTGCGCGTCGTTGAGCAGTCGGCGGAGCGTCGTGTGGAGATGATCGTTCGCCGCGACGATGCTGTCGGCGTGGAGCGCATTGGTCCGTCCCGCGAGATCGGTGACGAAGCCGCCCGCCTCGCGCACGATCACGATCCCCGCCCCGATGTCCCACGGCGACAGGCCGAGTTCCCAGAACCCCTCGTAGCGACCCGCCGCGACATAGGCGAGATCGAGCGCGGCGCAGCCGAAGCGGCGGACGCCCGCGGTCCGGTCCATCGCCGGGACGAGCGCGGCGAGAAGCTCTGCCTTGCCGGGCCGCTCGCCGACCGGGATGCCGGTCGCGAGCACCGCGTCGGCGAGCTGGCGCCGCGCCGAGACCCGGATGCGGCGCTCGTTGACATAGGCGCCGGCGCCGCGCTCGGCCCAGAACATCTCGTCGCGCAGGGGATCGAGGATCACGCCCGCGATTGGCTCGCCGTCGCGCTCGAGCCCGATCGAGATCGCGAAATGCGGGATGCCGTGGAGATAGTTGGTCGTCCCGTCGAGCGGGTCGATCAGCCAGCGGTGATGACGGTCGCTGCCCTCGACGCTGCCGCCTTCCTCGAGCAGGAAGCCGTACTCGGGTCGCGCCTTCTCGAGCTCGCGCCGCAGGATGCGCTCGGCGCGGCGGTCGGCCTCGGAGACGAAATCGGCCGGGCCCTTCTGCGAGACCTGGAGGTTCTCGACCTCGCCGAAATCACGCACCAAGGCGCGCGCCGCCTTGCGCGCGGCCGCCGCCATGACGTTGATGATGGCCGATCGGACCGCCAAGCGCCGGGCTCCGCCGGGAAGCCCGCCTCAGTCCTTCGCCCTCTCGACATAGGAGAGATCGCTCGTATTGACGACGACGCGCGTGCCGGTGCCGATATGCGGCGGCACCATGATCCGCACCCCGTTCTCGAGGACGGCCGGCTTGTAGGAGGAGGAGGCGGTCTGGCCCTTCACCACCGCGTCGGCCTCGACGATCTCCATGACGACGGTCGCGGGCAATGTCACCGAGACGGGCTTGCCCTCGACGAGCTCGACCGTGACGGCCATGCCGTCCTTCAGGAACACCCCGCCCTCGCCCGCGAGTTCCTTCGGCACCACGATCTGCTCGTAGGTCTGGGTGTCCATCAGCGTCAGCATGTCGCCCTCGGCGAACAGGAACGAGCATTCCTGCTCGTCGACATTGAGCTTCTCCACCGTGTCCTGGGTGCGGAAGCGCTCGTTGGTCTTGTTGCCGGACTTGATGTCGCGCATTTCGACCTGGATGAACGCGCCGCCCTTGCCGGGCTGGATGAGCTGGATCTTGAGTACGCTCCATTGCTTGCCGTCGTGCTCGATCACGTGCCCGGGGCGGACGGTGTTCGCCTGTACCTTCATGGTCTCGGTTCTCTGGTGGAATGCGGCCGGTCCGGCTGGCGCGGAAGCTATCAGCTTTGGGGCGGGCGAGGCAATCTGGGGGCGTCGGCCGGGCCGGGATAGATGTGGGGGTCGCCGTCGTTGTCGGCAACGCGCCGCGCGCCGTCCGGGCCGGGCGGTCCGGCGTGGTCGGGTCCGATCGGCACCTTGCCGTGGCCGCCCGGGATGTCGAGCATATAGGTCGGGAGCGCGAGACCGCTGAGGCGCCCGCGCAGCGCCCGCATCAAGGCCCGCCCGTCCTCGATCGCGGTCCGGAAATGTGCGGTGCCCGGCGCGAGATCGGCATGGTGGAGATAATAGGGCCGGATGCGATGGCGGACGAGGCTCCGGAACAAGGTCTCGAGTGTCGCTGCATCGTCGTTGACGCCGCGGAGGAGGACAGTCTGCGCCTGCACCGGGATGCCGGCATCGATCAGGCGACGGCAGGCGGCGACGGCCGCCTCGGTGAGCTCGCGCGGGTGGTTGCAGTGGATGACGACATGCATCGCCTGCGACGTTGCGAGCGCGGCGACGAGGCCGTCGGTCACGCGCTCGGGCGTCGCGATGGGCATCCGGGTGTGGATGCGGACCGCGCCGAGATGGTCGATCCGCGCGAGCCGCATGACGATGTCGCGGAGCCGCCGGTCGGACAGGACGAGCGGGTCGCCGCCGGTCAGGATCACCTCCCAGATGCCGGGGTCCGCCGCGATATAGGCGATCGCGGCGTCGAGCTCGTCCGGGCGCAGCATGCCGCCGTCGCGTCCCACGACCTCGCGCCGGAAGCAGAAGCGGCAATAGACCGGGCAGAACAGCACCGGCTTCAGGAGGACGCGGTCCGGGTAGCGATGGGTGATCCCTTTGACCGGCGACAGAATCTGATCGCCGATCGGATCGGCCCGGTCGGCGGGATGGTCGACGAGCTCGCGCGGATCGGGCACGAACTGGCGGGCGATCGGATCATCGGCGCGGCCCGGATCGATCAGCGCCGCGAGCGCGGGCGGCACGGCGATCTCGAACCGGGCGCCGACGCGCGCCGCCGCGGCGATCGCGTCGGGTGCGAGGAGGCCGGCCGCCGCGAGGTCCTCGGGCGTGCGGAGCGTGCGGTCGATCTTCGGCTTCTGGTGCATCGTCGCTACAGTCGGCTGCGCTGCAGCCATTATGCCGTACGGACGGGAGATGCGACATGACCGAGCCGACCGCCGCGCAACGCTGGTGGCACCCCGACCGCTTCGCCCCGCGGCGCCGTCATCTCGAGCGCCGCGGCGCGATCGCGCGGGCGACGCGGCGGTTCTTCGATGCGCGCGGCTTCGCCGAGGTCGAGACGCCGGCGCTCCAGGTCTCGCCCGGGCTCGAGCCCCATCTCGAGGCCTTCGCGACCGAGCTGAAAGAGCCCTTCTTCGACGGCCCCTCGGCCCGTCTCTATCTCCATACCTCGCCCGAATTCGCGATGAAGAAGCTCCTCGTCGCCGGCCTCCCGCGGCTCTACCAGATCGCGCATGGGTTCCGGAACGGCGAGCGCTCGGCGACCCACCATCCCGAGTTCACGATGCTCGAATGGTACCGGGCCGGCGCCTCCTGGCGCGACATCGCGCTCGACTGCACGGCGCTCCTCGTCGCCGCGCTCGAGGCCGCCGGCCGCGACCGCTTCGTCCGCGGTGCGCTCGCCTGCGATCCGACGGCGCGCTGGGAATATCTCTCGGTCGCCGAGGCGTTCGCGCGTCACGCCGACATCGACATCCTGGCGACCGCGCCCGATCCGCTCGCACCCGACACCCACCGTCTCGCCCGCGAAGCCGCGCGCACCGGCGTGTGGACCGGCGCGCGCGACCAGTGGGAGGACATCTTCTTTCGCATCTTCATACAGAAGATCGAGGGGCGGCTCGGCGTCGGCGCGCCTTGCGTCCTCCACGACTATCCCGCCTCGATGGCGGCGCTCGCGCGGCGGAACGCGGACGATCCGCGCGTCGCCGAGCGGTTCGAGCTCTATGCATGCGGCCTCGAGCTCGGCAACGGATTCGGCGAGCTGACGGATGGAGCCGAGCAGCGACGCCGCTTCGAGGCCGACGTCGCGCGCAAGGAGGCGCTCTACGGCTACCGCTATCCGATCGACAGCGATTTCCTCGCCGCGCTCGGCGTCGGCCTGCCCGAGAGCGCCGGCATCGCACTCGGCTTCGACCGGCTGGTGATGCTCGCGACCGGCGCCGCCGCGATCGAAGACGTGATCTGGGCCCCGGTCGCGACCGCGGCCGAGGCGGCGCGCGACCGGACCGGCTAGCCTGGCGCGATCGTGACGCCGGGATCGGACGCGGCGGCGGCCACCGCCGCGTCGAGATCCCAGGTGGCCCCGGCATAGATCGTGTAGAGCGTGTCGCCCGCCTCGGCGGTCGCGCCATGCGGCCGCGCGAGGTCGATCCCGGCGCCCTTCTCGGCCGGCGCGCCCGCGAGCCGCGCGATGGTCGCGATGCGGTAGCAATCGATGCCGGTGATGGCGCCGGTCCGCGCGGCGCGGACATGCGCGCGGTGCGGCGCGAGGGTGGGCGGCGACGGGTTGCGCCCCTGGCGGTCGACGATCGCCTCGAAGGCGCGCCGGGCGGCGCCCGATTCGAGGAGCGTGCGGGCGCGCGCGATGCCTTCGCCGGCGCCGAGCCCGCCGTCGAACGCGAGGATGCGGCCGGAGATCGCGAGCGCCTTGTCGCGGAGATCGGCCGGCGCGTCCGGTGCGCCCGCGAGCACGGCCTCTACATCGCGGAGCTCGAGCACCGGTCCGATGCCGCGCCCGACCGGGCGCGTGCCGTCGGAGAGGCGCGCCTCGATGCGCAGTCCGAGCGCGGCGCCGACGGTTGCGAACAAGGCCCGCATCTCCTTGGCGTCGGTCGCACTCCGCACCTTGGCGGACGGGCCGACCGGGATGTCGACATAGACGTGGGTCGAGCCGGCCGCGACCTTCTTCGACAGGATCGAAGACACGAGGAGCTTTCGCGAATCGAGCCCGAGCGGGCGCTCGACGGCGATCATCACGTCGTCGAGCGGCGACTGGGTGAGCCGGCCGTTCCACACGATGCAGCCCTTCACGTCGGCGACGACGGCGCGCATCTCCTCGGCCGTGAGATCGATGCGGGCGATGCACTCCATCACGTCCGCGGTGCCGGCGGGCGAGGTGATCGCGCGCGAGGATGTCTTCGGGATCGTGAGGCCGTGCGCGGCGATGATCGGGATGACGATCGGCGACACCCGGTTGCCGGGAATGCCGCCGATCGAGTGCTTGTCGACGACGATCGGCGCCGGCCAGTCGACGCGGCGGGCGACCGAGAGCCGCGCGCGGGTGAGCGCGAGCACCTCGTCGGCGGAGAGCCAGTGCGCGGCGGCGGTCAGGAAGGCCGCGACCTCGCGTTCGCCGTAGCGGTTGGCGACGATGTCCTCGACGATCGAGCCGTAGGACGCGGCATCGAGCGGCGCGCCGCCGATCTTCCGCCGCATCGCGGCCTGGCTCCGCGGCGGTCGCGCGTGGTCGATCTCGACCGGCGTTCCGTCGGCGAGCCCGAGTGCTGCGAAGGCGCGCTCGGAGAGCCCGAGCTCGTCGGGTGCGACGAGCGCGGTCTCGTCGGTATGGACGACCGAGGCCGAGACGACGCGGCCGTCGCGGTGGACGTCGATGCGGGTCGCCGGCGGAAAGACCTCGGGATGGACCGCGCGCGAGCTGCGATGCAGATAGGCGTGGAACTGCGGCCCGCTGTCGAGACGTACGCGCTTCAACCGCAGCATCGGTGGTGTCCGGCGATCCCGCTCAGGCGGCGGCCGGTATCGGCGCGGCGGGACGGCCGCGCTTCTCGCCGACCAGGATCGAGAGGACCGCGGCAATCAGCGCGGCGGCGGCGCCGATGATCCACAGCCACTCATAGCCGCCCCAGTGCTCGGAGACATAGCCGCCGAGGATCGCGCCCGCCGCCGCGCCGAAAGAATGGCCGCCGAAGACGAGGCCCATCGACAGGCCGAGGACGCGGAGCCCGAAATGGCTCGCGACGATGTTGGCGATGACGGGGAAGGCGGAGAAGTTGAGGAGGCCGAACAGCGCCGAGAACACGAAGAAGAGCGGCAGGTCGCCCGCAACATGGAGGAGGATCACGAAGGTGACGCCGCGCAGGAAGAAGATCGAGGCGAGGAGGCGGGCGCGGTGCCAGCGGTCGGCGAGCCAGCCGCCCATGATCAGCCCCACCATGTTGAACAGGCCGTGGACGCCGTAGGCGGTCGTGCTCTCGATCGGCGCGAAGCCGCAGGCCGCGGCGTAGGGGAGGAGATGGACGTCGATGATGCCCGCGGTCGTGAAGCCGCACAGCGTGAACGCGAAGAACACAAGGAGATAGATGCGGTCGGTGAACAGGAGCCGCAGCCGGGCCGCGAGCGTGTCGTCGGCGGCGTTGACCCCGGCCCCGGCGCCAGCGAGAGTCCGGTCGGCGACGTTGTGGATCAACCACCAGGCGAGAACCGCGCCGCCGACGCAGAGAAGGCCGAGCGTCACGAAGCCGCCGCGCCAGCCGACCGCCTCGAACAGGATCGCGATGCCGGGCAGCGCGAGGAGCTGGCCGCCGGTCGAGCCCGAGCTCGCCACGCCGGTCGCGAGGCCGCGGTGGCGGTCGAAATAGCGTGCCGCGGTCGCCGCGACCATCGGGATCGAGATCGCGCCGCACGCGCCGCCGACGAGAAGGCCGAACGCGAACAAAAGCTGCCAGTCGGAGACTAGCGCCGCGGTGAGCATCGCGGCGAGCGCGGCGAGCACCAGGCCGCCGGTGACGACCATGCGCGGTCCGTAGCGGTCGAGGAGGTTGCCCGCGACCGGCGAGGCCACCGCCATCACGCCGAGGAGGAGCGCGCCCGTGGTCGATATCGTGGTGCGCTGCCAACCGAGCTCCTCCTCCCAGAACGGCATCATGAAGCCGAGCGAGGAACGGAGCGCGTAGACCATCCCGACCGCGAAGAATCCGATCGCGACGATGATCCAGCCATAGGTGTTGAAACGGGCGGGTGCGGCGGTCACGGCTACAGGCTATCCGCACCGGCGCGCTTGAGCCAGTACTCCCAGGCCCGGTCGATGCCGAGCGGCGAGAACAGGGTCGTGCCGAACAAGGCCACCTCGGCCGGCGAGAGATAGCGGACCGCGCCGAGCCCGACCGCTTCGCGCTGGAGGGCGGCGGTGACCTGGAGATAGACGGCGACCATCACCGCCTCCTTGACGGTGCCGGCCGCGACCACGGCGCCGCGGCCGCGGATCAGGACGGCTTGGCCGTCGCCGAGGCGGCGGGCGATGTCGCGGCCGTGCTCGATCGTCGTCCCCGGCGTGGCGCCGTCCGGGAACCGCTCGCGCGCGTCCCAGATCGGCACGTCCATGCCGATCCTGGCCGACATGTGGACGATCGGGTGGAGCGTGGTCCCGGTCACGCCGAACGGAATGGCGTCCGGCGCGTCGCTCACGACGACGGCACCGATCCGGGGCCGCGCTTCATAGATCGCGGCATCGATGAACCGGTCGTCGGCGAGGTCCTGCCGGCCGCCATCGACGGGCGTGCCATCGGCCTCGAAGGCGAGGATGTCGCCCGGGCCCACCATCGACGGTGCCTTGGCGCGCGCCATCAGGAACCGGTCGGGCCGTGTCGGGTGACGGAGGCTCGCGTGGCCGAACACCTCGAGCGCGCCCTCGCGCGCCAGAATGCGGTTCGCCGCCACGAGGTGGCGGCGCGCACCCAGGATCTCGTCCACCGGACCGTCGCTCATCGTCGGCTCGTCTCGCAGCGGTGCCTCGAAATTATCACAGCCCCTGTGATTCCGGTCACTTAATGGCGCCGGGCCGGGGGCCAAATATCCCCGCGTGCGAACGTCCCGTTTGCCGACGAAGGAGGGCCCAGCCCATGAGCACCACCCGCAAAACGGTCGAGAAGCTCTTGACAGGGCTCGTGGTCGTGACGGCGGCACTCGTCCATGCCATCCCGATCATCGCGGCCGCATCGTTGTTCGTGATCATCCATTGAGCATCGGCCTGCGCGCCGTGCCCGTGATCATGATCGCATCGGTCCTGCTCGATGCGATCTAGCGTGTCGCCGCCGCCTCGAGCGCCCGGGCGATCGCCCCGTTAAAGTCGACGATCGCCTGCGCTGGGCCGGCCGGATAGTCCCACACACCCGACGACACCGCGATGAAGTCGGCGCCGGCGGCGACGACGGTGGCAGCGTTCGCGACCGTGATGCCGCCGATGGCGACGCACGGCACGGTCATGAATTCCTGCCACCAGCCGAGGATGTCCGGGTCGGCGCGTGTCCTCGCCACCTTGGTCTCGCTCGGGAAGAAGGCGCCGAACGCGACATAGTCGGCGCCGGCCTCGGCCGCGACCATCGCGAGGTGGCGCGAGTCGTGGCAGGTGACGCCGACGATGCGGTCGGCGCCGACCAGCCGGCGGGCCTCGTCATAGGGTGCATCGTCCTGGCCGACATGGACGCCATCGCAGTCGAGCGCGGCGGCGAGATCGGCGCGGTCGTTGAGGATGAAGGCGACCTCGCGGGCGCGGCAGACCGGCAGAAGCCGCTCGACCGCGGCGCGGATCACGGCGTCGGGGACGTCCTTGAGCCGAAGCTGGACGCAAGCGACATCGCCCGCGTCGAGCGTCGCCGCGAGCGTGTCGGTGAAGCCGTTCGGGTCGAGCCTAGGCGGCGTGACCAGATACAGTCTTGAGCTTCGATCCGCTTGTATAGGCCTTGCCCTGATAGATGCCGATGATGGTCTCGAGCATGGCGAGCGCCTGCTCACGGGGGCGCTGGAAGGTATTGCGCCCGATGATCGAACCGTTGCCGCCGCCGTCGCGGATGGCGGCGCATTCCTTGTAGATGCCCTCGAGATCCTTCGCCTCGCCGCCGGAGAACACGACGACGCGCCGGCCGGCGAAGCAGGACTGGACGACGTGGCGGACGCGGAGCGAGAGATCGCCGCCCTCGATCTTCTCCTTCTCGTAGACCTTCTTCGCCGCGTCCTGCGCGAGGACGGCGGTCGGCGGCTTCACCTTGACGATGTGGGCGCCCATCAGGCAGGCGAGGTGCGCGGCATAGGCGGTGATGTCGAGCGCGGTCTCGGCGTCCTTGTTGAGCCCGGGGCCGCGCGGATAGGACCACACGACGACGGCGAGACCGGCGGCCTTCGCCTCCTCGGCGAGCTCGCGCAGTTCCTCCATCATCTCGAACTGGTCGTCGGAGCCGGGATAGATCGTGAACCCGATCGCCGAGCAGCCGAGCCGGAGCGCGTCAGCGACGGTGCCGTGCACGGCCTGGTCCTTGTTGGTCGCGAGGCTGTTCGAGCTGTTGACCTTGAGGATCGTCGGAATGCAGCCGGCGAAGCTGTCGGCGCCGGCCTCGATCATGCCTAGCGGCGCGGCATAGGCGTTGAGCCCGGCGTCGATCGCGAGCTGGAAGTGGTAATGCGGGTCATAGGCGGGCGGGTTCGGCGCGAAGCTCCGCGCCGGGCCGTGCTCGAAGCCCTGGTCGACCGGCAGGATGACGAGCCGACCGGTTCCGCCGAGCTTGCCCTGCATGAGGATGCGCGCGAGGTTGGCCTTGGTGCCGGGCGAATCGCTCTCGTAGTTGGCGAGGATCTTCTTCACGCGCTGGGTGAGTTTCATGCCGCCCTCCACATCTCTGGCGTTTCGCCTATGCCGTCGATCGTTCCAAGTGATTAACCGACGACGGGACAATTTTCAATGAACGTGCCGTGGCAAACAAAGTCTTAATGCGTGAAGTTGGCGAGAAATTGGCGCGCTGCGGCCGGCGGGTCCGCCGCGTCGCCGAGATCGAGGCGGACGCCGCGGCGGCGATCGATCGCGGCATCCTGCTGGACCGCGATCGCGGCGACCGCGCGGACCGCCCGCGGCCGGCCGACGAGCGCGATCCGCGTGATGCCGGCCCGGAGCGCGGCGAGCGCATGGCCGGGCGCGTCGCCGCAATCGAGGACGGCCTCGAACGCCGCACCGGGAACCGCATCGGCCGCCGCCCGCAGCAGCGCCGCGAACCAGCCCGCGCCGGCGAACGCGGCCGCACCCGGCGCCGAGGCGAGGCGGACCGCGACGCCCGCCTCGCGCGCCGCTGCGAGCGCGGCGAGCGCATGCGCGAGGCCGTGCACCACGATGGTCGGCGGCGCGCTTCCGTCCAAGAAACCCGCCGCCGGGCGCGCGGCGCGTCGCGTCGTGGTGGGTGCGGAAGGCCGGGGCACGCGCTAGCCGGGTTTGTTGACGCCGTCGAAGGGCGAAGCGTATCTTCGCTCCGACAATAGTCGAACGGCGGAACGCCGTCCCACGACGGGTTGACGATGACGCGGCTTTCGGCGGCTACGCAACGGCTCGAGCAGGCGATCGCGCGCCTGGAGGCGGCGGCCGCGCGCCCCAGGACCCAGGCCGGTCCGGTGCCCGCAGCGCAGCGCGCCCAGCTCGCGGCCGAGCTCGATCAGGCGCGCCAGGAGACCGTCGCCATCCGCGACGGCGCGCGCGCGGTGATGGCCGATCTCGACGCGACGATCGCGCGCGTCCGCTCGCTCCTCGGGCGCTGAATGGCCCAGGTCGACGTCCGGATCAACGGCCGGCCCTATCGCATCGCCTGCGACGACGGCGAGGAGGGCCACGTCACCGAGCTCGCCGCCTATGTCGACCGGCGCGTGACGGAGCTGGTGACGAAGCTCGGTCAGGTCGGCGATGCACGGCTCCTCGTTCTCGCCAGCCTTCTCATCGCCGACGAGCTGGGCGAGGCCTATGCCGCGCTCGATGCGCGCGAGCAGGGCGCCGAGGGCAACGGCCACGGCGACAGCGAGGCCGCCGCGACGATCGAGACGCTGGCGCAGCGGATCGAGGCCATTGCAGGGCGTCTCGGCAGTCCCTAAGTTGAACACGGGCGGGGCTGCGTGGTGCGTGCAGAGCAGCATTCCCCTGGGGCGATAAAATCCTCTTGGGAGCTGTCCCTGCCGGGGCCCTGGTCCTGGTACATGGCACCCACCTGCGTAGCAGGCCACAGAGGGTACGCAAGGCTCCACGGCCGACGCGGCTCCGCCTGTTCTCATTCCCAGACGCGCCTGTTCCCGACGCGCGTATTTCGAGCACGTGGGCACGGGGCGTCGCGATGACCGCGGGCGCGACCGGACAGACGCTCGCGGAACGCAAGGCCGCGGCACGCGCCGCCGCCTCGGCCGCGCGGCAGAGCGCGCATGGCGAACGCGGCGCCGTCGCGGGTGAAGCCCTCCGCGATGTAGTCCTCAGCCGCTTCGCAGGCGCGCTCGAGCTTCCGCCGGCGCGCGTCGTCGCGGGCTACTGGCCGATCCGCGACGAGATCGATGTGCGTCCCTTGATGGCCGCGCTCGCCGGCATCGGCCACGCCCTCGCGCTCCCGGTCGTCGTCACACGCGGCGAGGCGCTCCTGTTCCGAAGCTGGGCTCCGGACATGCCCTTGATCGCGGGCGCGTTCGGGCTCCGCGAGCCGCCGCCTGGCTCGCCCGCGGTCCGGCCCGAGATCCTCCTCGTGCCGCTCCTCGCGTTCGACGCATCGGGCGGGCGGCTCGGCTACGGCGCGGGTTATTATGATCGGACGCTCGCCTCGCTCCGCGCGACGGGACCGGTCGCGGCGATCGGCGTCGGCTACGAGGCGCAGGCGCTCGATCCGGTGCCGACCGGGCCGGGCGATGCACGGCTCGACTGGATCGCGACCGAGAGGCGGGTCATCCGCGCCGGACGCACGGAGGACGAAGGACGCGATGCGGATACTCTTCTGCGGTGACGTGGTCGGGCGCGCCGGACGGCGCGCGATCCAGGATCGGCTGCCGGCGCTCCGGCGCACGCTCGACGTCGACATCGTGATCGTCAACGGCGAGAACGCAGCCGGCGGCTACGGCATCACGGCGGCGATCTGCGACGAGATCTTCGGCGCCGGCGCCGATGCGATCACCACCGGCAACCACGTCTGGGACCAGCGCGAGATCGTCGCGCATTTCGACGTCGAGCGGCGGCTGTTGCGGCCGCACAACTACCCGCCCGGCACGCCGGGAAGCGGCGCCGCGCTGATCCGCGGCCGCGACGATCGCGACGTGCTCGTCCTCCACGTGATGGGGCGGCTCTACATGGACGCGCTCGACGATCCGTTCGCGGCCGTCGAGCGCGAGCTCGCCGCCTGCCGGCTCGGCGAGACGGCATCGGCGATCGTCCTCGACGTCCACGCCGAGGCGTCGAGCGAGAAGATGGCGCTCGCCCATTTCGTCGACGGCCGCGTGTCGCTGGTGGTCGGCACCCACACCCACGTGCCGACCGCGGATGCGCAGATCCTCCCCGGCGGCACCGCCTACCAGACCGATGCCGGCATGTGCGGCGACTATGATTCGGTGATCGGCATGAACAAGGACATGTCGGTCGAGCGCTTCGTGCGCAAGATGCCGACCGGCCGGCTCGAGCCGGCGCAGGGCGAGGCGACGCTCTGCGCCGTGTTGGTCGAGACCGACGACAGGACCGGCCTCGCGCGTCGGATCGAGCCGGTGCGCGTGGGCGGACGGCTCGCCGAACAGATGCCGGCGCGCGCGACGGCCGCGGTCTAGACCGCGACGCGACGGAACGACAGGTTGTAGCGGACCGTCGCGCCGTCGGGCCGCGGCCGCAGCGGCGCCACGCCGTGGAAGCGGAGCCGGCTCTCGCCGCCCCACACGATGACGTCGCCGTCCTCGACCCGGATGCGCCGGGTCGGCGCGTCGCGGCGCAAGCCGCCGAGGATGAACGAGGCCGCGGCGCCGACCGAGACCGAGACGATCGGGTGCGCGAGATCGCCCTCGTCGCGGTCCTGGTGCAGGCCGAGACCGGCACCCGCCTCGTAGCGTCCGATCAGGCACGCATCGGGCGCGAACGGCGCGAAGCCGGCGGCGCGCGATGCGGCGTCGGCGACGGCGAGGAGCGCTTCGGGGAGCGCGGGCCATGGCCGGCCGGTCTCGGGGTCCGCGTCGCTATAGCGATAGCCGTCGCGGTCGGAGAGCCAGCCGAAGCGGCCGGCATTGGTCATCGCGACCGCCATGCGACGGCCGCCCTTGACCGCCATGTGACGGAACGGCGCGACGGCGGCGACGTCTGCGATGAAGGCGCGAAGCGCCGCGGTGTCGGCGAACGCGGCGAGCCGCGCCACGCCCGCATCGAGCGCCTCGATGCGGGGCGTCGTCTCGAACAACGCGATCTGAACCGGCCGATCCGGCACCCGGCGAGCCTCCGCGACGTGCCGACGATAGCACGCCGCGTCGGCCGGCGGTCACGCGGCGCGCACGCGGGCCAGGAACTCGGCGACCGCATTCTTGAGCGCCGCCGACTGGCCGCCGAGATCGTTCGCCGATTGGAGGAGCCGTCCGGCCGCGCTCCCGGTGTCGCCGGCCGCGCGGGTGACGCCGGTGATGTTGGAGGCGACCTCCTGCGTTCCGGCGGAAGCCTGCTGCACGTTCTCCGCGATCGCGTGCGTCGCGGCGCCCTGTTCCTCGACCGCGGAGGCGATCGAGGTCGCGATGTCGTTCACCTCGGCGATGGTGTTGCCGATCGCCTGGATCGCGACGACGGATTCCTGGGTCGAGGCCTGGATCGCGCCGATCTGCTGCGCGATCTCCTCGGTCGCCTTGGCGGTCTGGTTGGCGAGCGACTTGACCTCGGAGGCGACGACGGCGAAGCCCTTGCCGGCTTCCCCCGCGCGCGCCGCCTCGATCGTCGCGTTGAGCGCGAGGAGGTTGGTCTGGCTCGCGATGTCGTTGATCAGCGTCACGACCGCGCCGATCCGCTCCGCCGCCTCGGCGAGGCCCTGGACCTTGATATTGGTCTGCTGCACCTCGGTGACGGCCGACTGCGCGATCTCGGCGCTCTTCGACACCTGGCGGCCGATCTCCTGGACCGAATGGGCGAGCTCCTCGGCCGAGGCGGCCACCGTCTGAACGTTGACCGATGCCTCCTCGCTCGCCGCGGCGACCGCGGTCGACTGGCGCGCGGTCTCGTCGGCGGTCGACGAGAGCTGCTGCGAGGCCCCCTGCATCGAGGCCGCGGCCTTCGATACCGCCTCGATCACGCCACCGACGCTCTACTCGAACGAATCGGCGAGCGCGAGCACCGCCTTGCGCCGCTCCTCGCGCGCATGCTCCTCGGCCTCGCGCTGCTCGGCCTCGCGCCGCGTCACCTCGGCGCGGGCGGCCTCGTCGGCGGCCTTCTTCTCGGCCTCGAGACGCTCGGCCTCGATGAGCTTCTGCTTGAACACCGCGAGCGCCTGGCCCATGGCGCCGATCTCGTCGCGCCGGCCGACGGCCGGGATGGCGATCGACTTGTCGCCCTCGGCGAGCCGGTGCATGGCCGAGGCCATGCCCGAGAGCGGCTGCGCCGCGCGCGTGCCGATCCAGTAGCCGAGCGCGAGGAGGAGCGCGATGAGGGCGCCGAGGGCGATCAGCGAGACGCGGATCAGCCCGTTCCACAGCGCGAAGACCTCCTCGCTCGGGCCGCGCACGAGATAGCCCCAGCCGAGGCCGGAGAAGCCGTTGACGACCTCCGTCGCGGCGAAACCGGTCGCCACCTCGATCTTCTTCCGCGCATGGAGGCTCACCGTCTCGCCGTGCTCGCCGCGCGCGGCGCGCCGGGCGGCCTCGACGCCGGCCTCGATCAGGTTGAGCCGGCCGATGACCACCGGGTCGCGCCGATAGTCGGCGGCCCTGGTGAAACCCTGTCCCTTGGGATCGAAATCGACCAGGACGACCCCTGTCCGGTCGATGACCGTGATCTCGGCGCGTTCCATGCCGTCATTCGCGAGCCGGGCGTAGTACTCGCCGGCGATTTCCTCGACGAGGCCGAAATCGGCGAAATTGACCCACACGCCGATGGTCTCGCCGGCCGGGTTCTTCACTGGCGCGCTGAACGGTATCACCAGCCCGTCGCCGCGATAGAACTCGGCGACGATCGGCTCGGGTCGCGGCGGCTCCATCACGGTGCCGGTGAGCCCGCCTTGACCCTTGAGAAAGTCGCCGGCGAGCGCGCGCTTGAGCCACGGCGCGTCGCGGAACGAAAGCGCATAGAGCCGCGCCGTGTCGAGCGGGTTGCCCTTGGGGTCGACCGAGTTGACCGCGAGCACCCGGCCATCGGGGGCGACCAGCATCATCAGCTTGTAGAGCCCGTAGCCGGTCATATAGCCATTCATGGCGGCGACCAGCGCGTTGTCCGGGGCCGGCCGGGCCCAGTTCGCGCGGTCATGGGCCGCCGCGTTGAGGCCGAAGGCCTGGACGTCGCCGTAGCGCTCGAAGAGGTTGCGGTTGACCGCATCGCTCAGCGCCTGGGCCGCCGACGACAGGGGCACCGTCAGCTTGTCGCGGAATTCGCCGCGCTGGCCGACCACGATCCCGAACAGGACCGTCGCCGGCAGGATCCCGAAGACGAGGAGCAGGAGCACGGTCTTGATGCGAACGCTGTCGAACCATCCACAGTGTTGAACGCTGGTGCCCGTGGGCACGGCCGATGGCGTCGTCATCCTCGTCTCCTATGGGGTCATACCAGGAAGGCGCGGGCGTGCGTGCCGCCCGCATCGCCCGATAGGCGCGGAGTGGTAAAATCGCGGTAAACCACGCCGTGTTCGCGCCCCGATGTTCGCGCCTTGGAGACGCCGGCGGCGCGCCCGGGGTCAAATTCTTGCCACATTAGCGGTCTAGTCAGGACCAAATCCCGACTTGAGAATCAAAGGCCTGCATGCCAGAAATGCCAGGCCACAAGATGTGGTATGAAGTATCCGTCAAGACCGTAGAGGGCGCGCGACGGGATGGCCGGCCATTCCCAGTTCAAGAACATCATGCACCGCAAGGGCGCCCAGGACGCCAAGCGGGCCAAGGTGTTCACCAAGCTCATCCGTGAATTGACCACCGCCGCCCGGTCCGGGCTGGCCGACCCGGCCCAGAACCCCCGCCTCCGCGCCGCCGTCACCGCCGCGCGCGCGGTCAACATGCCGCGCGACACGATCGACCGCGCGATCAAGCGGGCGGCGGGCGGCGAGGACGACACCAGCTATGTCGAGGTCCGTTACGAGGGCTATGGCCCCGGCCGGGTCGCGATCATCGTCGAGGCCCTGACCGACAACCGCAACCGGACCGCGGGCGAGATCCGCGCCGCCTTCTCCAAGCACGGCGGCGCGCTCGGCGAGACCAACAGCGTGAGCTTCCTGTTCGACCGGCAGGGCGTGATCCGTTACCCGTCGACCGTCGCCGATGCCGACACCATGCTCGAGGCGGTGATCGAAGCCGGCGGGCGCGATGTCCTGAGCGATGCGACCGGTCACGAGGTGACGATGGGGCCGGAGGACTTCAACGCCGTCCGCGACGCGCTCGAGGGCCGGTTCGGCGCGCCCGAGACCGCGGCGCTCGCCTGGCGTCCGCAGAACATCGTCGACGTCGCCGACGAGGACGCGGCGTCGGGTCTGATCAAGCTTCTCGAGACGCTCGAGGACAACGACGACGTCCAGGTCGTCTCGGCCAATTACAGCGTGTCGGACGAGTTGATGTCGCGGCTCACCACCTGACGCGCGGGGGTGCGATGCGGCTTCTCGGCCTCGATCCAGGCCTCCGCGTCACCGGCTGGGGCATCGTCGATGCCGACGGCAACCGGCTCCGCCACGTCGCCGACGGGATCGTGCGGGTGCCGGCCGACGGTCCGCTCGCCGATCGTCTCGCGGCGCTGTACGAGGCGCTCGAGCGGGTGATCGGCGCGCACGCGCCGGACGAGGCGGCGGTGGAGGAGACGTTCGTCAACCGCAACGCGGCCGCGACGCTCAAGCTCGGCCAGGCGCGCGGGGTCGTCCTCCTGGCCCCGGCGCGGCGCGGTCTTCCGGTCGCGGAATACGCGGCGAATGTCGTGAAGCAGAGCCTCGTCGGTGTCGGCCACGCCGACAAGCAACAGGTGATGATGATGGTGCGGACGCTCCTTCCCGGTTGCCTCGCGGCCTCGCCCGACGCGGCCGATGCGCTCGCCGTCGCGATCTGCCACGCCCATCACCGCACGACGCGGAGCCTCTGGGCGAAGGCCGCGGCGTCATGATCGCCAAGCTCACCGGGACCGTCGATACGGTCGGCGACGATTTCGCCGTGATCGATGTCGGCGGCGTCGGCTATCTCGTCCACGCCTCGGCGCGCACGCTCGGCCGTCTGCCCGGCACCGGTGGCGCGGCGCGCCTCCTGATCGAGACCGTGGTCCGCGAGGATCGCATCCAGCTCCTCGGTTTCGCCGACGCCGAGGAACGCGACTGGATGCGTCTGTTGTCGAGCGTCCAGGGCGTCGGCACGCGGCTCGCGCTCGCGCTCCTGTCGGTCGCGAGCCCGACCGATCTCGCGCGCGCGGTCGCGGCCGGCGACAAAAGCGCGCTGACGCGGGCGCCGGGCGTCGGGCCGAAGCTCGCCGGTCGCATCGTCGCCGAGCTCAAGGACCGCGTCGCCGTGCCGGTCGCGACCGCGGCGCTCGTCGCCGAAAGCGAGACCACGCGCGCCGCGGCGGCCGATGCGATCTCGGCGCTGGTCAATCTCGGCTATCGCGAGGCCGAGGCGAGCGGCGCCATCGCGCGCGCGGTCCGCCAGCTCGGCCAGGCCGCGGCGGTCGAGGATCTCATCCGCGCCGGGCTCAAGGGTCTCGGCCCATGAGCGAGGCGCGCCTGATCGCCGCCGAGCGGCTCGAGGGCGACGGCGCCGACGCCGCGATCCGCCCGCAGCGTCTCGCCGAGTTCGTCGGCCAGCGCGCCGCGCGCGACAATCTCGCGGTCTTCATCGCGGGCGCACGGGCGCGCGCCGAGCCGCTCGACCATGTGCTCCTCTCCGGACCGCCCGGGCTCGGCAAGACGACCCTCGCCCAGATCGTCGCGCGCGAGCTCGGGGTCGGCTTCCGCGCCACGTCCGGACCCGTCATCGCGCGGCCCGTCGATCTCGCCGCGATCCTCACCAATCTCGAAGCGCGCGACGTCCTGTTCATCGACGAGATCCACCGGCTGAGCCCGGTGGTCGAGGAGATCCTCTATCCGGCGATGGAGGACTACAAGCTCGACCTCATCATCGGCCAGGGGCCGGCGGCGCGCTCGGTCAGGATCGACCTCAAGCCGTTCACGCTGGTCGGCGCGACGACGCGGTCGGGCCTGCTCACGACGCCGCTCCGCGACCGCTTCGGCATTCCGCTCCGCCTCGAGTTCTACGACGAGGCCGACCTCGAGCGCATCCTCCGGCGTGCGGCCGGTGTTCTCGGC
>VGEU01000067.1 GCA_016869145.1 Alphaproteobacteria bacterium | reverse complement strand
GCCCCCGTGGCCGCCGCCAGCCCGTCCGCCCCGGCCCGTGCCGCCGCCGCCGCGCCGACCGGGCAGTGGCTGGTGCAGCTCGCCTCGCTCCCGAACGAGGCGCAGGCGCGGAAGTCCTGGGCCGAGATGAAGGCATCGCTGTCGCCCGTCCTCGGCCGGTTCGACGCGACATTCCGCACCGTCGATCTCGGCGCCCGCGGCGTCTTCACACGGGTGTATGTCGGGCCGTTCAGCGGCCGCGACCAGGCCAATGCGCTGTGCGCCGATCTGCGGCAACAGGCGCCCAAGCAGGGCTGCATCCCGACCCCGCCGGGCTCCTGACCGCCGCCGCCCCACGCCGCCTCGATTTCGACACCGCCGGGTGCGAAACGAACGCCGACCGAGGGCGCCCGAACCAAACTTGATTCATCGGCGCTTCACCAAGAGCCCCTAGGCTCTCGGGCCAACGACGGGTCGAGCAGGGCTAGCATGTCGGGCCGCCACGTCAGGCTGTGGGATATCGAGACGGTCGCCTCGCGGGCGAGCCCCTATCTCACCGAGTTCGCCAACGACAACGTCATCCTGCCGCGCCATCCGTCGCTGTTCACGCGCTGGGCGATCGCGCGCGCGCGGATGGAGGCCCGCTTCGAGAAGCGCACCCCCGACGGGCGAAGCCGCTTTCGCCCGTGGGAGATCTTCGATGCGGTGACCCATCAGCTCGGCTGGGGTCTGTGGTGCCTGGGCCTCTACGAGCGCGGCATCAGGAACGCGCTCGACATCCGGCTCACCGGATCGAGCTCGTGTTCGAGGATCTGCCCGCCGCCTTCGACGGCTACGAGACCCTGCATCTGACCGACCTCCACATCGATGCGTTGCCCGAGCTCCCGGCGCGGCTCCACGCGCTGGTCGCGGGGATGACGGTCGATCTCTGCGTGATGACGGGCGACTACCGGTTCCGGAAGCGCGGCCCGCACGACCACGCGATCGACCAGATCGGCGACGTCCTCGACGCGCTCCGGACCCGCGACGGCGTCTTCGCCACGCTCGGCAACCACGACACGGTCGAGATGGTGGCGCCGCTCGAGACCGTGCCCGACGGGTTCCATGTCGGGCTCGTCCATTCGCCCGAGTTCGCCACCCAAGCCGCCGCGGCCGGCGTCTCGCTCTACCTCACCGGCCACACCCATGGCGGCCAGGTGTGCCTGCCCGGCGGGCGAGCGATCGTGAGCAACCTCACCGACCACCACGCGTTCAGCAACGGGCTCTGGCGGTGCGGCGAGATGGTCGGCTACACCAGCCCCGGCGTCGGCGTCTCGAGCCTGCCGGTGCGCTACAACTCGCGCGGCGAGGCGACGCTCGTCGTCCTGAGACGGCCCGCCGAAGGCTGAGTTCCCGGCCCGGCGCCGCCCGCGTTCGGCTACACTCGGTCGATGTCCCGCCTGCACGGCGCCGTCCGCCGCTTCGAGTCCCTATCGCCCATGACCCGCGCCGCCTTCTGGTGCGTGCTGGCGACCGTGATGTTCGCGATCGTGCCGATCGGCGTGCGCATGGCCTCCGAGACGCTGCCGACGGTCGAGGTGGTCTGCTTCCGCGGCGCGTTGGCCGTCCTCTGCGTCCTGCCGTTCTACATCCGGAGCGGGCTGGTCCGGCTCCGCACCCGCAACACGAAGCTCTATGCCGCGCGCGCCGCGATCAACGGCTTCGGCATGGTGCTGTGGTTCTGGGGCATGACCGTGCTGCCGCTCGACCAGGCGGTCGCGCTCCATTTCACGCTGCCGCTGTTCGCGGTGGTGCTCGCCGCGATCTTCCTCGGCGAGCGGCTCAATCGCGGCCGGCTGTTCGCGACGCTGGTCGGCTTCGCGGGCGTTCTCGTGATCCTCCGCCCCGGCGCGGCGCCGATCGGGACGGCGGCGATCGGGCTCATCGTGTCGGCGGCCTGCTACGCGGCCTCGGTGATCCTCCTCAAGATCATCTCGCGGAGCGACGAGCCCGGCCTCACGACGTTCCACGGCCATCTCTGGCTGATGGGCTTCACGCTGGTGCCGACGATCTGGTTCTGGGTGACGCCCGACTGGCGCGCAATCCAGGGGCTCGCGATCCTCGGCGTGTCGGGGACGCTCGCGCCCTATCTGTTCGCGCGCGCCGTCCGCCTCGTCGATGCCGCGGCGATCATGCCGCTCGACTTCCTCCGGCTGCCCATGAACGCCGCCGTCGGCATCATGCTCTATGCCGAAATGCCGGACCTGTGGGCCTTCGCGGGCGGCGCGATCATTTTCGCGTCGGCCTATCTCAACACGCGCTGGGAGAGCCGTGCCCGCGGCGACCGCGGCGGGCGCGAGCAATCGTGATCGGGCGCTGGGTGGCCGCGCTCGCCGTCGCGGCGTGCCGGTGGCAGCGGCCGAGCCGCCGGCGACGCCCGATCCGATCCCCGAGCGCATCGCGCGGAGCGGCGTCGCGGTCGAGCTCGTCGATGTCGCGCGCATCCCGCCCTCGAGCGATGCGCCGCCGGCCGCCCGGCTCGACTTCCTCACCCACGCCGGCGACGGCTCGGGCCGGCTCTTCGTCGTCGACATGCGGGGGCTCGTCTACGTGCTCCGCGCCGGCGCCCCGCCTGCCGTCTTCCTCGACATCCGGCGCGCGCGCCCCGACCACTTCCGCGACGACAGCCGCGAGAAGGGCGCGAAGACGATCGCGTTCCATCCCGACTTCGCGCGCCGCGGCGCGCGCGGTGAGGGCCGGCTCTACACCGTCCATTCCGAGCGCGCAGCGGACAATCCGGCCGAGCCGGGTGTCGTCACGCTCGCGGCCGAGCCCGACCGGCCGGCGCACGACCACATCGACGTGGTGACGGAATGGCGCGTCGATCCGCGCGCGCGCGAGCGGGTCGATCCGGCCACGCGCCGCATCGTGCTCCGGGTCGCGATGCCGGGGATCGGCCACAATGTCGGCCAGCTCGCCTTCGATCCGACCGCGCCGCCGGGCGGCGACGGCCACGGCCTCCTCCATATCGGCATCGGCGACGGCACCTATCACCCGAGCCACGACTTCGCCCAGAGCCTCGCCGCGCCGCTCGGCAAGATCCTTCGCATCGATCCCCTGCCGACGCAAGACGGCCGGCCCTACCGCGTGCCGGCGGACAACCCGTTCGTCGGCCGCCCCGGCGCACTTCCCGAGATCTGGGCGCTCGGGCTCCGCAACCAGCAGCGCTTCGCGTGGGGCGACGGCGGCACGATGCTGATCGCCGATATCGGCGAGGACCATGTCGAGGAGATCAACCGCGGCCGCGCCGGCGCGAACTATGGCTGGCCCTTGCGCGAGGGCCGCTTCGTCCTCGACCGCAACAACCCCGAGACACTCTATGCCCTGCCCGGCGACGACGCCCGCCACGGCTTCGACTACCCGCTCGCCCAGTACGACCACGACGAGGGGCGCGCGATCGTCGGCGGCTATGTCTATCGCGGCCGGCACGCACCGGCGCTCGCCGGGCATTACGTGTTCGGCGACCTGATGCTGGGTCGCCTGTTCCACATCCCGTTCGCGGTCCTCGCGCGCGGCGGGCCGGCGACAATCGTCGAGCTGACGCCGACCCGGAACGGCCGGCCGATCCACCTCCTCGAGCTTCTCGGCGACGCACCGCGCGCCGATCTCCGCTTCGGCCGGGGCGAGGATGGCGAGATCTACGTCCTCACCAAATATGACGGCATGATCCGCCGCTTCGCGGCCGTGCCGCGCCGATAATGACTGTGGCAAACCACTAGGGACTTGACCCTAGAGAGCCCGCGTCCCACTTCCCACATCGACCTGCAATCCGGGCCCCTCTGGCAGCCGTCACGACGGCTGCGATGTCGGATCGCGCGTGCGCGCCGCGGATCCACCGCGGCCGACAGAGGGGGCGAGACATGGCTTTCCTGCTCACGGACTTTCTCGGCACGCTGGTCTGGTTCTGGATCGCGTTCGGCGCGATCGTGATCGCGCTGATGGTGTTCGACCTCGGCGTCCTCCACCGCAAGACGCACGAGATCGGCGTCACCGAGAGCCTTCTCCTCACCGCGTTCTACATCGCGATGGCGGTCGCGTTCGGCACCTGGGTGTGGTGGCAGAACGGCGCCGAGGACGGCATGAACTATTTCACCGGCTTCCTGATCGAGAAGTCGCTGTCGCTCGATAACGTGTTCGTGTTCTCGCTGATCTTCACCTATTTCGCGGTGCCGCGGCTCTATCACCACCGGGTGCTGTTCTGGGGCATCCTCGGCGTGATCGTGCTGCGCGCGATCATGATCGGGCTCGGCTCGACGCTGGTCGCCGAGTTCGCCTGGATCCTCTACGTGTTCGGCGCCTTCCTGATCCTGACCGGGATCAAGATGCTGGTGATCGCCGATTCCGAGTCCAAGATCGAGAACAACCCGGTGATCCGTTACCTCCGCAAGCGGATGCGGGTGACCGACGAGATCCACGGCGAGCGGTTCTTCGTCACCAAGCCCGACCCGACGACCGGCGCGATGGTGCGCCACGCGACGCCGCTCGTCCTCGTCCTCGTCAACGTCGCCGACGTGATCTTCGCGGTCGACAGCGTGCCGGCGATCTTCGCGATCACCACCGACACGTTCATCGTCTACACCTCGAACATCTTCGCGATCCTCGGGCTGCGCGCGCTCTATTTCGTGCTGTTGGCGATGATCCACCGCTTCGTGTATCTCAAATACGCGCTTTCGATCGTGCTGATCTTCATCGGCGGCAAGATCTTCTACAACCAGATCTACGGCAAGCTCGACCCGGTGATCTCGCTCTCGGTCACGTTCGCGCTGATCCTGGGCGGGATCGTGTTCTCGCTGTTCAAGACGCGCAACGCCGATGCCGCCCGGGCGCACGGCTGAGGGCGCGAGCGTTCACGCGTAGCCCCGCGTGATCTGGGGGCGTCCGCGGCCACGAGCCATGGCCTCGGGCGCCCCTCTTTCTTTCCGGCTCAGTCGTCGTCGCGCTCGACATAGATGTTGGGGCCGGCGTCGCTGCGCCGTCGCTGGTGCGCACGCCGCCCGGTCTCGAGATAGCCACTCGCCGCCGCGCGCGCCGCGTCCGCCTCCCACTTGTCCGACCAGTCGCCGAGCGAATAGCCGTGCCAGGGCGATTCGGGCTTGAGCGCCGGCAGGCCGAGACGTTCCCACAGCGCCTTCGCGTTCTCCATGTAGGGCCGGGTCGGCAGCGCGACCGGCGCGCTCGCGTGCTTGAGGGTCGCATCGATCAGGAGCGCCGATTCCTCGCCGCCGCCGCGCTCGCTGCGCGGGCCGTGGCCGGGCGGCCGGTGCGCGAGGAGCTGCGAATCGAGCCCCGGATCGGCGCGGTAGGCCATCGACCAGAAGACCGCGTCGGGGTTGTCGGGGTCGATGTCCTCGCTCACCCCGATCAGGTACTTACCGCAGACCGAATCGTAGCTCGCCGCGCCATAGAGCGCGCGCCACACCTCGGCGCGCGGCACGCCGTGGTCGAACTGCACGACCATGACGCGGCGGAGATTGGTCAAGGGCTCGTGCATCGAGACCCGGCGCACGCCCTTGATGCCGAGCTGGTCGCGCAGATGGTTGAGGAAGCGCGGCTCGTAGGCGACGCGCTTGATGACGGAGGATTCCGACGGCGTCACCTGCGAGATGATCGAGGTGAAGACCGCGTCGCGCCGGTGGGTGATCGCGGTCACGTCCACGACGAAATTGTACTCCTCGAGATTGATGTGGCCATGGCTCTCGCCGAACGGGCCTTCGGGCTCGAGGAACTCGGTGTCGACATGGCCCTCGATCACGATCTCGGCCTCGGCCGGGACGAGGAGATCGACGGTGCGGGCGCGGACGACGTGGATCGGCGCGCCGGCGATGCCGCCCGCGACATTGAGCTCGTCGATGTCCTCGGGCAGCTTCTGCGGCCCGAGATAGGCGACCGCGGGCGGCGCGCCGACGACGATCGCCATCGGCATCGGCCGGCCCATCGCCTTGTACTTCTTCCAGTGCACGTAGCCGCCGGCACGGATCGACAGGAACATCTTGAGCCCGAGCCGGCGCGGCGCCTTGAGCTGGCAGCGATAGGTGCCCATGTTCTGCACCCCCGTCTCGGGGTCGCGGCTGATGCAGCAGGTCGCGGTCAGGAACGGCGCCGCATCGAAGCCCGGCGTCGAGATCGGCACCGGCAGCGCATCGAGGCCGTTGCCCTCGCCGTCGAGCGCCGCGCCCTCGATCACCACCTCCTGGCACGGCGCCCGGTCGACGACGCGGGGCGCGATCGGCGCGGCCATCGCCCGCGTCCAGACCCGGCCGATCTCGGCG
This sequence comes from Alphaproteobacteria bacterium, assembly GCA_016869145.1. GTDB lineage: Bacteria > Pseudomonadota > Alphaproteobacteria > MPNO01 > VGEU01 > VGEU01. Next base: position 12,063 of record VGEU01000067.1, on the reverse strand, counting down.
ACCGGCGCGTTCATGCCGATTGCGTAGATGTCCGGATTGGTCGCGAGCGCGCCGACAACGACCGGCATCGCGAAACGGCGGCCCGTGGAATCGACGACATGGGTGAACAGGAAGGCCTTGCGGTCCCTCTCCGGGATGCCGCCGCGGAACTGCCAGCGCACCAGCGGATGGAGCTCGGTGTCCTTGTTGACCGGCTCGCGGATGGTCCTCAGGAGCCCCGCCGCATCGAGCGCCGCGATATGGTCGTGGAGGTCGCGATAGCCGCGCGCGGGCGGCGCGGCGGGCTTGGTCCTGGTGGCCATGATCGGTCGTTCCCGGCTGACGCCCGGCATGATCGGCGCCGGCTCCGGCGGCGTCAATGCTCGCCGCCGTCTGGACAGCGGCCGCCCCGCCGCTACATAAGACGGCAGATGTCCAGGGAGCACCCGATGCCGATCCGAGCCTTCGCCGCCCTCGTCGCCCTCACCGGCCTCACCGGCCTCGCCGGCCTCATCGCCGGTCCCGGCAGCGCGCGCGCCGACGCGGTCGCCGATTTCTACAAGGGCAAGGACATCACGATCGTCGTCGCCTTCGATGCCGGCGGCGGCTACGGGCTCTATGCCCGCACGCTCGCCCAGTTCTGGGGCAAGCACATCCCCGGCAAACCCAACGTCATCACCCAGTTCATGCCGGGGGCGGGCGGCACGCGGGCGACCAATCACGTCTTCGCCGCCGCGCCCAAGGACGGGCTCTTCGTCGCCATGCCGTCCAACACCTATGCGCTCAGCCAGGCGCTCGGCGATAACGCGGTCCGCTACGAGGCGCAGTCCTTTAGAGCGCTCGGGCGCATCGACAACATGAACAGCGCGATCATGGTCTGGCACACGGCGCCGGCCACCAACCTCAAGGACATGGAGACCAAGGAGACGATCTTCGGCGGCTCCGGCAAGGCGGCGCAGGACTACATGAACCCGTCGCTGATGCGGAACCTGCTCGGGCTCAAATACCGCGTCGTCCTCGGCTATCCCGGCTCGAAGGAGATCAACATCGCGATCGAGCGCGGCGAGATCCACGCCATGGCCAATAGCTGGGCGAGCGTCAAGTCGGTGTATACGCACAATCTCGCCGAGAAGAAGATCATCCCGGTCGCCATGGTCGCGCTTCAGCGCACGGCCGACCTCCCCAACGTGCCGACGCTGATGGAGCTCGCCAAGACGCCCGAGAGCCGCGCGATCATGGAGCTGATGGCCTCCTCCACCGCGGTCGGGCGTGCCTTCATCGCGCCCCCCGGCGTGCCGGCCGACCGGGTCGCGGCGCTCCGGCGCGCGTTCGACGCGACAATGAAGGATCCGGAGTTCATCGCGGAGGCCGAGAAGCGGAAGATGGACCTCGACACGATGACGGGGATCGAGCTGCAGAAGATCGTCGAAAAGACGGTCGCGACCCCGCCCGACATCATCGCCAAGTTCAAGGCGGCGATCGAGTAGGCGCGGCGTCGGCGCCGGTGCCCATCATTCGGCCTTGATGTTGTTCGCCTTGATCACCGCGGTCCAGCGCGCGCGTTCGGCGGCGAAATAGCGCGCGGTCTCCTCCGGCGTCGGCGACACCGGCTCGAAGCCGATCTCGCGGAGGCGATCGGCGTATTGCGGCGCCTTCCAGCCATGGGCGATCTCGCCGTGGAGGCGGTCGATGATCGGCCGCGGTGTGCCGGCGACGACGACGAGGGCGAAGAAATTCACCCAGTCGGAATCGGCGAGCCCGTGCTCGGCCAGCGTCGGCACGTCGGGGAGCGAGGGCCAGCGGTTCCGGCCCGAGACCCCGAGCACGCGCACGACGCCCGAGCGCACGAACTGCAGCGTCGCGTTGAGCGAGCCGAAGCCCCATTGCAGCTCGCCCTGGTTCATCGCCTGGCCATACGGCCCCGAGCCGCGATAGGCGATGTGCTGGCTGTCGAAGCCGAGCTTCTGGCGGAACAGCTCGGCGACGAGATGGGTCTGCGTGCCGACCCCGGCGGAGCCGTGGTTGAGCTTGCCCGAGTTGGCCTTCAGGAAATCGGTGAACTCGCGATAGGATCGCACCGGCGATTGCGCCGGCACCTCGAGCGCGAGCGGCTGGAGGACGAGATTGGTGACCGGCAGGAACGCGGTCGCCGGGTCATAGGCCATGGTGTCGTAGAGCGCCGGCGCGGCGGCGAGCAGCGCGAAGGACACGACATAGAGCGTGTGGCCGTCGGCGGGCGAGGCGATGAGCTGCTGGCCGGCGACGATGCCGGCCGCACCCGTGCGCGGCTCGACGACGAAGGGCTGGCCGAGGCGGGAGCCAAGGAGATCCGCGAGCAGGCGGGCGACGACGTCGGCCGGGCCGCCGGGCGCGAAGCCGATCAGGACGCGCACCGGCTTCGACGGATAGGCCTGGGCGGACGAAGCGAGCGGCACGAGGGCGAGGACCGCAGCCGTGGCGAACGCTGAGGCGAGGCGCCGGAATAGCACGGGACCGTCTCCTTGTCGGCGGTGTCGGATCACTTGAGATAGCGGTTGCGGGCGACGATCACGTCCTCGGCCGCGAGACCGAGCGCCTCGGCGCGGCGGAGCGAGGCGGCCACCGCATCGAACACCGGCGTCGTCGCAGCGACGCCCGACCTGGTCGCCTCGGTCAGATCGAGGAAGAGAAGCGCGCGTTCGATCGCGAAGCCGGGCGATGTCGAGACGCCGCGGATCTCGTCGTATTTGGTCGCGATCATCGGGTGGCCGGCGGCCGAGGTGCCGAGCACGTCGAGCATGGCGTCGACCGAGAGCCCGAAGCGCTCGCCGAGCGCGAGGCCCTCGGCGAAGGTCGCGAGATAGGAGACGTAGACCGCCTGGTTGACGAGCTTGAGCGCACTCGCCGCGCCGACGGCGCCGACATGGCGGACCTTGGAGCCGAGGCTCTCGAGGAGCGGCCGCGCCCGCGCGAAGGCCGTCTCGCTGCCGCCGACCATCACGGTCAGCGTGCCGGCGACGGCGCCGTGGACCGCGCCCGAGACCGGCGCGTCGAGGAACTCGATCCCGGCGGCGGCGGCGCGCTTGGCGAGCGCGATGGATTGCGCCGGCGTGATGGTCGAGGTGTTGACGACGAGGAGACCACGGCCGGCGCCGGCGAAGACGCCGTCTGAGGCGAGAAGCGCGGCGTCGACCTCCTCGGGCCCGGGCACGCTCAGGAACACGACCTCGCTCGCGCGCGCGACCGCGGCCGGCGAGGCCGCCGCCGTCATCCCGCTCGCGGCGAGCGCGTGCACCGCGCTCGCACGCACATCGTAGACGACGAGCGCATGGCCCGCCTTGGCGAGATTGGTCGACATCGGCGCGCCCATCCGACCGAGACCGACGAAACCGATTTTCATGCGCGCTTCCTTGTCGCGGCGTGGGGGACGGCGCGCGGGCGGCGCGCGGGCGGCGCGCCTTCTATTCGGCGGCGAGCCCGGCAGCGGCGAGCGCCTCGACGTGGCGCGCCATCTCGTCGCGATAGAGCCGCCGGATGCGCGCGACCCCGATGTCGCACGGGAGAAGGTTCTCGCGCTTTCGGGCATCGCGCGGGATCGAGGACAGCGCGAGACGGTCCTGCTCCATCACCTCGGCGCCGCGGTCGTGGACGCGGTTCTTGTACATGAAGCGCCACAGATCGCGGCGCCAGCCGGTCCGCTTCTGGAGCCGATAGTTCCACACCAGGGAATGGTCGCGGTCGATCGGCGTCGGATAGCGGAACAGCCGCACCATCCCGCCGCCCTCGTTCTTCGGGAACGGCAGATCCGAGATCGCCCAGTAGCCCGAGCCCTCGCGGTGGAACACCCAGGTCCGGTCGAGGTTCACGCCCTGCTGGTTGGTGCGCCAGATGACGAAGCCGTCGGCCGTCTTCTCGAAGCCGAAATCGGCGTCCTTCCTGCCCCACGAGAGCGCATGCGTGCCGGCATGGAGGTAGCTGCCGTGGATCGGATCGAGCTGGTTGTCGCGCACGAGCTGGTAGTTGCACTCGAACACGCGGATGTCGACGAAGCCCGACCATTCGCCGGTCGAGAACTCGTCCGGGAAGACGAGCGGCGGCGGGTCGTCGTGAAGGGCGTCGCCGAAGAACACCCAGATGACGCCGTGCGCCTCCTCAGCCGGAAAAGACCGCGCGAGACGCTGGCCGACGATGGGGCTCGCGGGCGTCGGCGGAGTGGCGACGACCGTGCCGCGGCCGTCGAACTGGAGCCCGTGATAGGCGCAGGTCAGGAAACCGTCGCACACCTGCCCGATCGAGAGCCTGGCGCCACGGTGCGGGCAGAAATCCTCGACGCAGTGGACGCCGCCCTTGCCGTCGCGCCACAGCACGATGTCGCGCGCGAGGCGCTTCAGGGCGAGCGGCGTGTCGCCGAGATCGGTGTCGCGGCACACGAGATACCAGTTGTTGATGAGCCCGGTCTCGAGCAGGTCATCGATGTCGACGGCGCCGTCGGGCATGGTCGCCTCCGTTCCCGCGTTCAGCGCGACAGCCGGTTGAGCTCGGCCTCGAGGAGCGCCCCCGTCCAGCGTTCGCCGCCGGGTCCCTTGTGGTCGATGGCGTTGAGCCCGTCCGCGATCGCGTCGATGTCGTCGGCGCCGGTGCCGAGCACGATCTCGAGCGCATCGCCCAGCCGATTGCGCCAGGTCCGCTCGGCCTCGCTGAGGCCGTGGTCCTGGGTGTCGTAGCTGAAACCCTGGTTGGGGACCGCCGCCATGAGTGTGGCCCTCCGTCTCGGACGCGACACGGGGATGGTCGGCCAGCCGGCAGGGCCTGTCAAGCCGGCGCCCGCCCCTCGCGGAGAAGCGCGTAATAGGCGGCGGCGCAGATGATCGCCGCGCCGACGAAGGTGAGGACGTCGGCGGTCTGGTCGAAGGCGAGATAGCCGATCGCCGCGCCGAACGGCAGCCGCAGGAAGTCGAAAGGCTGGACGATGCGGGCGTCGGCGGCCCGGATCGCGTTGGTGAGGCAGATCTGGGCGACCGTGTTGATGGCGCCGAAGGCGACGATCCACGGCACGATCGCCCAGCTCAGCCCCGACCATAGATAGACCGTGAGCGGCAGCGCGAGCGGCAGCACCATGACGTTGATGTAGAAGGTCATGGCGTAGGTCGAGACCGAGCGCGACAGGAGCTTGATGACGACGTTGGTGCAGGCGTAGAAGACCGCCGCGCCGAGCGCAGCGATGGTCGCGAGCGTCACCGTCTCGAACCCGGGCCGAACGATGACCAGCGCACCGACGAAGCCGATCACGCAGGCGAGGAAGCCGTGCCGGCCGATGCGCTCGCCGAGGAGCACGCCGGCCAGCAGGATCGTGAACAGCGGCAGCGTGAACTGGAGCGCCACCGCGTCCGCGATCGCGATCTTGGAATAGGCGTAGAACGAGCACAGCATGCCGAGATAGCTCGCGATCGAGCGGAGCCCGAGGAGCGACCAGGCGCTGGTCTTGAGCGCCGCGCCGCCGGCCCGGATCGCCCAGGGCAGCATCACCGCGAGCCCGGTCACCGAGCGCCAGAACACGATCTCGGCCGGCGTCATATAGTCCGCGAGATAGCGCACGATGCCCGTCGACATCGAGTAGACGAAGCCCGAGGCGACCATCCAGGCAACGCCGCGGAGCGCAGCGGAGGATTGCATCGAAGCTCCCGAGACCCGACAATCGGCCGGCCATCAAAGCACGAATCGCGGAGCACCGGAGCGCGGAATGGACAGGAGCGGGTACAAAGCGGAGCTGATCGCGGTCGCGCGGCCGTTCTGGGATGCCGAGGCCGAGGTCGCCCATCGCTTCTTCGCCAAGAAGCCCTCGCGCGAGGACTGGATTCGCTATCTCCGCGCCGCGGTCTACAAGGAGCTCAACCCCGCGATCGGCTACGGCCCGACCACCGGCTTCGCCTGCGGGCTCCACATGGAGTTCGCGAAGATCGTCGACATGTTCAAGGGCCTCGATGCGAGCGTCGACCGGCGCGAGCTCTATCACCACCTCCACGTGATGACGGAGGAGTTCAACCATTATCTGGTGCTGGCCGAGGTGCTCGAGTTCGTGCTCGGACGGAAGCTCACCCGCGACGACCCGGAGCAGCTTCCCGAGGACAAGAAGCTCAACGCCATGCGCCGGGCTCACGTCGAATCCGGCGATCCTTGCCTCAGGGCGGTCATGGGGCTCACCGAGGGCGGCGGCTCGTCGACCTTCCGCGAGATGGCGAAGCTCTCGGGCGGCCCGCTCGAGGACCGCCTCGCCCAGGCGATGCAGGTGATCTATGTCGACGAGAAGGACCACTACGGCGAGGCCGCGACCGCCGCCGCCACGGCCGTCGGCTCGCCGGCCGATCTCGCGCGGATGAAGAAGGCGCTCCACGAGGTCAGCGTCCAGCGCGTCCGCATGCGGAGCGAGATGCTGGGCTGGCCGATGAGCGAGGCCGAGATCGACCGCCTCGCGGCGTGCCATCCGGTGCGCTGAGGCCGGCTCAGAAGTCCTCGGCGCGGTGGACGTCGTGCACGACGACGCCCGAATCGTCGGGCGGCATCGTCAGCCAGTCCTTCCGCGCCAGCGTCCGCCTCGTGTCGTGATAGCCCGATTCCCAGTGCTCGCGCATCGAGGTGCCGGAGAACTCGTAGTCCTTGGCATGGCCCTCATAGGCGCGCTGCTGATAGATGAGATGGAGGATGGTGATCTCGGGCAGATCGGCGAGCCGCGCCTTGAGGACGCGCTGGTTGTCGTCGAGCGCGTCCTCGGGCACCTTGTCGAGCGCGCGCTTGATCTCGAGCTTCATCTGGTGCATCCGCCGGAACATGTCGGTCGTGTAGCGGGTGCGGCTCGAGTACTGGATGTCCTTGTGCCGGCCCATCACGTCCTGGATGTCGCGCGGCAGCGGCCCGCGCGCGGAGAACAGATCGACCTGGAACACGAGCGTGTTGAGATGGTCGTCCTGCTGCAGGAGGTGCTGGAGCGGCGTGTTGGAGACGATGCCGCCGTCCCAGTAGAAATCGGTGCCGACGCGGATCATCGGTAGCGCCGGCGGCAGCGCGCCGGAGGCCATCACGTGCTCGGGCGCGATCTCGGTCTTGAGGCTGTCGAAATAGGTGAAGTTGCCGGTCGCGACGTTGACCGCGCCGACCGAGAAGCGCGGGCCGGTGGTGTTGATCATCAAGAAGTCGACGAACTCCTCGAGCGTCTCGCGGAGCGCGCTGGTGTCGTAGTAGCTCGTCGCGTTGCGCGCGCCGGCCGGCACCATCCAAGGGCCGGGCATGTTGGGCTCGAAGAAGCCGGGCTGGCCGAGGCTCATCGTGAGCCAGGCCGACCAGGCGTTCCGCATGTGGCGGTAGATGTCGCCGTCGGGCGTGATCCACCAGATCTTCCGCGCCGTGATGCGTTCCCAGAACTGCCGGAGCCGCTCGAGGCGGAGCTCGGGCGGGTTGCCCGCGATCAGCGCCGCGTTGATCGCCCCGATCGAGACGCCCGAGATCCAGTCGAGCTCGAGACCGGCCTCGTCGAGCGCCTGCCAGACGCCGGCCTGGTAGGCGCCGAGCGCGCCGCCGCCCTGGAGCACCAGCGCCACGCGGTCGCAGCGCTCCGGCCGCCACAACTCGCGCGGCCGCCTGTAAGCCGTGCCGCCATCCATCGCCGTTTCTCCGCGCCCGCCGTTACGAAGCAGAAATACCTGCATGGGCATGATTACCGGAGGATGAAGCCGCGGCCGTTCCGGCCCGGCCGCAAGCACCCGGAGATGGCGATGGGACGCGCACGACCGAACGAATTCCACCCGGCCATGGCGAGCGGCCCGCTCGGCGGGCGGATCGCGCTGGTGACCGGCTCGACCAGCGGCATCGGGCTCGGCATCGCCCGGGTCCTCGCCACCGCGGGCGCCGATATCGTGCTCAACGGCTTCGGCGAGGCCGCCAAGATCGAGAAGGCCCAGGCCGGGATCGCGGCCGACCACGGCGTCCGCGCCGCCTTTGTCGGGGCCGATCTCGGCAAGGCGGACGGCTGTACGCGGCTGATCGTCGAGGCCGAGCGTGTGCTCGGGCGCATCGACATCTTGGTCAACAATGCCGGGATCCAGCACACGGCGCCGGTCGAGGCGTTCCCGCCCGAGCGCTGGGACGCGATCATCGCGCTCAACCTCACCGCCGCCTTCCACACTATGCGGGCGGCGATCCCCGGCATGAAGGCGCGCGGCTGGGGCCGCATCGTCAACATCGCCTCCGCCCACGGGCTCGTCGCGAGCGCGCAGAAATCGGCCTATGTCGCGGCCAAGCACGGCCTCGTCGGGCTGACCAAGGTGGCCGCGATCGAGCTCGCCAATGCCGGCGTCTCGGTCAACGCCGTCTGCCCGGGCTGGGTGCTGACACCGCTGGTCGAGCGTCAAATCGCCGACCGGGCGCGGGCCAAGGGCGTCGAGACCGGCGCCGAGGAGGCGCTCCTTCTCGCCGAGAAGCAGCCGATGCTCAAGTTCTCGACGCCCGAGCATATCGGCGCGATGGTGCGTTTCCTCTGCACCGACGATGCGGCGACGATCACCGGGACGGCGCTGCCGGTCGACGGCGGCTGGACGGCGCAGTGAGGCAAGGATGGCGCAGGCGCCGGTTCAGGCCGCGAACATCGCGAGCTGGACGGCCATCTGCTGATGGCTGAGGGGATAGTCGACGCCGTTCCGGGCGTTGAGGATGCCGGTCGCCGGGATGCCGGCGAGCCGGCGCTGCGCCTCCATCGCGAAGCGCATCGAGAAGCCCGCCTTTCAGCACAGCGCCGTCACCGAGCGCGCGCTTCTGGACTCGACGATGCGGCGGACCGCGTCGCCGCCGAGGCCCGATTTGATCGACAGCGCCTCGACCGCGAAATCGCGCTGGCCGCTGTCGAGCGCCATGGCGACGAGCTCCTCGGTGAGCTGGTTCGACGCGTAGAGCCGCCGCGCCCGCTCGGCCGGCGATTCCCAGCCGCGCGCCGAGCGCTCGGCGCTGGTGCCGCGCGCCCAGTCGGTCGACTTCTGCATGCGGGGCGGGCCCTTGCTGACCGAGGGCGGCTGGAAGCCCTTGGCCGACCGTCGCGGGCCGCGGAGGAGAACGGCCGCGAGCGGCGCCGCGACGAAGCTCGCGATGCGGTCGACGAAGCCCTTCGGGATGTCCGGCCGGTTGACCAGCGGCGCGTGCCACGCCTCGATCCGCGGCGCGCGCTCGATGATGCGCTCGAGCGTCGCCTCGCCGATCCGGGCGCCGCGATTGTTGAGGAGACTGGCGACCGCAGGCACCGAGCCGGACGCGGCGAGTTTCTCGGCGAGCGCGGGCGAGACGGTCGGGCGGTCGGCGATCGCCGCCTGCGCCCAGTCCGGCGCGCCGCGGTCGACGAGCTCGATCAGATCGTCGTCGGTGAGGACGGGCGAACAGCGCAGAACCGGCGTCGCAACGTCGGGGAAGTCGTCCTTCGCGAGCGTCAGGATCACCGGCCGCGGCGCGTCGACGAAGCGCTGGATCGCGTCCGAGATCGTCCGCCGCACGCGGACCACGGTGTCGGTCGCGAGCGCCTCGAGCATCGTGAACGTCATCCGCCACATCGAGCGGCGCTCGTCGTCGGGCAGCCCGGCGCCGACCAGCTTGCGGGCGAGCGCACAGCGCACCGAGACATCGGCGTCGCGCGCGAGGAGGGTATCGGCCTGGCGCGGCGTCGCCGGATTGGCGGCGACGCCGCGCGCACCTCGGCCTCCGGCGCCTCGGCGAGGAAATAGAGGAACTCGGGCGGCAGGTCGCGGCGGGCGGCGAGCGCCGCCTTCTCGTCCGCTGTTCCTTCCTTCGCGACATGCTTCGCAGCCGCGAGATCGAACGCTGGCTGGTTCATGCTACGTTCCCGATGCTGCCCGCTACTCTGACGCCCCGGCGGTTAACAATTGGTGAGCCGTCTGGCCGCGCGTTCGCCCTTTCAACGGCGGCGGCGGGGGCTTACATGTCGTCGGTGGGGTGAACAGCGCGCGGGCCGCGCCGGGAGGGGACCATGCGGGGTTTCGGAAGGCGGGCCGCGCTCGCGGCGACCGTTCTCGCGATCGGCGCCGGCGGCGCGGCGGCCAAGGACGAGGGCTACATCGTCGCGCTCAATTGCGGGCTCGTGCCCGCCGCGGCCGCGGTCGAGGTCGTGCCGCCCGACAACGCGCGCGAGATCCTCGATGTCAACCGCGCGGTCGCCGATGCGCTCGGCCGCGCCGGACATCCCGTCGTCGAGCGCGGCCGGGTCCGCGTGACGTTCGAGATCGAGACCCGGCGCGACAGCGGACCGGCGCGCGGCCAGGGCGTCGACCAGGCCGACATCGAGACCTATCGCGAAGGCCAGGAGCGCGTGCGCGTGCCGGTGTGGACCGGCGACGTGCGGACGGTGTTCCCCGGTATCCGCGCGCCGGCACAGGCGCGGCCGACCGACGCGGTTCGCTTCACGCTCTACGTGCACGACCGCGACGACGGCAAGTGCCTGTGGCAGGGCGAGGCGGTCCATCACTTGCGCGGCCTCGAGGCGTGGGAGATGGCGATCAAGCTCGTGCCGCGGCTGGTGCCGCATGTCGGCAAGCGCGTCGATCAGACCGCGATCGACGTCGAATAGCGGCCGTCGGCGATGGTCGCGCTTGATCCGAGACGTGCTAGGGGGCTTTCCGTCGCTCGAGGCCGAACGCCTCGGCCATGAGCTCGTAGGAGCGCCGGCGCTGGTCGAACTCGGGGCAGATCGTGATCACCACGAACTCGTCGACGCCATAGAGCCGACCGAGCGCGAGGAGCTGGTCGCGCACCTGGTCGGGCGTGCCGACGATCGTGCGCCCGGCCTGGTGGTCGAGGAAGGCGCGCTCGCGGGCGCTATAGGGATAGGCGAGCGCCTCCTCGACGGTCGGATAGGTGTTCATCTCGCCGCGATAGAGGCGGAGCATCCAGAGCTCGCGACAGGCCCTGAGCCGCTCGGCCTCCGCCGCGGTCTCGGCCGCGACGCAGAACACCCCGATATTGCCGAGCGGCCGGGCGACATCCGGCGAGGGATCGAAGTGGCGCCGATAGGCCTCCATCACCAGCTCGCCGCCCTGGTGGTTGATGAAATGCGCGAACGAGAACGGCAGCCCGAAATGGGCGGCGTAGGCGGCGCTCTGATCGCTCGAGCCGAGGAGCCAGAGATCGGGCGCGGCGTCGGTCGCCGGCATCGCGCGGACCCGGGCGAAGCGATGGTCGGCCGGCAGCGCATCGTGCAGATAGCCGAGAAGGTCGCGGATCTGGGCGGGGAAATGCTCGATCCCGAGCGCGCCGGGGCCGTGCTGGAGCGCCATCGCGGTGACCCCGTCCGAGCCCGGCGCGCGGCCGATCCCGAGATCGATCCGGCCGGGGAACAGGGTCTCCAGCATGCGGAAGCTCTCGGCCACCTTGAGCGCGCTGTAGTGGCTCAGCATCACCCCGCCCGAGCCGACCCGTAGCCCGCGCGTCCTGGCCGCGATCTGGCCGATCAGGATCTCGGGCGCGGTGCCGGCGAGGCCGCGGCTGTTGTGGTGCTCGGCGAGCCAGTAGCGGTGATAGCCGAGCCGGTCGGCGAGCTCGGCGAGCGCCAGCGTCTCGGCGACCGCCTGGGCCGGCGTCGCGCCGCTGCGGATCGGCGACTGATCGAGTACACTCAGGATCGGCATGGGCCCGGCGCCGTTGCAAGAGACGGGTCGGGACACATACCAAACCCGCGTGCGGTCAGCCAGCCGCGTGACCTCGAACCGGGAGGACATTGGATGAATTCGAGCCCCCGTCTCGCCGCGATCGCGGTCTCAGCCCTCATGCTCGCCGCCGCCACCTCGACCGCCCGCGCCGAGCCCGCGCAGCACGGCCGCGATCCGGGACGCGATCTCGGGCGCGACATCGAGCGCGAGGTGCGCCGTGGCATGGACCGCGCGATCGACACGCTCCGCGAGCTGATGCGGACGCTCCCCCAGTTCGAGCGTCCGACCCTCGACGAGAACGGCAACATCGTCATTCCGCGCCGGAAGCCCGACGCGCCGCCGGCGCCGCGCCGCGGCCCGGCACCCGACGAGGATTGGGCGGCGACCTGACCGCGACCGGCGGCCCGCGCGT
>VGEU01000066.1 GCA_016869145.1 Alphaproteobacteria bacterium | reverse complement strand
TGGTGTCGTCTCAAGGACTGGCGGCTCATCGCAACCAGATACGACAAACTCGCCGCAAACTATCTCAGCGCAGCCTTCCTCGCCGCCGCCCTCATCTACTGGAGCAAATGAGTCCAGACCCTAGGCGGCGCGGCCGCAGGACTCGCGCGGGTGGTCGCCGCGTCCGCGGCCGAGGACCGCCCGCGGCTGATCCTCTGGCTTCCAGTCGCGTTCGGCGCCGGCATTGCGCTTTATTTCTCCCTCGACCACGAGCCGGCCGCATGGCCGGCGGCGGTCGTCCTCTTCCTCGCCGCCACCATCGCGCTCCTCCGCTGGCCGCGTACCGAGGCGCTCGCCACGGTCGCCGTCGCGGTCGCGGCGGCCGGCTTTCTCATCGTCCAGTTCCACGCCGCGAGCGTCGCGGCACCCGTCCTCGACCGGCGGCTCGGCGCGGTCGATGTCGGTGGACGCGTGCTCGAGGTCGAGGCGCGCCAGGAGGGCGTCCGCCTCCTCCTCGACCGTGTCACCATCGCCGATCTGCCGCCGGGCCGGACACCCGAGCGCATCCGTCTCGGCGTCCGCCGCCTCGCCGATCCGATCCACCCCGGCGATTACATCGTCGTCCGCGCCGCGTTGATGCCGCCGCCCGGCCCGGCGCTTCCCGGCGGCCACGATTTCGCGCGCGCGGCCTGGTTCGAGCGGATCGGGGCGGTTGGCTATGCGCTGGGCCGCCCGACGGTCGATCCGCCGGCGGACGAGGGGAGATCCTACGCGATCTGGCTCGCCGAGCTTCGCCGCGCGACGACCGCGCGCATCCGGGCCGGGATCGACGACCCCGGCGCCGGCGCCGTCGCCGCCGCGCTCGTCACCGGCGACCGCGCCGCAATCCCGGCCGACGTCAACGCGGCGATGCGCGATTCCGGGCTCGCGCATCTCCTGTCGATATCGGGCCTTCATCTCAGCCTCGTCGCCGGCATCGTGCTCGTCGCGCTGCGCGTCCTCCTCGCCGCGATCCCGTTCGTCGCGCTCCGCTTCCCGATCAAGAAATGGGCCGCGATCGGCGCGCTCGCCGCGAGCTTCGCCTATCTCGAGGTCTCGGGCGCCTCGGTGCCGGCGCAGCGCGCCTTCGTGATGATCGCGATCGTCCTTCTCGCCGTGCTGATCGACCGCACCGCGCTCTCGATGCGCTCGGTCGGGCTCGCCGCGCTCGTCGTTCTCGTGATCGCGCCCGAGAGCCTGGTCAGCGCGAGCTTCCAGCTCTCGTTCGCCGCCGTGATCGGCCTGATCGCCGCCTTCGAGGCCCTCCGCCCGCATCTCGCGACGCTCCATCGCGACGCGAGCCTCGCGCGGCGGATCGGGCTTTAGTCGCGCTGACCGCGGCGACAAGCCTCGTCGCCGGGCTCGCGACCACGCCCTTCGGCATGGTCCATTTCAACCGCATCCAGCTCTACGGCATCGCGGCCAACATGATTGCCGTGCCGGTGAGCGGGTTCTGGATCATGCCGTGGGCGGTGATCGCCGGCGGGCTGATGCCATTCGGCATCGAGGATCTCGCGCTGGTCCCGATGGGTTGGGGTGTCGCCGTCGTGATCGAGACCGCGCACATGGTCGCCGCGTGGCCGGGCGCTGTCTGGGTGATCCCGACCATGCCCGATCTCGGCTTCGTGCTGATCGTGATCGGCGGCTTGTGGTTCTGCCTCTGGCAGGCGCGCTGGCGCCATCTCGGGCTTGCCGCGGTGGCGGCCGGATTCGCGAGCCTCGCCTTCGCCGACCCGCCCGACATGCTGGTCGACGGCAACCGGCGCATGGTGGCGGTGCGCGCGGCGGACGGCCGGCTCGCGTGCGACGACGGCGTCTGCACCTACGCGCTCGGAACACGCACCGTCACGATCGTCCGCGACGAGCGGGCGCTCGCGCTCTCCTGCCGGAGCGCCGATCGCCTCGTGACATTCGCCTTCGTGCGGCGGCGGGATTGCCCGCGACCGGGGCTCCTGATCGACGGCGGCCGGCTATGGCGCGAAGGCACGCACGCCGTCTGGACGACGCGCGACGGGCTTCGGGTCGAGACGGTCGCGGCGCGGCGCGGTGCCCGGCCATGGTCGACGCGGCCCGATCGGCGCAACGAGCGCCTATAGCGAGCACCTAGAGCTAGCGCCTGTAGCGGGCGCCACGGTCAGTAGCGGCGGAACAGGCCGACCAGCCGTCCCTGGACCTTGACCCGATCGGGGCCGAAGATGCGCGTCTCGTGCGACGGGTTCGCGGGCTCGAGCGCGATCGAGGCGCCCTTCCGCCGCAACCGCTTCAGCGTCACCTCGTTGTCATCGACGAGCGCCACGATGATGGTGCCGTTGTCGGCCTCGTCCTCGCGCCGGATCAGCGCGATGTCGCCGTCCATGATCCCGGCATCGACCATCGAATCGCCGCTGACCTCGAGAGCGTAGTGCTCGCCAGGTCCGAGGAGGCTCGCCGGCACGCCGATGGTGCGGCTCGGATCGCGCAGCGCCTCGATCGGTGAGCCCGCGGCGATGCGTCCATAGAGGGGTAAATCCACCGTCTCCGCCTCGGCCGCGATCTGGGCGCCGGCGATCGCCGGCCGGAAATTGCCCTCGATCACGGTCGGCGCGAACGGGGCCGCGCCGGCGCGTCGCCCGTCGTGCTGGTTCTCCGGCAGTTTGAGAACCTCCAGCGCGCGGGCACGGTGGGGCAGGCGGCGGATGAAGCCCCGCTCCTCGAGCCCGGTGATGAGCCGATGGATCCCGGATTTCGACTTCAGCCGAAGCGCATCCTTCATCTCGTCGAACGAGGGGGGCACGCCACGCGCGGCGAGGCGGGCATGGATGAAGCGCAGCAACTCGTATTGTTTGGGGGTCAGCATCTTGATCGAGCCTGTCCAGTCATCCACTAGGAGTAGAACAAAACCAAAACATATGTGTTCTACTAAAGTTCCAGAATCGGGTCAAGCATGTGCGTGAGGGCGTTCGCTCAGATGCTGACGACGCTGCCGGTGAGCGGCAGCACGGCCACGGCCTCACCGGCCATGGCGGGCGGGGCGAAGGGCTTGCGGATGACCAGGCCATCGGCGCGCGCCATGGTCGCGAACATCGAGGAGTCCTGCACCGCGAACGGCGTGGCGACGAGTGTGCCGTCACGCTCGCGGGCGAGCGCGGCGCGGAGATAGTCCTCGCGCTCGTCGTTCGCGGCGAGATCGCGCCCGAGCCGCGCGGTCACGATCCGGGACTCGTCGGCTGCGGTGCCCAGCAGGCGGCGGATCGCCGGCCACAGGAAGATCGTTGCGCACACCTGGGCCGACACCGGATTGCCGGGAAGCCCGAGGAGCGGCGTCTCGCCGATGCGCCCGAAGATCAGGGGCTTTCCGGGGCGCATCGCGATCTTCCAGAAGTCGACCTCGAGACCGACCTCGCCGAGGACGCGTTGGATGAGGTCGTGATCGCCGACCGAGGCGCCACCGCTCGTCAGCAGCATGTCGACGCCGTGCGCGCCGGCAGCCATCGCCTTGAGCGCAGCGGCATCGTCGGGCGCGATGCCGAGGTCGAGCGCGACGCCGCCGGCGGCAGTGATGAAGGCCGCGAGCGCGAGCGCGTTCGAGCTCACGATCTGGTTGCGCCCGATCGGCTCGCCCGGCATGACGATCTCGTCCCCGGTCGCGAGTATCGCGATGCGCGGCCGGCGGTGGACGCGGAGCCACGGCACGTTCATCGCCGCGGCGAGACCGACATCGCGCGCCGTCAGCACCCGGCCGGCGCGGAGGAGGGGATCGCCGGTGCGGAAGTCGAGCCCGGCCTTGCGGATGAAACGCCCGACCGGCGCCTTGCCGTCGACGACCCGCACCCGATCGCCATCGGCCTTGGTGTTCTCCTGGATCACGATGGTGTCGGCGCCCTCGGGCACCGGCGCGCCGGTGAAGATGCGCGCCGCCTCGCCGGCCCCGACGAGGCCATCATAGGAGCCGCCGGCCGGGGCGTATCCGACGAGGCGGAGCTCGGCCGGAAGCGTCGCGACATCGGCGGCGCGAACCGCATAGCCGTCCATCGCCGAGACGTCGACCGGCGGCTGGCTGCGGCGTGCCAGGACATCGGCCGCGAGCACGCGCCCGAGCGCTTCGGCGAGCGCGACCTGCTCGGCGGGCAACGGCGCGAGCGCGCCGACGATCCGTTCGACCGCTTCCTCGACCGCGATCATCAGCTTGTCTCGAAGGTCCCGGATTTGCCACCGGCCTTGTGCGTGAGCCGGATGTCGGCGAGCCACATGCCGCGGTCGACCGCCTTGCACATGTCATAGACCGTGAGCGCCGCGACCGAGACCGCGGTGAGCGCCTCCATCTCGACGCCGGTCTTTCCCGTCGTGCGGCAGGTCGCCGTGATGTCAACCGCGCTCCGTGCCGGGTCGCAGGCGAGGTCGAGGTCGATCGCCTCGAGCGGCAGCGGGTGGCAGAGCGGGATCAACTCGGCGGTGCGCTTGGCGGCCATGATGCCGGCGAGCCGCGCGACGGTGAGCACGTCGCCCTTCTTGACGCCGCCTTCCATGACGAGGCGGAGCGTCGCCGCTGCCATGTGGACCGTCCCCTTGGCCGTCGCCGTCCGCCGCGTCACGGCCTTGTCGGCGACATCGACCATCGCGGCCTTGCCCTTGGCATCGAGATGGCTGAGACGCTTCATCGCGACCACTCCTCAGGCGAACCGGGTCGGCGGAGCGCCGACGTGCCGTCGAGAAGCGAGCGGGTCGCTACCTCGACATCGGGCTCGCGCATCAGCGCTTCACCGATCAGGAACGAGCGTGCGCCGAGCGCGGCCATCTCGGCAAGATCGGTCGCGGTGTAGAGGCCGCTCTCGGCGACCAGGAGGCGGTCGGGCGGCACGTGCCGCGCCAATGCTCTCGTCGTCCCAAGATCGGTCTTCAACGTCTTGAGATCACGGTTGTTCACCCCCACCAATGGAGATTTGAGGCGAAGCGCGCGATCGAGCTCGGCCGCATCATGAACCTCTATCAGAACATCCATACCGAACGACATTGCCTTGATTTCAAGCTCTTTTGCGGTGTCATCGTCGAGCGCCGCGAGGATCAGGAGGACGCAATCGGCCCCGAGCGCGCGGGCTTCGGCGATCTGGTACGGATCGAGCATGAAGTCCTTGCGCAGCACCGGGATCGCGGCCGCCGTGCGCGCCGCGACGAGGTCGGCGTCCTCGCCCTGGAAATAGGGCGCGTCGGTCAATACCGAGACACACGCCGCGCCGCCTTGCTCATAGGCGCGCGCGAGTTTGGCCGGATCGAAGTCGGCGCGGATCAGCCCCTTGCTCGGCGATGCGCGCTTGACCTCGGCGATCAGGCCAAAGCCCCGCGCGGCGATCGCGCGGCGGAGCGCCGCGAGGAAGCCACGCGGCGGCGGCGCGGCGCGTGCCGCGTCCTCGATCGCTTCGGGCGATGCGATCCGCTTCCGCGCCGCCACATGGCGACGCTTGTCGGCGCAGATCCGCTCGAGCGCGCTCGCCATTGACCACGCTCCCTGTCTATTTGCCGGCCGGCGCCGGGCCGGCATTGCTGATCGCGACGAGGCGCTCGAGCGCCGCCCGGGCACGGCCGTCGTCGATCGAGGCCGCGGCTCTCGCCACGCCGTCGCGGAGATCGGCGGCCGCGCCGGCAACGACGAGGGCGGCGGCGGCGGTGTAGACTACGACGTCGCGATAGGGCCCGGGCGCGCCGGCGAGGAGCGCCGTCATGGCCGCCGCGTTGTAGGCGGCATCACCGCCCATGAGATCGGCCGGCGTCGCGGTCGGAAGACCGGCATCGCGCGGGTGAACCTCGAAGGTCTCGATGCGGCCACGATCGAGCGAGGCGACATAGGAAGCCCCCGTCGTGGTGAGCTCGTCGAGCCCGTCCGAGCCATGCACCACCCAGGCCCGCTCGGCGCCAAGATTGCCGAGGACACGCGCCAGCGGCTCGACCCAGTCGCGCGCATAGACGCCGACGAGAAGCCGGCGCACCGAGGCCGGGTTCGACAGCGGCCCGAGGATGTTGAAGATCGTCCGCGTGCCGAGCTCGACGCGGGGGCCCGCGACATGGCGCGTCGCATTGTGGTGTCGCGGCGCCATCATGAACCCGATGCCGGCCTCGGCGATCGCCCGCTCGACGAGCGCGAAGTCGGCATCGAGGTTGACGCCGAGCGCCTTGAGGACATCGGCGGCACCGGACTGGGAGGAGAGGGCGCGGTTGCCATGCTTGGCGACCGGAACGCCGGCGCCGGCGACGACGATCGCAGCCCCGGTCGAGATGTTGAGGCTGCCCGAGGCATCACCGCCGGTGCCGACCACATCGATCGCCGCCGCCGGCGCCGCGATCTTCAGCGCCTTGGCCCGCATGACGCGTGCGGCGCCGGTGATCTCGTCGACCGTCTCGCCCCGCACGCGGAGCGCCATCAGGAAGCCGCCGATTTGCGCCGGCGTCGCGTTGCCCGACATGATGATGTCGAAGGCGCCTTCGGCCTCGGCCTGCGTCAGGCGCGCGCCCGACGCAATGCGGCCGATCAGGGCCTTGAGATCGTTCATGTCGCCCGACATCACGCCACCGCGCGGTTTCCCGACGGGTGGCTCTTATAGCAAACGAGGCTCGGGCGGGTATGAAAAAGAACCGGCGGCCCCTAGGCCGCCGGTGGCGTCGCCTCGGACTCCGGGCCGATCAAGGCGCGAACATGAAGTTGGCCGCTGTGAGATTGTCGATGTTGACGCCGACGAGCGTCAAGGCATCCGTGCCGCCGAGCGCGATCACCGTATCGACCCCGATCCGGTTGCTCGCGATCCCGCCATCGCTCGGGGTGTCCGCGGCGCGCGAGATCGGGATGCCGGTCCTCGCCCGCGACGTCGTGCTCGACAACGAGGAGACGGCGGACTATGTCGAAGCCGCGCTGAGGCGCACCGAGGAGATCGCCACCCGCAACGGCCGCGCCGTCGCGGTCGCGCAGGGCCGCGACGTCGCGCTCTCCGGGATCGAGACCTGGCTCGCCGAGAGCGCGCGCCGCGGTTTCGTGATGGTGCCACTCGACCGGCTTCTGCCGCCGCCCGTGGCCGTGGCCGAAACGATCCGCGTGCTCGGGGAAGCCGGGCCGCGCAGCGCGAACGGACCGACGGGCGGTGGAGACGGAGGCCGATGATCCGCGCGTGCCGCCTGCCGGCGGAGTTCGAGACCGTACTCGCCATCATCAACGACGCCGCCATCGCTTATCGCGGTGTCATTCCCGCCGACCGCTGGCATGAGCCCTATATGCCGGCCGACGAGCTCCGCCATGAGATCGCGGCCGGCGTCGCGTTCGCCGGCTACGAGGAGGCGGGCGGCCTCGTCGGCGTCATGGGCGCGCAGCCGGTCGACGACGTGATGCTGATCCGTCATGCCTATGTGCGGACCGCGCGGCGCAACCGCGGCATCGGCGGCGCGCTCCTCGGTCACCTCCTCGCCGGCGCCGAGCGTCCGGTCCTGATCGGCACCTGGGCGGCCGCGCGCTGGGCGATCGTGTTCTACGAGAAGCACGGGTTCACGGCCGTCGGCGACCGCACGAAGGATCGCCTGCTCCGTCGCTACTGGAACGTGCCCGAGCGCCAGATCGCGACCTCGGTCGTCCTTGCCGACCGGACATGGGTCGAACGGACCGGCTATGTCGTGCCGAAGGACGCGGACGCGTAAGACTAGGGCGACGACGTCGGGAAAAGCTGGGCGACCGCGTTGCGGTCAATCTTGACGCCGTAGCGCGCCCGGAGCTCGTCGGCATACTGGATCAGGAGCTCCGCGGAAAACGTCGTCTGCAACCGCTCGCGCACCGCGGTGCGTCCCGACGGATCGGCCGCCGGGTCGGCGTCGACGATCCGCGTCAACTGGCCGACGACATAGCCATCGGGGGACTGCACGCTCGTCGCCTCGCCCGGCTTGACGCGGAACAGCGCCGCGGCGAGAGCGGCGGGCACGCCGATCTCGGGCTCGAGCGCGAAGCGGTTGAACGGTCGCGACGAAACGAGACGAAGGTCCATCGTCGATGCCACCGTGCCGAGCGACTTGCCGTCCTTGATCGCGGCGACGATCTCGTCGGCCTTCTTGCGCGCCTGGTCGAGCCGCTGATTGCGCTTCCAACCGGCGATGACATCGGCCCGGACCTCGCCCAGCGGCCGGAGCGCGCGCGGGATCACCTTGTCGACGCGGACCATGTAGAACCCGCCGGCCTCGGTCTCGCGGAGCGTCGAGGACTGGCCGGACTCGAGCTCGAACACGCTCGACAGGAAACGGGGGTCGGCGGGGATGGTCGGCAGCGGGTTGCCGGCCTCGTCACGACCCTGCGCGTCGATCGTCTTGTGGTCGGCGAGCTTGAGGCCGTTCGCCTGCGCCGCGACCTCGAGCGACTGACCGGCGCCGAGCGAGTCCTCGAACTTGTTGGCGAGCGCGACCACCGCCTCGACCGATTCGTCGCGCACCAGATCGCGGACGATCTGGTCGTGCACCTCGGCGAGGCTCGGCAGATGTCCGGGCTCGATCCGGTCGACGACGAGGATGTGCCAGCCGAGCGGCGTCGAGACCGCCGCGCTCGGCGTGCCAAGGGCGAGCGCGAACGCGGGCTCGACCAGCGCTGCGAGCGGCACGTCGCCGCGGGCGAGGAGACCGAGATCGGCGACGGTCGCCTTGTCGCCGCCCGCGGTCTTGACCGCCTCGTCGAGCGAGGGGTTGGCCTGAAGCGCGGCCGACACCGCCTTGGCGGTCGCCTCGTCGCGCGCGAGCACCTGGCGGATCGCGCGCCGCTCCGGCACCTGCAGGCTCGCCCGGCGCGCCTCGTAGGCGTCGCGGATACGATCGTCCGTCGGCTTGATACCGCCGGCGACGTCCTCGGGATCGAGCGTCGCGAGCGTGATCTCGCGTCGCTCGGGCCGGCTGAAGAGCTCCGGGTTCGCCTCGTGGTAGGCGGCGATCTCGGCTTCGGTCGGCTCCGGCGGCACGGCGATCGAATCGACCGGGATCGCCACCATGTCGGCGACGCGGCGCTCGTTGCGGTAGCGGTAGACGGCATCGATGACCGCGTTCGGGATGACGATGCCCGCGGTCAGCGCGTCGGTGAGCTGGGTGCGCACCATCTGCTCGCGGAGCGAGCCGACGAAGAACTCCTCGGTCATGTCGTTCTGGATGAGGACGTTCACGAACTGATTCCGATCGAACTGGCCGAGCGCACCCTGGAAGGCGGGCTCGCGGCGGACCTGTTCGGCGACACGGTCGTCGGAAATGACGACGTCGTGCTTCTGGGCATCGATCCGGAACAGCCGGTCGACCACGAGGCTGTCGAGCGTCCGGTCAACGAGGCCGAGGCGCTGCGCGGTCTCGGTGTCGAGGCTCTGGCCGAGGGTGGTGCGGAGCCGATTCATCTCGCGGCGGAACTGCGTCGACAGATCGCGACCCGAGATCGTCAGGTCGCCGACCTCCGCCACCGTTTCCGGCAGCGTCGATCGGCGGACATAGTCGCCGACGCCCCACAGCGCGAAGCTGCCGATCAGGAAGACGCCGAGGACGCGGAAGACCCAGGTCGCCGCCTTTCGGCGCATCAACTCAAGCATCGGTAACCCACTTGCGCTAGATCAGGGGCCGTCCGGCCCGCTTGCGGCGCATGATAGTTTTGGGTCATCAACACCGCAAGGAAGCCCGGCCGCCGCCGTCGCCTCGTCGTCTGCCGCACGGAAGGAACCATGACCACACCCGGAATCCGCCCCCTCGTCGCCGGCAACTGGAAGATGAACGGCCAGAGGGCCGACGGCGCGGCCTTGGCGCGCGCCGTGGTCGAGCGCGCGCGGGGCGCCGCCGCCCACGCTTGCGAGCTCCTCGTCTGCCCGCCCGCGACCCTGATCGCGCCGGTAGCCGATGCGCTGGCCGGCAGCGCGGTCGCCCTTGGCGGGCAGGACTGTCACGCGGCGGAGAAGGGGGCCCATACCGGCGACATTGCCGCGCCGATGCTCAAGGACCTCGGCTGCCGCTATGTCATCGTCGGCCATTCCGAGCGGCGCACCAACCACGGCGAGGCCGATGCGGCCGTGCGCGCCAAGGCGATGGCGGCGCGCGCCGCGGGCCTCGTCGCCATCGTCTGCGTCGGCGAGACGCTCGCCGAGCGCGACGCCGGGCGGACGATCGAGGTGGTCGGGCGTCAGCTCGCGGGCTCGGTCCCCGACGGGGCGACGGCGTCCGACTGCGTCGTTGCCTATGAGCCCGTATGGGCGATCGGAACCGGCCGGACGCCGACCTCGGAGGAGATCGCCGAGGTCCATGCCCGGCTCCGCGCCCTTCTCGCCGAGCGCTTCCCGGGTGGCCGGTTCCGGCTCCTCTACGGCGGCTCGGTCAACGCCAAGAACGCGGCGACGATCCTGCCGATCGCCAATGTCGACGGGGCGCTGGTCGGCGGCGCGAGCCTCGTGGCCGAGGATTTCTGGACCATCGCCCAGGCCGCCACCCGGGCCGCTACCTAGACCGCCACCGGGGCCGCCGGGCCGGGCGGGCGCTGAGCCGCGCGACGATCGGACGCCCCGGCGCGGCTTTTCAAACCCCGCCGGAGCGCCTACATAGACTCCGCCGACGCGGCCGACGCCGCCCCACCCGAGAGGACCGCCCGGCGCGGCACAGGAGCCCGTCCATGATCGCCGTCATTCTGGTCATCCACCTCATCCTCGCAATCGCGCTCGTGTGCGTGGTCCTCCTGCAGAAGAGCGAGGGCGGCGCGCTCGGCCTCGGCGGCGGCGGCAATTTCGGCGGCCTGATGACGACGCGCGGCAGCGCCAATCTCCTGACCCGGACGACCGCGGTCATCGCGACCCTGTTCATGATCACGAGCCTCGCCCTCGCGATCCTCGCGACCGACCGGACCGCGCCGCGATCGATCCTCGACCGGCCGGGCATTGGCGAGCCGACGCTGCCGCAAGCCCCGGTCGCACCCAGCATTCCCGTGGTCCCCTCGCCGCCGACGCAGGGCCGGTGAGGGCGCGCCCGCTCGAACCGGCTCCGGTCCGAATCGGTCCGCGGAAGGCCGTGATAACGCGGGCGCTTTTGTCCCTCGGGCCGGCGCACGCGCTGTTATACAATTCAGGTCCATGACGCGGTTCATCTTCGTGACCGGCGGCGTGGTTTCCTCCCTCGGCAAGGGGCTGGCGACGGCCGCACTCGGCGCGCTTCTGCAGGCGCGGGGATTCAAGATCCGTCTGCGCAAGCTCGACCCCTATCTCAACGTCGATCCGGGCACGATGAGCCCGACGCAGCACGGCGAGGTCTATGTCACCGACGACGGTGCCGAGACCGACCTCGATCTCGGCCACTATGAACGCTTCACCGGCGTCGCCGCGCGCAAGACCGACAACATCACCACCGGCCGCATCTATTCCGAGGTCATCGCGCGCGAGCGCCGGGGCGACTATCTCGGCTCGACCGTGCAGGTGATCCCGCACGTGACGGACGCGATCAAGGCGTTCATCTCGGCCGACCCGGGCGAGGCCGAGTTCATCCTCTGCGAGATCGGCGGCACGGTCGGCGACATCGAGAGCCTGCCGTTCCTCGAGGCGATCCGCCAGAAGGCGAACGAGGTCGGCCGCGCGCGCGCGATGTTCGTGCACCTGACGCTCGTCCCCTATCTCCCGGCCGTCGGCGAGATCAAGACCAAGACCACGCAGCACTCGGTGAAGGAGCTCCTGAGCGTCGGCATCCAGCCCGACGTCATCCTGTGCCGGTCCGATCGCGAGGTGCCGCTCGATGCGCGGAAGAAGATCTCGCTCTTCTGCAACGTGCCGGTCGAATCCGTCATCTCACTCCCCGACGTCAACACGATCTACCAGGTCCCCCTCACCCTCCACGACCACGGCTTCGACCGCCAGGTCTGCCGCCATTTCGGCATCGACCCGGAGCCCCCGCCGACGCTCGCGCAATGGCACTGGATCGTCGACCGCATCAAGCACCCCGAGAGCGAGGTCACGATCGCGGTCGTCGGCAAGTACACGAACCTCCTCGACGCCTACAAATCGCTCGCCGAGGCGCTCCAGCACGGCGGCATCGCCAACAACGTGAAGGTGCGGCTGAACTGGCTCGATTCGCAGATCTTCGAATCGCAGGACGCCGTCCACTATCTCTCGGACGTGCAGGGAATCCTCGTTCCCGGCGGCTTCGGCGAGCGCGGCACCGAGGGCAAGATCGCCGCCGCACGCTTCGCGCGCGAGCACAAGATTCCCTATTTCGGCATCTGCTTCGGCATGCAGATGGCGGTGATCGAGGCGGCGCGGAATCTCGCCGGGATCACCAGCGCGGGGTCGTCCGAGTTCGGCCCCGTCGAGGAGCCCGTCGTCGGCCTCCTGATGGAGTGGGTGCGCGGCAACACCGTCGAGCGACGCTCGAGCGACGGCGACCTCGGCGGCACCATGCGTCTCGGCGCCTATCCCTGCCTGATCAGCGAAGGTACCCGCGCGTTCGAGGCCTACCGGTCGACCAGCATCGTCGAGCGGCACCGCCATCGCTATGAGGTCAACATCAACTTCCGGCCGGTGCTCGAGAAGGCGGGGCTCGTCTTTTCCGGCCTGTCGCCGGACGGCGTGCTGCCCGAGATCGTCGAGCTCGCGACGCATCCCTGGTATGTCGGCGTGCAGTTCCACCCCGAGCTCAAGTCGAAGCCGTTCGAGCCGCACCCGCTCTTCACCGCCTTCGTGCGCGCGGCGATCGCCCGCTCGCGCCTGATCTGATGCGATGACTGGGCCCCGCCACATCACGATCGGCGACGTGACGATCGGCAACGACCGGCCGCTCGCTTTGATCGCCGGGCCGTGCGCGCTCGAGAGCCGCCAGCACGCACTCGAGATGTCGGAGGCGCTCGTCGGCATCACGCGCCGCCTCGGTGTGGGGCTGATCTACAAGACCTCGTTCGACAAGGCGAACCGCACCTCGATCGGCGGCGCGCGCGGCATCGGCATGGCCGCCGCACTCCCGATCCTCGCCGAGATCCGCGAACGCCACGGCATTCCCGTTCTCACCGACGTCCACGAGCCCGACCAGTGCGGCCCGGTCGGCGAGGCGGTCGACGTGATCCAGATCCCGGCCTTCCTCTGTCGCCAGACCGATCTCATCGTCGCGGCGGCGCGGACCGGACGGGCGCTCAACATCAAGAAGGGTCAGTTCCTCGCGCCCTGGGACATGAAGAACGTCGTCGCCAAGGCCGAGAGCGCCGGCAATCCGAATGTGATGGTATGCGAGCGGGGTGCGAGCTTCGGCTACAACACGCTCGTCTCCGACATGCGCGCGATCCCGATCCTCGCCGAGACCGGATGCCCGGTGGTGTTCGATGCGACCCATTCGGTGCAGCAGCCTGGCGGGCGCGGCACGGCGAGCGGCGGCGAGCGGGCCTTCGTTCCCGTGCTCGCACGCGCCGCCGTCGCGGTCGGGGTCGCTGCGGTCTTCATCGAGACCCACGAAGACCCCGACCGGGCGCCTTCCGACGGCCCCAACATGGTCCCGCTCGCCACGCTCGAACCGCTGCTCCGCCGCCTCGTCGCCTTCGACCGTCTCGCGAAGTCGGCGGGCTGACGCATTCACCGACTATCAACCTTCCCCGGCGACCGATAGGGACGCCGACTGTCCGGGAGCCTTTGCCATGACCGCCATCGTCGACATCCGCGGCCGCGAGATCCTCGATTCGCGCGGCAATCCGACCGTCGAGGTCGACGTGTTCCTCGAGACCGGCGCCATGGGCCGCGCCGCCGTGCCGTCGGGCGCCTCGACCGGCACGCACGAAGCGGTCGAGCTCCGCGACAAGAACACCGATCGCTATGGCGGCAAGGGCGTGCTCAAGGCGGTCGAGGCTGTCAACGGCGAGATCATGGACGCGCTCTCGGGCCGCGACGCCGAGGACCAGGTCTCGATCGACGAGACGCTGATCGAGCTCGATGGCACCGAGAACAAGGGCCGCATCGGCGCCAACGCGATCCTCGGTGTCAGCCTCGCGATCGCCAAGGCGGCGGCGGAGGAGGCCGGGCTCGCGCTCTACCGCTATGTCGGCGGCGTGCAGGCGCGCATCCTGCCGGTGCCGATGATGAACATCATCAACGGCGGCGCGCACGCCGACAATCCGATCGACATCCAGGAGTTCATGATCATGCCGGTCGGCGCGCCGTCGCTCGCCGAGGCGGTGCGCTGGGGATCGGAAATCTTCTACGCGCTCCGCAAGCGTCTCGCCGAGGCCGGCCACAGCACCAATGTCGGCGACGAGGGCGGCTTCGCGCCGAACCTCAAGAGCACGACCGACGCGCTCGACTTCATCATGAAATCGATCGAGGCGGCGGACTATGCGCCGGGCGAGGACGTCATGATCGCGCTCGATGCGGCCTCGACCGAGTTCTACGAGAACGGACGCTACAATCTCGCGGGCGAGGGGCGCGTCCTCGATGCCGGCGGCATGGTCGACTATTACCGGATGCTGACGGAGCGCTATCCGATCCTGTCGATCGAGGACGGCATGGCGGAGGACGACTGGGACGGCTGGCGCGCCCTGACCGAGGCGCTCGGCGGGCGCGTGCAGCTCGTTGGCGACGATCTCTTCGTCACCAACCCGGCGCGTCTCAACCGCGGCATCGACGCGGGCGTCGCCAACTCGATCCTGGTCAAGGTCAACCAGATCGGCACCCTGACCGAGACGCTCGCCGCCGTCGAGCTCGCCCACCGCGCGAGCTATACCGCGGTCATGTCGCACCGATCCGGAGAGACCGAGGACGCGACGATCGCCGATCTCGCGGTCGCGACCAATTGCGGGCAGATCAAGACCGGCTCGCTCGCCCGCTCCGACCGGCTCGCCAAGTACAATCAACTGATCCGGATCGAGGAGGGGCTCGGCTCGGTCGCGCGCTTCGCCGGCCGGAGCGTGCTCCGCTGATCCGGCGCACGCCTTGCGAGTCCGCGAGGCGATTCTGCAACCAGTTGGACTCACTCGACGATTCCGATTGACGCCCGGAATCGTGTTGTGATTCCCTCCGCCCATGTCGCTGACGCGCGAAATTCGCCGACGCCTCGTCCAGGTGACGGTCCCGACCTTGGGGCTGCTCGTGGTCGGCTATTTCCTCTACCACGCGTTCCAGGGTGACCGCGGCATCCTCGCCTGGGTCACGCTCCGGGCCGAGGTCGCCGAGGCCGAGGCGTTGCGCGCGGGCCGGGCGATCGAGCGCAAGCGGCTCGAGACATTGGTCGCCGGATTGCAATCGGGCCATCTCGATCCCGACCTCCTCGACGAGCGCGCGCGTCTCCTGGTTGGCCTCGGGAAGCCGGACGAGGTCGTGATCTACCTCAACCGCCAGCCGCCCGAGACACGGCGCTGAGGCCACGCGCTGTTCATTCTATACGGGTTCTCCACAAGCGCCGCGGAACGCGCGCTTTTCATTTCAAGCCAACGGCTTAAAACGACACAAACTTACCCAGGCACATATTGCGAACGTTAACCCTTTTGGGTTAGCTGTCAGGGCTACGCCAGCGTCGACGACCTGACGGAGAACCCCATGCCCGCCTCTGCCAAGCGCAAGGGTCCGTCCGAACCGCACGCCCCGGAGGAGGCCGCCAAATCCCGGAACGGCCACGCCGGGCATGAGGTGGACCCCGGACTGCTCCTGAAGTTCTACCGCGACATGCTGCTGATCCGTCGCTTCGAGGAGCGGGCCGGCCAGCTCTACGGCATGGGTCTCATCGGCGGGTTCTGCCATCTCTATATCGGCCAGGAGGCCGTCGTCGTCGGCCTCCAGCACGCGCTCAAGGACGGCGACCGCGTCGTCACGACCTATCGCGACCATGGCCACATGCTGGCCTGCGGCATGGACCCCAAGGGCGTCATGGCCGAGCTCACCGGCCGCCGCACCGGCTACTCCAAGGGCAAGGGCGGCTCGATGCACATGTTCAGCCGCGAGAAGAACTTCTACGGCGGGCACGGCATCGTCGGGGCATCGGTGCCGATCGGGACCGGGCTCGGCTTCGCGGCGAAGTACACGGGCTCCGACGCGATCGCCGTCACCTATTTCGGCGACGGCGCCGTCAACCAGGGCCAGGTCCATGAATCGATGAACATGGCCGCGCTCTGGCACCTGCCGGTGCTCTACGTCATCGAGAACAACAAATACGGCATGGGCACCTCGGTCGAGCGCGCCTCGGCCTCGAAGGAGCTCTTCCGCGTCGGCTGTTATGCCGGCGTCCCGGGCGAGCAGACCGACGGCATGGATGTCGTCGCCGTGCACGAGGCGGGTCGCAAGGCGGTCGACTACATCCGCTCGGGCCAAGGGCCGCGCATCCTCGAGATGCAGACCTACCGCTATCGCGGCCACTCGATGTCGGATCCCGCGAAGTACCGATCCCGCGACGAGGTGACCCGCATGCGCACCGAGCGCGACCCGATCGACCATGCCGGCCGGCTCCTCCTCGCCGCCGGCACGGTGACGGAGGACAAGCTCAAGGAGATCGACCGCGAGGTGCGCGCCGCGGTGGCCGAGGCCGCCGAGTTCGCGCAGAACAGCCCCGAGCCCGATCCCGCCGAGCTCTACACCGACGTTCTCGTCCCGGCTTGACGCCTCGAGCCGCCGAGGAAGCGCGATGCCGATCAACATCCTGATGCCCGCTCTGTCGCCGACGATGACCGAGGGCAATCTCGCGCGCTGGCACAAGAGCGAAGGCGACCGCGTCGCCGCGGGCGACGTCATCGCCGAGATCGAGACCGACAAGGCGACGATGGAGGTCGAGGCCGTCGATGACGGCATCCTCGGCAAGATCGTCGTCCCCGCGGGCTCAGCGCACGTCAAGGTCAACGAGGTGATCGCGCTTCTGCTCCGCGCCGGCGAAATCCTCGAGGGTGGATCTGCAGCAGCCGCGAAACAGGCCGCGACCATTACCGCGTCTATGCCCGCGCCCGCACCCGCACCGGCGCCCGTCGCGCGGCCGGCGGCCGCGAAACCCCCGGCACCGAAACCGGCGCCGATCGCCGCCGACGCCGCTACGGTCGGGCCGACGACGCGGCTCACCGTGCGCGAGGCGCTCCGTGATGCGATGGCCGAGGAGATGCGGCGCGACGAGAGCGTGTTCCTGATGGGCGAAGAGGTCGCCGATTACCAGGGCGCCTACAAGGTGAGCCAGGGCCTCCTCGAGGAGTTCGGCGCACGACGCGTCATCGACACCCCGATCACCGAGAACGGCTTCGCCGGCCTCGCCGTCGGCGCCGCCTTCGCCGGGCTGCGGCCGATCGTCGAGTTCATGACCTTCAACTTCGCGATGCAGGCGATCGACCACATCATCAACTCGGCGGCGAAGACGCTTTACATGTCCGGTGGCCAGATGACCGTGCCGGTTGTGTTCCGCGGTCCCAACGGCGCCGCCGCGCGCGTTGCCGCGCAGCACTCGCAGGACTACGCGAGCTGGTACGCCCACGTGCCCGGGCTCAAGGTCGTCGCCCCCTACACCGCGGCCGACGCCAAGGGCCTCCTCAAGGCGGCGATCCGCGATCCCAACCCCGTCATCTTCCTCGAGAACGAGATCCTCTACGGTCAGAGCTTCGATGTCCCGACGGCAGCGGACCACGTGGTGCCGATCGGGCGCGCGCGCATCGCGCGACCGGGCAAGGACGTCACCATCACCGCCTACTCGCTGATGGTCGGCCACGCGCTCGCCGCCGCCGAGAAGCTCGCCGCCGCCGGCATCGACGCCGAGGTCATTGACCTCCGCACGCTCCGCCCGCTCGACACCGAGACCATCGTCGCCTCCGTCAAGAACACCAACCGCGTCGTCTCCGTCGAGGAGGGATGGTCCTTCGCCGGCATCGGCGCCGAGATCGCGGCGATGGTGATGGAACAGGCCTTCGACTGGCTCGACGCACCGGTCCATCGCGTGACCGCGGCCGACGTGCCGCTTCCCTACGCGGCGAACCTCGAACGCCTCGCGCTGCCGCAGCCCGACGACATCGTCGCCGCGGCGAAGGCCGTCTGCTACCGCACGTGACCGGCGCGCATCCGCGCACCGGCCGTCGCCGCCACCCCGCGGGATGACGTCATGCCGATCAAGATCCTGATGCCCGCTTTGTCGCCGACGATGACCGAGGGCAACCTCGCGCGCTGGCACAAGAAGGAGGGCGACGCCGTCGAGCCCGGCGAGGTCATCGCCGAGATCGAGACCGACAAGGCGACGATGGAGGTCGAGGCCGTCGACGGCGGCACGCTCGGGCGCATCGTCGTCCCCGCCGGCACGCAGGGCGTGAAGGTCAACGCGGTGATCGCCATGCTGCTCGGCGAGGGCGAGGGATCGGCCGCGCTCGCCGCCGGCGAGACCGCCGCGCCGGCGCCGCCGGCACGCGCGCCGGAACCGCCGAAGACCAACGGCGACAGCCGGCC
>VGEU01000065.1 GCA_016869145.1 Alphaproteobacteria bacterium | reverse complement strand
CCGAGCCCATTCAGCATCATTCAGCCAATAAATCGTTCTCATCCGAGGCTCCCCAAAATCAGAGCCTTGAATCACCACCAACCCAAATCAGTAAGCCAAATTGAGTACAGACCCTAGCGCAGGGGATTCGGCCGACCTCGCGAACAGGCGTGCGCTCACCCTTGGGGTCCGGGCGCCAGTTGATGGAGCGACCGCAGTCTAGCAGGTCCGCCCGGCCTTCCCATCCGCCACCGGATTCGCGCCCGCCCTCGGGTCCGGACCGAGTGCCGCCGAGCCGGGGATTGTGCTACATCACCGAGCGATCCCGAGCCGCTGCCGCGCCCATGTCCGTCGTCACCCGCTTCGCCCCGTCACCGACCGGCTTCCTCCATATCGGGGGCGCTCGCACGGCTCTCTTCAATTGGCTCTTCGCGCGCCACCACGGCGGCCGGTTCCTGCTCCGGATCGAGGACACCGACCGCGAACGGTCGACAGAGGCGGCCGTCGCCGCCATCCTCGATGGCCTTCGCTGGCTCGCGCTCGACTGGGACGGCGAGGCGATCTTCCAGTTCGCGCGCATGGACCGCCATGCCGCGGTCGCCCACGCGCTCATGGCCAAGGGCGGCGCCTATCGCTGCTATGCCTCGCCGGCCGAGCTCCAGGAGATGCGCAACAAGGCCAAGGCCGAGGGGCGCTCGATGCGCTATGACGGGCGCTGGCGCGACCGTGACCCGTCCGAGGCACCGTCCGGTGTGCAACCGGTGATCCGCTTCAAGGCGCCGCGCGCGGGCGAGACGGTCGTCCGCGACGGCGTGCAGGGCGAGGTCCGGGTCGCCAATGCCGAGCTCGACGACATGGTGCTCCTCCGCGCCGACGGGACGCCGACCTACATGCTCTCGGTCGTCGTCGACGATCACGACATGGACGTCACCCACGTGATCCGCGGCGACGATCACTTCACCAACGCGTTCCGCCAGACCCAGCTCTATGTCGCGATCGGCTGGACGCCGCCGCATTTCTCGCACATTCCGCTGATCCACGGCGCCGACGGCGCCAAGCTCTCCAAGCGACACGGCGCGCTCGGCGTCGACGCCTATCGCGACATGGGCTTCCTGCCGGCGGGCATGCGCAACTATCTCCTCCGGCTCGGCTGGAGCCACGGTGATGCCGAGGTCATCTCGACCGAGGAGGCGATCGCCTGGTTCGACATCGACGGGATCGGCCGCTCGCCCGCCCGCTTCGACATGGAGAAGCTCGCAAGCGTCAACGCGCATTATCTCCGCGCGCTCGAAGACGATCGGCTTGCCGATCTCCTCGCCCCCTTCGTCGCGGCACGGATCGGACGGGCGATGACGGCCGAAGACCGCGGGCTCCTCCTCGCGGCGCTCGCCGATCTCAAGCCGCGCGCGCGAACGCTGGTCGAGCTCGCCGAGGGCGCGCTGTTCCTCTTCGTCCGCCGCGCGCCGGACGCGAAAGCGGCAAGGCTCCTCGCCGAAGCCGACCCGGCCAAGACGGCCCGAATGGTCGAGGCGCTGCGCGATGCCGCGGGGTGGGACGCGCATACGCTTGAAGTCGCGGTCCGCGCCTGCGCGGAGGCGGTCGGCGAGAAGCTCGGCGCGCTCGCGCAGCCGCTCCGCGCCGCGCTCACCGGCTCGACGGCATCGCCGCCCGTTTTCAAGGTTGCCGAAATACTGGGCAGAGCGGAGACCCTGGCCCGTCTCGACGCGGCGATCGAAGGCGCCGGACGACGACCCGAAGTTTGATTAATTAATGTCTTGCCGCTATGGTCCGGCCACCTTGCCGGTCGCATCCGACGGCCCGGAGACTTATTCCAGCCCGGAGACTTATTCCAGAAGGACGATCGCCATGAGCCAGTCCGCGACGGCCGCCAAGTCGAATGCTAAGGATACCGTCACCGTCACCGACAATGCCTCGGGTAAGGCGGTGACGCTGCCGGTGATGAGCGGGACCATCGGGCCCAAGGTCATCGACATCCGCCGGCTCTACTCCGACACCGGCATGTTCACCTATGACCCGGGCTTCGTCGCAACCGGATCCTGCGAATCCCGGATCACCTATATCGACGGCGACGCCGGCGTCCTCCTCCACCGCGGCTATCCGATCGAGGACCTCGCGCAGCACTGCGACTTCACCGAGGTCGCCTATCTTCTCCTCAAGAGCGAGCTGCCGACCGCGGCCGAGAAGGAGAAGTTCGTCTACGACATCACCCACCACACGATGGTGCACGAGCAGCTCGCGATGTTCTATCGCGGCTTCCGTCGCGATGCGCATCCGATGGCGGTGATGTGCGGCGTGGTCGGTGCGTTGTCGGCGTTCTATCACGACAGCCTCGACATCTCGGATCCGCACCAGCGCATGATCGCGAGTTACCGGCTGATCGCCAAGATGCCGACCATCGCGGCCTGGGCCTACAAGTACTCGATCGGCCAGCCCTTCATTTACCCGCAGAACGGCCTCCGCTACGCCGAGAATTTCCTCCATATGCTGTTCGCGACCCCGTGCGAGACGTTCAACGTCAATCCGGTCTTCGCCAAGGCGATGGACAAGATCCTAATCCTCCACGCCGACCACGAGCAGAACGCCTCGACCTCGACCGTCCGCCTCGCCGGCTCCTCGGGCGCCAATCCGTTCGCCTGCATCGCCGCCGGGATCGCGAGCCTGTGGGGCCCCGCCCATGGCGGTGCCAACGAGGCCGTCCTCACCATGCTGAAGCAGATCGGCAACAAGTCGTACATCGGCGAGTTCCTGAAGCGCGTGAAGGACCGGGACGACGCGACGCGGCTGATGGGCTTCGGCCACCGCGTCTACAAGAACTTCGACCCGCGCGCGTCGATCATGCGCAAGACCTGCCACGAGGTCCTGGGTGAGCTCGGCATCAAGCACGATCCCTTGCTCGAGCTCGCGATGGAGCTCGAGAAGATCGCGTTGCAGGACGACTATTTTATCCAGCGGAAGCTCTACCCCAACGTCGACTTCTATTCGGGCATCATCTTCCAGGCGCTCGGCATTCCGACGACGATGTTCACGGCGCTGTTCGCCGTCGCGCGGACGACGGGATGGGTGACGCAGTGGAACGAGATGGTCGAGGACCCGAACCAGAAGATTGGCCGTCCGCGCCAGCTCTATACCGGCCGCACCCGGCGCGAGTTCGTGCCGATCGTCCGCCGCGGCTGATCCCACCGGCAACCGCCCGGTGACCGCAAGGCGACGGGCCGCCCGCGGGCGGCCCGTTTCGTTTCAGCTCCGCTGGATCAACTCGACCCGATAGCCGTCCGGATCCTCGATGAAGGCCATCGCGCGGCTGGTGCCGCCGAACTTCATCGGTCCCGGCGGCCGCGGGATCTTGACGCCCTCGCGGCCGAGCCGCTCGCACGCGCCATAGACATCGGGCACCGCGACCGCGAGATGGCCGAAGGCGGAGCCGAGCTGGTAGGGCTCCTTTTGGTCCCAATTGTGGGTGAGCTCGATCACCGTGTTCGCTTCCTCGTCGCCATAGCCGAGGAACGCGAGCGTGAAGCGGCCGTTCGGAAAGTCGGTCTTGCGCAGAAGCTTCATGCCGAGATGGCGGGTGTAGAAGTCGATCGACTTGTCGAGATCCAGCACCCGGATCATCGTGTGGAGGAGGCGGTACTGGCTGGTGTCGCTCGTCATCGTCGGGTTCCCTTCTCCAGGAGCGAGAGGATCACGCGCGCGGCTCGCTCGCTCGGCGTCTCGTCACCGCTCGCGAGAAGCGCCACCGCCTCGCGAAGCGACCGGCGCTGCCGGCCGCGCGCGTCCTCGTCGTCGATCAGCGCCGCCAGCGCCGCGGCGAGACGGTCGCCCCGGCAATCCTCCTGCAGGAGCTCGGGCACCGCGCCCCGTCCGAGGAGAAGATTGACCAGGCCGAGATGGGACACGCGCACCAGACGACGACCGACCGCGTGGGTCAGCCAACCGGTCCGGTAGGTTACTATCATGGGCACATCGGCGAGCGCCACCTCGAGGGTCGCGGTGCCGGAGGCGACGAGGGCGACGTCGGCGGCGGCAACGGCGTCGTATTTGTCGGGCTCGCCCTCGACCACGAGCGTGCGTACACCCCAGTCTGCGGTCGCGGCCCGCACCATGGCGGCGACCGGGCCAACAGTCGGCACCACGGCGATGAGGTCCGGAAAACGCGCGGCGAGGGATCGCTGCGCAGCGGCGAACGGCGCGGCGTGTCGCATTACCTCGCTGCGTCGGCTCCCCGGCAGGAAGGCGACGATCGGGTGCGCATCGAGGCCATGGCGGGCGCGGAAGAGCGGGCCGTCGCCCTTGGCCGCGCCGCCCTCGAGCACGGGATGTCCGACGAAGGTGGTGGCAAGACCTTCGCGCTCGAAATAGGGCGGCTCGAACGGGAGGAGCGCCAACAGATGGTCGAGGTAGCGGGCGTATTTCCGCGCCCGGCCTGGGCGCCACGCCCAGACGCTCGGCGCCACGTAATGGACGAGCGGAATGCCCCTTCCCTTCAGGCGGCGCCAGACGCCGGCGGCGAAATCGGGTACGTCGATTGTGACGACGACCGAGGCCGACCGGGCGCGCGCATCCGCCGCGACCTCGCCCATGCGTCGCAGGAGTCGCGGGATGTGCGGCACGGCGTCGAGCCCCATATACGATAGCTCGTCGATCGGAAACAGGCTGGCGACGCCGCGTGCGGCCATCGCATCGCCGCCGAGCCCGGCGAAGACGATGCGCCCGCCGCTCAGCCGGTCGAGCGCCGCCATCAGCCGGGCGCCGAGAAGATCGCCCGAAGGCTCGCCGGCGACGATGTAGACGAGCGGGCGCGGGTCGCGGCCGTCCATCAGCGCGGGGGCGCCTCGATGCCGGTCAGGAACAGCCCGCGCGTATCCGCCGCCGCGACGGTCGCGCCGCGGTCGAGCACGAGCGTCCGTCCCGCCTCCACCGCGATGCCGCGTAGTCCGGCGGCGGCGCACCGCTCGACCGTGGTCGGCCCGATCGTCGGCAGATCGACGCGGAGCTCCTGGCCGGGCTTGGCGAGCTTGACGAGGACGCCTCCCGGGCCGGTCCGGGCGAGCGCTGCGCAGCGCCCGATCAGCGCATCGGTCCCCTCGATCGCCTCGACGCCGAGGACGAGGCCCTCCTGCACGACGACCGCCTGGCCGATGTCGAGCGTGCCGAGCGCGCGCACCACCGCTGCGCCGCGCTCGATGTCGCGCATCGCGATCGGGTCGGGGGCGTGGCGGCCATAGGTTCCCGAGGTCGCGAGGATCGCGGCGAGGATCGCCTCGGGTCGGACGATGCGAAATCCCTCGGCCTCGATCTCGCGCACCAGCGTCGCCAGCAATGCGTTGTCGCCGAATACGGACCAGCCGACCTTGGCCATGACGCGCGCGGTCCAGCGGTCCGGTCGAAGCTCGGTCAGGCTCGGCCGGCGCACGCGGCCGGCGAGCACGATCTCGGTAATACCGGCGTCGCGGAGGAGGGTGATGCCGCGCCCGGCCTCGCCGAGACGGAGCCAGGCATGCGGTGCGGTCTCGATTGCCGCACCCGGCTCGGCCTGGCCCTCGAGCGCCAGCACGAAAACCGGCCGGCCCTCGGCGCGGCAGGCCGCGATCAGCGCCGCCGGTAGTGCGCCGCCGCCGGCGACGATGCCGAGCGTGCGGCCGTCGCTAGGCCCCATGGAGGGTCTTGGGTTGGCAGATCGCCCGCGAGGAATCGGCCCGGATGAAGTCGATGATCTCGGTGACGGGCTCGTTGTCCTTGTAGAGCCCGGCGACGTCGTCGAGCCGTTCGGCCATGGTTCCCTCCTCGGCGAACAGGAGCCGATAGGCCTGGCGCAGCGCGTTGATGTCGGGGCGCGAGAAGCCGCGCCGCTTGAGCCCTACGATGTTGAGCCCGGCGAGCCGCGCCCGGTTGCCGGTGACCGAGCCGTAGGGGATCACATCCTGCTCGACGCCCGACATGCCGCCGACCATCGCGTGGCGCCCGATGCGGCAGAACTGATGCACCGCCGAGAGGCCGCCCAGGATCGCGTAGTCCTCGACCTCGACGTGGCCGGCGAGCGTCGCGCAATTGGCGAGGATGACGTGGTTGCCGACGCGGCAGTCATGCGCGACGTGGCTCGAGACCATGAACAGGCAGTTGTTGCCGATGCTGGTCAGCATGCCACCGCCCTCGGTGCCGGGATTCATGGTGACGTATTCGCGGATGGTGTTGTTGGCACCGATGCGGAGCTCGGACGGCTCGCCGCGGTATTTGAGATCCTGCGGCTGATGGCCGAGCGAGGCGAACGGGTAGATCACGGTGTTGGGGCCGATGCTGGTGCGCCCCGTCACCACCACGTGCGACTTGAGACAGACCCCGTCCATGAGGACGACGCCGGGGCCGATCACCGAGTAGGCGCCGATTTCGACGTTCTGTCCGATCCGTGCCCCGGGCTCGACGATCGCGGTCGGATGGATGACGGTCATTCGTCACCGCGCGGCGATGCGCCGTCATGGATCATCGCGGTGATCGTCGCCTCGGCGACCAGCGAGCCGTTGACACGGGCCTCGCCCGCGAAGCGCCAGACGCTGCCGCGTCGGCGCTGCTTGACGACGTCGACATGGAGCTGATCGCCGGGCACAACGGGCTTGCGGAAACGCGCATCGTCGATCGCCATGAAATAGACGATCTTGCCGATCGCCGTCTCGCCGAGCGTCCGCATGACGAGGACCGCGGCGGTCTGCGCCATCGCCTCGATGACCAGGACGCCCGGCATGACCGGATGCTCGGGGAAATGGCCCTGGAAGTAGAACTCGTTGATCGAGACGTTCTTGACGCCGCGGGCGCGCTCGTCGAGGACCACGTCGACGACCTTGTCGACCATCAGGAACGGGTAGCGGTGCGGCAACAGCCGCATCACCTCTTCGATGTCGATGTCCTCGACCCGGTGCTCGGTCGCCGCCAATGTCTCCGCCGTCATCGGTCCTTCTTCCCTACCAGGCGCCGGAGGAGATAATGGCCGCGAAGCCACTCCTGAACCGGTATCGCCGGCGTCCCGCTTACCGAAGCGCCCGCCGGAATGTCCTTGAGGACGCCACCCTGGGCGCCGACGCGCGCGCCGTCGCCGATCGTCAGGTGGCCGGCGACGCCGCCCTGGCCGCCGATGATCACGAAATTGCCGAGCCGCGTGCTGCCCGAAATCCCGGTCTGGGATACCAGAATGCAACCTCGCCCCAGTTGGACGTTGTGCCCGATCTGGACGAGATTATCAATCTTGCACCCGTCGCCGATCACGGTATCGGGGCCGGCGCCGCGATCAATCGTGGCATTGGCGCCGATCTCGACATCCTCGCCGATGATGACGCGTCCGAGTTGCGGCACCTTGACATGCCCGGTTGCATCCAGGGCATGGCCGAACCCGTCCTCGCCGATCCGGGCGCCGGCCAGAATGCGCGTTCGGGCGCCGATGATGCAGTAGGCGAGCGAGACCGCGGCTCCGACGACGCAATCCTCGCCGAGGACGACGCCCCGGCCAATGGTGACGTTGGCGCCGATCCGCGCACGCGCGCCGATCTCGGCACCGGGGCCGATCACGGCGTGGTGCCCGATCGACACCGCGGCGCCGATGCGGGCGGTCGGATCGATCACCGCGGTCGCGGCGCGGACCGATGCCGCCGGGTCATCGCCGTAGAAGAGCGCGGCCGCGAGCGCATAAGAGCGGTAGGGCTTGTCGGAGAGAAGGAGCGCCATTCCGGCCGGGGCCTGGTGGGCGAATTGCGGATGGACGAAGGAGGCGCCGGCGCGGCTGGCACGGAACGCCGCGACGTATTTCTTGTTGTCGAGAAAGCTGAGATCGTCGGGGCCGGCGCGGTCGAGCGGCGCGACATCGGCGACCATCCGGGCGGCGTCCGGCTCGGTGCCGACCCTCGCGCCCGAGGCCTCGGCGATGACGGCAAGCGAGAACGGTCCCTTCGCGGTGTAGAACCGTGGATCCGCCATTCCGCGCCTATCTCTGCGGCACCGTGACCCGGACCGAGGCGATCTGACGGTTGAGCCGATTGAGCGCCTCGGCGGTGATATCGAGCTCCTTGGCCGACAGGACGACGAAGGACTTCGGCAGGAGGATGTTGGCCGAGCGCTCGGAGGCGATATCGGCGGCGATCTTGAGGAGCGTGTTCCTGACCTGGCCCATCGCTTCGGCGAAGCCGCGGTCGATCTGGCGCTTGCGCTCCTGGACCGCGCGCTGGTCGGCGGCGGCCTGCTTCTCGAACGCCTTGCGCCGCTCCGCGAACGCCTCGGGCGACAGGAGCGTGCGCTGACGGCCGAGTTCCTGCTCGGCGGCACGAAGCTCACTCTCGCGCTTGCGCACCTCGGCCTCGTAGGTCTCGCGGAGCTTCTCCATCTGCGGCCGGATGCTCTGCGAGGCCGCCGATTCCTCGAGAATGCGCTGCACATCGATGATGGCGATGACCGGCGCGCTCAACTGCTGCGCCACCGCTTGCGCCGATGGCAAGACCGGCGCGCCAAGAAGGAGGGCCAGGACGACGACGGCTGTCTGTCGGATGCGCTTCATGGCCTACCTCAGAACTTGGTACCGAAATTGAACCGGAACAGCTCCTCCTTGTCGAAGCTCTCCTTGAGGATCGGCACGCCGAGATCGAGACTCACCGGACCGAAGGGCGAGCTCCAGGCGATGCCGGTGCCGATCGAGACGCGGAGCGACGCGTTATCGGTCAGCGTCGCGAAGCGGAGGTCGGTGTCGCCGACCGTGCCGGCGTCGACGAAAGCCTTGCCCTTGATCCCGAGCTCGTTGGGAAACCCGATCGGGAACAACAGCTCGGCGCTGCCACGGTAGAACCAGTTGCCGCCGAGCGCATCGCCGGTCGCGGTGTCGCGCGGCCCGACGCCGGCGTTGGAGAAGCCGCGGAGCGTCGTGCCGCCGAGGAAGAAGCGGTCGACGATGCGGGTGTCCTCGCCGAAGCTCAGGATGTAGCCAGCCGAGGCGAGGAGGCTCAGGACAACCTCCGATGTCGTCCCGAACGGGATGTAGTAGTTGCCCGTCAGCCGGTTGCGGAGATAGTTCGCATCCCCGCCGAGGCCGGCAAGATCGGTCCCGAGGCGGACATAGTAGCCTTCGGTCGGCGCGAAGCGGTTGTCACGCACGTCGTACATCAGGGTGTGGCCGATCGACGAGGTGATGAACTTGCCCTCCTGCTCCTTGATCGCGAGCGAGGCGGTATCCTTGATGTCGGTGATCTCGTCCTGGCGGAGCGTGTAGCTCCAACTCTCCGTCAAGGCCTCGCTCAGCCGATAGCCCATGCGGAGCGAGGAGCCGATCGACACGCGGTCAAACGAGGACTCGCGCTGGAGATCCGTCGCGGTGCGGAAGAGATCGAAGCCCGCCGTCAGGTTGCGGTCGAGGAAATAGGGCTCGGTGAAGCTCAGGTCGAGCTGGGTCTCGCGCGCGCCGAGAAGAAAGCGGAGACGGAGGTCCTGCCCGCGTCCGACGAAGTTGCGCTCGCGGATCGACACGTCGCCGAGAACGCCGGCGCTCGAGGAGAAACCCGCGCCGAAGGAGATCTCGCCGGTCGAACGCTCCTGGACCGCGACATTGACGACCGTCCGGTCAGGGGCGCTGCCGGGGATGTTGGTGATGTCGACCTTCTCGAAATAGCCGAGATTGCGGATCCGTCGCTGGGTGCGGCGCATTTTCGAGGTGTTGAACGCATCGCCCTCGACGAGCATGAACTCGCGCCGAACCACGCGGTCGAGGGTGCGCAGATTGCCCTGGATGTTGATCCGCTCGACGAAGACCCGCGGCCCCTCCTGAATGGTGTAGGCGATGTCCACCCGGCGCGCCTCGCGGTCGCGACGGACCTGCGGCCGGACGTCGACGAAGGCATAGCCGAGATTGCCGACCGCATCGGTGATCTTGCCGATGGTCGCTTCGACGGCATCGGCGTTGTACCACTCTCCGTCGCGGGTGGTCAGCTCGACCTTGATCTGGCTCGTGTCGAGATTGCGGATCGCCGACGACAGCTCGATCTTGCCGAACCGGTAGCGCTCACCCTCTTCGACCGTGAAGGTGATAAAGAAGCCGCCGCGGTCCGGGGCAAGCTCGGCGACCGAGGACACCACGCGGAAGTCCGCGAAGCCGTTGGCGAGGTAGTGGCGGCGGAGGAGCTCGCGGTCGAATGTCAGGCGATCCGGATCGTAGCTGTCGCTCGAGGACAGGAACCGGTACCACGCCGTTTCCTTCGTCTGCACCACGCCGCGGAGCTCGCTGTCTCCGAAGAACTTGTTGCCGACGAAGGTGATGCGCCGGATCTCGGTCTGGGACCCCTCCACGATCTCGAACACCAGATCGACGCGGTTCTGCGGCAGCTGGATGACCTTGGGCTCGACGGTCGCGGTGAAGCGGCCGTTGCGCCGGTAGAGCTCGATGACGCGCTGGACGTCGTTCTGGACCCGGGTTCGCGTGTAGACGACCCGCGGCCGCAGCTGGACCTCCTGGCGGAGCGTCTCCTCGGTGATCTTGACGTTACCCTCGAAGGCGATGCGGTTGATGATCGGGTTCTCGATCACGCGCGCGACGATCGCGCTGCCTTCGCGGCGGAGCGTCACATCGCCGAAGAGGCCGGTCGCGAACAACGCCTTCAACGAGCGGTCGAGCGCGGCCGGGTCGAACCGGTCGCCGACGCCGAACGCCATATAGGACCGCACGGTCTCGGGGTCGATGCGCTGCGTCCCCTCGACCCGGATATCCGTGATGACCGGATTGTCGCCGGGCCGGGCGAAGGCCGGCACCGCGCCCGCGAGCACGCATGCCACGACCGCGGCGACGAGACCGCGAAGAACCGACCGGACGTACAAGCCTCCCCCCTTCTTGTGGTATTGCGGGTCAGGTGATGAGTTCGACGAAGAAGTCGAAGACCCGGAGATGGACGAGATCGTTCCACGTCGCAAATAGCATGAGCGTCAGCACCAAGGCGAGCCCGATCCGGAACCCGTACTCCCGGGCACGCCCCCCCATCGGGCGTCCGCGCACCGCCTCGATCGCGTAGAACATCAGATGGCCGCCGTCGAGCATCGGGATCGGGAACAGGTTGATCAACCCGAGATTGATCGACAGGAGGGCGGCGAACATGATCAGGCTGACGATCCCCATCTCGGCGACGTCGCCCGACATCTGAGCGATGCGGATCGGCCCGCCCAGCTCCTTGGTCGTGCGCGTGCCGGCGATGATCTGGCCGAGCGCCTCGAAGATGCTGACCGTGAGCACATAGGTCTCGTGGGTCGCGCGCCAGACCGCCGTGAAGGGATCGTGACGGATCAGCGTCGTGTCCTGGCCCGAGCGGGTGATCCCGAGGCGGCCGATCGTCTGGGTATTGCCGAAGCGGTCGGTCACCTCGACCGTATCGGGGACGAGGGCGAGCGTTCGCGGGCTTCCATCGTGGACGATCGCGACATCGAGCCTTCGGCCGGGCGCGAGCTGGACGATGCGCTGGATCTCTTCGAACCGCCCGATCGAGCTGCCGTCGATCCGGGCTATGACGTCGCCGGCCTGGAGGCCCGCGCGCTCGGCGGCGCTGCCAGGGACGACGGCGCCGACCTGGGCGGGGGTATGCGGCTGGCCGACCACCATGTAGGTGCCGGCGAGAAGAAGGATCGCGAACAGGAAATTCGCGATCGGGCCGGCGGCGACGATGGCCGAGCGCTGTCCGACGGTCTTGGTCTGGAACGACACCGCGAGATCCTGCGGCGAGGCCGGCAGCACCGGCCCGTCGGTCGCGGCGGCCGGCTCCATCTCGCCGAACATCTTCACGTAGCCGCCGATCGGGATCCAGGACAGCTTCCAGCGTGTCCCGCGCCGATCGGTCCAGCCATAGATTTCGGGTCCGAAGCCGACCGAGAATATCTCGACCCGGACGCCGCATCGGCGCGCCACCCAGTAGTGGCCGAGCTCGTGGACGAAGACGAGCGCGGTGAGCACCGCGAGGAACGGCACGACGTACTGCCAGAGGACGTTGAGGATATCCATTGCCGGCGCGCGCGATCCCGGTCCGCGGCGCGATCAGGCGCGGATGCGCGCGGGCGCGAGCCGCGCGCGTGCGGTCTCGCGGGCCTCGCGATCGACGGCGATCACGTCCTGCACGCAGTTGAGCGCGGGCTTTTCGACCCGCTCCAGCGTGTCTTCGACGACGCGCGGCATGTCGAGAAAGCCGATCCCGCCCTCGAGAAAGGCGTGGACCGCGACCTCGTTGGCGGCATTGAGGATGGTGGGCGCGGCGCCGCCGTCCTTCAACGCCGCGCGGGCGAGGCGCAATGCGGGAAACCGGTCCGGATCGGGCGGCGCGAATGTCAGGCGGCTGATGGCGCCGAGATCGAGGCGCTGCGCCGGGGCCGGCATGCGCTCGGGCCAGGCGAGCGTGTAGGCGATCGGCGTGCGCATGTCCGGCGTGCCGAGCTGGGCGAGCACCGAGCCGTCGACATAGGCGACCATGCTGTGGATGATCGACTGAGGGTGGACGAGGATATCGATCCGTTCCTCCGGCATGTCGAACAGATAGTGGGCCTCGATCAGCTCGAGGCCCTTGTTCATCATGGTTGCCGAATCGACCGAGATCTTGGCGCCCATGTCCCAGTTGGGATGGGCGACCGCCTGTTTCGGCGTGACGCGGGCCATCGCGCTCCGGTCCATCTCGCGGAACGGGCCGCCCGAGGCGGTGAGGATGATGCGCTCGACCTTGTCGCGCTGGGCGAAGTCGAAGACCTGGAAGATCGCGTTGTGCTCGGAATCGACCGGCAGCAGCGTGGCGCCGTGGTCGGCGACCTCGCGCAGCATCAAGGTGCCGGCGCAGACCAGGCATTCCTTGTTGGCGAGCGCGACGATGGCGCCGCGCCGCGCGGCGGCGAGCGTGGGCTCGAGCCCCGCGGCGCCGACGATCGCGGCCATGACCCAGTCGGCCGGCAGGCTCGCCGCCTCGACCAACGCCGCCGGCCCGGCCGCGGCCTCGATGCCCGAGCCCGCGAGCGCGCTCTTGAGCGCGGCATAACGGTTTGGATCGGCCGTGACCGCCATCCGCGCGCCGAGGCGTCGCGCCTGCGCGGCGAGAAGATCGGTATTGCCATTGGCGGTCAGCGCCGCGACCTCGAACAAGGCGCGGTTGCGCTCGATGAGGTCGATGGTGTTGCAGCCGATCGACCCGGTCGACCCCAGGATGGTGATCCGTCGCGGCGTCGAGCGCGATGCTGCCTCTATCGCCAAGGTCCGAGTCCCCCCGCGGCTACGATGACCAATGCCACGACGACGGGCGCGGTCACGAGAAATCCATCCGTGCGATCGAGCATGCCGCCATGGCCCGGGATCAGGTTGCTCGAATCCTTCACACCGTAGCGCCGTTTCACGATCGAAACGCCGAGATCGCCGGCCTGGGCGAGACCGGCGAGCGCCAGCGCGAGGAGCCCGAGGAGCCAGGCCGGGGCGACCGTCCACAGCTGGCTGAAGGCGGCGCCCCAGACGAGGGCGCAAGCGGCGCCGCCGAGGAGGCCGGCCCAGGTCTTGCGCGGGCTGATCACCGGGGCGAGCTTCGGCCCGCCGATCGTCCGCCCGATGACATAAGCGCCGAGATCGGTCGCCCACACCACGCCGACAAACCACAGGACACCCCCGGCGCCGAAATCGCCGCGGTGGCGGAGCCAGACCATCGCGGTCGCCGCGAGACCGATGGCGAGGGTGCCGACCGCCGTCCACTCCGGATCGCGTCGCGCGTCTGCCGTCGCCGTCAAGTAGACCGCGATCGTGCCGGCGAGGAGGACCCACGGCACAATCCGGGCCTGACCCAGCGCGACCA
The DNA here is from genome assembly GCA_016869145.1 of Alphaproteobacteria bacterium. Lineage (GTDB taxonomy): Bacteria > Pseudomonadota > Alphaproteobacteria > MPNO01 > VGEU01 > VGEU01. The sequence goes on along the minus strand of VGEU01000065.1, from coordinate 4,653 downwards.
CGACGACGGCCGCCACGACCGCGACGGCCATCACGATCCCGGGCAACGCGAACTGGCCCTTGTAGCAGATGCGGTCCCACTCCCAGGCCATGATTGCGGCGCTCACCGCGATGAGGAGGTCGAACAGCGGTGCGCCGAAATAGATCGCGCCCAGCGCGATCGGTGCCAGCACCAGACCGGACAGGAGACGAAGCAGGATCTCCCGGAGGGCGGGTTCAGCCACCAGTGGCGCCATATCGCCTCTCGCGACGGTGGAACTCGCGGATCGCGCCCTCGAGATCGGCGCGCGAGAAATCCGGCCACAACGTGTCGATGAACACGAGCTCCGAGTAGGCCGCCTGCCAGAGGAGGAAGTTGCTGATCCTCTTCTCGCCGCTGGTCCGGATGATGAGATCGGGGTCCGGGACCTCGGTGGTCTCGAGGCAGTCCTCGAGCCGGTCCGGCGTGATCTCATCGAGCGCGAGGCGGCCCGCGGCGACGTCCTCGGCAAGGCGGCGCGCGGCCGCTGTGATCTCCTGTCGGCTGCCATAGCTCATGGCGACGATGAGCGTGAGCGCCGCGTTCGAGGCGGTGCGGGTCTCGGCGTCCCGCATCAGGCGTACGATGTCGTCGGGCAGGCGCGAGCGGTCGCCGATGAAGCGGAGCTTGATGCCGCGCCCGGCGAGCTCCTCGAGCTCCTGGCGGAGATAGAGGCGCAACAGGCCCATGAGGTCGGCGATCTCGCCCGCCGGACGCTTCCAGTTCTCGAGCGAGAAGCCGTAGAGCGTGAGGTAGGACACGCCGAGCTCGCCCGCGCTCTTGATCGCCTCGCGTACCGCGACCGCGCCCTGGCGATGGCCCGCCGTCCGCGGCAGACCGCGCGCTTTGGCCCAGCGCCCATTGCCGTCCATGATGATGGCGACGTGCGTCGGCGGCGGCGTCGGTTCGGAATGCGAAGGAACCGGCTTCATGCCTCAGACCTGCATGATCTCTTTTTCTTTCTGCGCCAGGGCCCCGTCGATCGACTTGATGTGCTGATCGGTGAGGGTCTGGATCTCCTCGGCATAGAGCCGATGGTCGTCCTCGGAAATGTCGCCTTCCTTGTCGAGCCGCTTGAGGAGGTCCATGCCGTCGCGCCGGACGTTACGAACCGCGACCCGGGCCTGCTCGGCATATTTGTTCGCGACCTTCGCGAGCTCCTTGCGCCGCTCCTCGCTGAGCTGCGGGATCGGCACCCGGACGAGGGTTCCGTCGGCCTGCGGGTTGAGGCCGAGGCCTGCATCGCGGATCGCCTTCTCGACGGCCTTGACGTTGCCCTTGTCCCAGACCTGCACGCTGATCATGCGCGCGTCGGGAACCGACACCGTGCCGAGCTGCGCGATCGGCATCTTGGACCCGTAGGCGTCGACCACGACGGGATCGAGAAGCGCCGCCGAGGCGCGCCCGGTGCGCAGCCCCGCGTATTCCTTCTTGAGGACGTCCACCGCTGTGTCCATGCGCCGTTCGACATCGGACAGGTCAGGATCGGCCATCGGTTCATCCCTCCTCCGTGATCATCGTGTACGTGCCGGTACCACTCATCACGTCGGCAAAGGCCCCTGGATTCTGTATCGAAAACACTAGAATCGGTATTTTATTTTCGCGCGCGAGGCTGATCGCGGAGGCGTCCATGACGCGCAGATCGCGCTGCAGGACGTCCCTGTAGGAGAGGCGGTCGTAGCGCACCGCGTCGCGCACCTTGTGCGGATCGGCGGAATAGACGCCGTCCACCTGCGTCGCCTTGAGGAGCGCATTGCATCCGGTCTCCGCGGCGCGGAGCGCGGCCGCGGTGTCGGTGGTGAAGAACGGACTGCCGGTGCCGGCGGCGAACAGGACGACGCGGCCCTTCTCCATGTGGCGGATGGCGCGGCGGCGGATATAGGGCTCGCACACAGTCGACATCGGGATCGCCGACTGGACGCGCGTATATGTGCCGCGCGCTTCGAGCGCGGCCTGGATCGCGAGCGCGTTGATCACGGTTGCGAGCATGCCCATGTAGTCGGCCGTGCCGCGATCGATGCCGGTCGCCGCCGCCGATACGCCTCGGAAGATGTTGCCGCCGCCGATCACCGCCGAGACCTCGACGCCCATGTCGGTGACCGACTTGATCTCGTCGGCGATGCGGTTGACCGTCTTCGAATCGAGGCCGAAGGACTGTTCGCCCATCAGCGCCTCGCCCGAAATCTTGAGGAGGACCCGCCGAAACATCGGCTGGCGCCCCGCCCCCGGTGCGTCTTTCGCGGTCGCCATTGCGGCCCCCCTCGCCTCTGGCTCGTCGCGACGCCGCGCTCAGCGTCCCGCGGTAGCCGCCACCTCGGCCGCGAAATCGACCTCCTTCTTGTCGATGCCCTCGCCGAGCACGAAGCGGTGGAATCCCTTGACCGTGATCGGCGCACCGACGTCCTTCGCCGCGTTCTCGACCGCCTTGCGCACCTTGGTCTCGCCGTCGATAACGAAGACCTGCTCGAGCAGCGTCACCTCCTCGTAGTACTTGCGGATGCGGCCTTCGACCATCTTCTCGATGATGTTGGCGGGGCGGCCGGACGCCTGGGCCTGCTCGACGAGGACGGCGCGCTCGCGGTCGAGCGCGGTGGTGTCGACGTCCTTCGGATCGACCCATTGCGGCGCGGCGGCGGCGATGTGCATGGCGACTTGCTTGCCGAACGCCGCGAGCTTGTCGCGGTCGCCGCCCGCCTCGAGCGCGACGATGACGCCGATCTTCCCGAGACCGGGTACGACGGCACTGTGCACGTAGCTCGCGACCACGCCCTTGTCGACGTGGAGCCCCGCGGCGCGGCGGAAGCTCAAATTCTCGCCGATCGTCGCGATCATCTGCGTCACGGCGTCGGCGACAGAAACGCCCGCGGCCGACTTCGCCCTGGCGGTCGCCTCGAAGTCGCCCTTGTTCTGCAGCGCGATGCCGGCGACCTCGCGGGCGAAGGCCTGGAACTGGTCGTTGCGGGCGACGAAGTCTGTCTCGGAATTGACCTCGACGACGACGCCTTCGGTGCCCGACGTCGCGACCGCGACGAGGCCTTCGGCGGCGACGCGGCCGGCCTTCTTGGCGGCGGCGGCGAGCCCCTTCTTGCGCAGCCAGTCGATCGCTTCCTCGAGGACGCCGTTGCTCTCACCCAGCGCCTTCTTGCAATCCATCATTCCCGCGCCGGTGCGCTCGCGGAGCTCTTTCACCAGGGACGCGGTTATCTCGGCCATGCTCGACTCCCATGATACAGGCGCATCGACGCCGCCATCCGGCGGCACGCGCTCGCGCATCGTTCGTGGATCGCCGCGACGGATGTCGTGGCGATGAACGCTAGTGGGCCGCGCCCGCCGCGGCTTCGCCCTCCGGCGCGGCGTCCGCGGGCATCGCCTCGCCCGGACCGGCCTCGGATTCGCCGATATCGGTGCCGGTCGCGATCGCCTCCTGCTGCAACCCGTCGAGCACCGAGCGGGCAACGAGATCGCAGTAGAGCGCGATCGAGCGGATGGCGTCGTCGTTGCCGGGGATCGGGTAGAGGATGCCGTCCGGATTGGAATTGCTGTCGATCACCGCCGCGACCGGGATGCCGAGCTTGTTCGCCTCGGCGACCGCGATCGATTCCTTGTTGGTGTCGATCACGAACATGATGTCGGGGAGTCCGCCCATCTCCTTGATGCCGCCGAGCGCGCGCTGCAGCTTCTCGCGCTCGCGGGTGAGATTGAGCGTCTCCTTCTTGGTGAGGCCGGAGCCCTCTTCGGAAAGCCGCTCGTCGAGTTCGCGCAGCCGCTTGATCGAGACCGTGATGGTCTTCCAGTTGGTCAGCGTACCGCCGAGCCAACGGTGATTGACGTAATACTGGCCGCAGCGCGAGGCGGCCTCGGCGACGATGTCGCTCGCCTGGCGCTTGGTGCCGACCATCAGCACGCGGCCACCGCGGGCGACGATGTCGCGCACCGCGGCGAGCGAGGCGTGGAGCATGGGGACCGTCTGCTGCAGGTCGATGACGTGGACGCCGTTCCGGACCCCGAACAGATACGGCTCCATCTTGGGGTTCCAGCGCCGGGTGTGATGGCCGAAATGGACGCCGGCCTCGAGCAGCTGGCGCATGCTGAACGTCGGGAATGTCATTGTCCCTGATCCTTGTCCGGTTGGGCCTCAGCGGATATCGGCCGCGCCGCGAGGCCGGAAGCCTCTCGGCGGCGGCACCGGCCCGGCCCCGGAGCGACCCCCGGCACCTCGATCCGCGTGCGGATTTACAGGCCCGCCCGAGGGCGCGCCCGCATGGCCGGCTTGATAGACCCTCACGCGCTGATTTTCAAGCCGGACGGAGGGACGTTCCCTAAATGTCCCGGCCCCAAACATACCGGTCCTGAGTGTCCCGGCCCCAAATATCCTAGGGTCTGGACTCATTTGCTTCAGTAGATGAGGGCGGCGGCGAGGAAGGCTGCGCTGAGCCCGCATTTCCCAAGTGACCGGTATAGCTGATGCCTGAGTGGCCTATTTCTGATATAAGACTCATGGTCTTAAGGGTGTTGGAGGGCGGCTCGGATGGGGAACCCGGAGGGTGAATCGGATCGGCGTTCTCTGCGGCCCATTTTCGACCGTCGCCTGAAGCTGGAGTTCCACGGATCTCGGGTCACCTCCGATGCTGGCCT
>VGEU01000064.1 GCA_016869145.1 Alphaproteobacteria bacterium | reverse complement strand
GCCGCCATCGCGCGGGCGGGCCGATCGGCACTCGCGAGCGCCGCGAACCCTGCCGCCGCGCGGTCGAACGCGCCGGCCCGGTAGGCCTTGAGCGCATCGGCATAGGCCGCGATCGGCGCATTCGGATCGGCCGGGCTATGGAGGACGACCGGCGCGGCGCGGCCGACCACGCGCGTGGTGTCGATCTCGCGGAAGCCGATCGCCGCACCGCACAGAAGCCGCGTCCGTTCGCTGACGAGGACGGTCGTGCCATAGGCCTTGTTGGCGCCCTCGAGGCGGGAGGCGAGGTTCACGGCATCACCCATCACGGTGTAGTTGAGCCGGCGTGCCGAGCCGACATTGCCGACCACCGCCTCGCCCGAGTTCACCCCGATGCCCGTCCGGAGGCCGGGCGCGAGCGCGGTGCCGAGGTCCGCAGAACTGGCGATCGCGCACGCGGCCTCGACCGCGTGGCGCGCATGGTCGGGATCGGCGATCGGGGCGCCGAACACGGCGATCAGGCCGTCGCCCATGTACTTGTCGACGATGCCGCCATGCGCCTCGACGATCGTGCCGAGCGCGGAGAGATAGGCGTTGAGCCCGGCGACCAGCGTCTCAGGCGTGTGGGTCTCGCTGATCGCGGTGAAGCCCTCGATGTCGGTGAACAGGATCGTGAGCTCACGCTCTTCGCCGCCGAGCGCTGGAATGGTGCCGGATGAGGCCAGCCGCTCGACCTCGGGCTCGGGCAGATATAGCGAGAACGCGCGACGGAGGAAGCGCTTGTCGCGGTCGGCGACGGCGAAGCGCCAGGCGTAGAGGATCGCGACCGCGAGGCCGGCGGCGACGATCGGCGCGAGTAGCGGCAGGAGAAGCCCGGTCCGGAACGCGAGCGTGACCGCGCCGATCCAGACCGCTATGCCGGCGAGATAAGCGAGCCAGCCCACCACCGGCGACAAGACGAGAACCGCGATGCCCGCCGCGCCCGCGAGCGCGACCCCGATCGCGACCGTCGCAGCGCGCTCGGGCGCTCGCGCGGTCTCGCCGCGCACGATGTCGTTGACCGCGGCGCCGAGGAGCGTAACCCCGGGGATCGTGTCGCGCACGCGGTCGACATACATCGCATGGTCGACCGGGACCGTGCAGCGCGGCGGCAAGTCGCGCGTCTCGGGCGCGGTGATGAGGCGTTTCGAGGAGAGCTTGCGGTCCTCGACATCGAGCACGACGCCGATCATCACCGCCTTGCCGGCGAAGTGGCGGCGGAAATAGTCCGCATCGGCGCACTGGAAGAGATCGACCAGCGAATAGGTCGGGATCGCGTTGCCGCCGTCGAAATTGACGATCACGCCCTTGTCTTCCGGCGCCGCGAGCCGCCGGTCGCCGAGCCGAACCGTGCCGTCCGCCTCGATCACCGGCTCGACGCCGAGCGCCCGCGCCGCGATCTCGACCGCCATCGACGGCTCGCGCCGCTCGCCCCGCGTGCGGTCAACGGTGCGGAACCAGAGCGGCACGCGGCGAATGATCCCGTCCTCGTCCTCGATCACGTTGACCGATCGGATGTTCCGCTCGTGGCCGACGGCGAACCTCTGGGCGGGAAACGGGCTGATCGGCTTCGCCTGGTGCTGCACCTTGCCGAGGACGACCTTGCCCGCGCGCGCACCGTCGCGGAGCGCGAGCAGAAACTCGCGCTCGAAGCCGGGGACATGGCGCTCGACCGAGGTCGGAAAGATGAGATCGAAGCCGACCACGCGCGCGCCACCCTCGATCACCGCCTGGAGGACGCGCGCGATCTCGGGCGTCCACATCGCCTGCGGCCGGTCTCGGAACGGCGGCTGGCGATAGGTCTCCTCGTCGATCGCGACGACGACGGTGGGCGAGGTGTCGGGCGCATGCCGCGCGCCGAACGCCTGATGGCGGAGCCAGAACGTGAGATCGGTCGAGAGGCCGTCGACCCAGCGGAAGGCAGGGAGCGCGGTGAGGCCGTTCGCCACCGCCACCACGGCGGCGACGACCAGGGCATCGCGCAGCCGCATCCGTCAGAACGGGACCAGGCGGGAGAGCATCGGTCCGGTCGGCGCGCTTGCCTTGGGGTCGACGCGGAACACGATCCGTTCGGCGCCGGCCGAGGCGCGGTAGACGCCGCCGGCGGCGAGCGAGGGCGCGGCGCCGAGGAGATCGGCGAAGCCGTTCCGCACCGGGACCACGATGCGCGGCCCCTGCCTGTCGAGCCGCGCGATGGTCACCTCGGTCGCATTGGCCGGCACCTTGAACAGCGGGCAGAGCGCATGGATGGTGACGCTCGGCTGGTCGACGCCCCCGCTCTGGCCGCCTGGGCGCGGCGCGCGGAACGCCATCACCGCGCCCTTGCCGGCGGCGCTCGTGGTCAGCTTGAGCTGGCCGCCGTCGCACTCGACCCGTTCGCCCGACATCCGGCCGCCGACCACACGCGATTCGTCCGCGCCGACCGTGACCGTGCCGCCGACGATCGTCTCCTGCCGGCAGGGGCGGAAATAGCCGAGCGTGAGCGATCCGCCGCTCCCGAGCTCGATCACCTGGCCCGGTGTCACGTAGTCCATGAACCGCACATTGCGCGGCCCACCGCTCACGTCCTGGACGATCGCGACCGGGTCCTGTGCCGATGCCGGCGCGACGCCCAGGGCGGCCAGGAAAGCGAGACCGGCGAGGTTCTTCTGCATCGTCATGGGACGCTCTCCTGGTGCACCGATCGGCCGGGCTAGAATACGGCGCCGCTCCTGTGGCAGAGTTTCTCACCGCCGCGTACACAAGTACGAAATCACGATCGAGGGCAAATGGACCCGCGAGATGCACCCGGTCGAGTATCCGTCGAACGCGCATTTCAGCCCGACGCTCGGGGTCTCGCACAACGCGGGCTACCGCATGTTCAAGGCCGGCGACCCGGCGACCAAAGGCATCCAGCGCGTCGCGGAGATGGGCAAGCTCGACCCGCTCGATTCCGAGGTCGCCGCGGCGAAGCAGGCGGGGCACGTCGATGCGATCTTCACGACCGGGCCCCTCAACGCCCTGCCGGGTGCGCTGACGGCGACGCTCGAGGTGAAGGATACGCACCCGTTCGTCTCGCTCGTGACGATGATCGCGCCGAGCCCCGACTGGTTCACCGGCGCCGCCAACGTCCAGCTCCACGACGGCCACCGCTGGGTCGACACGCTCGCCGTCACCATCTACGGCTGGGATGCCGGAACCAACGCCGGCACCACCTTCGCCATGAAGGGCGCCGAGAACAGCCCGCACGAGCCGATCCGGCTTCTCACCACGTCGCATTTCCAGCGGAACGGCGAGGTCGTCCCGGTTGGCACCGTCACGTTCAAGCGGCTGCCCGAGACGCGCATGCAGAGCTCGTCCATCCAGTAGCGTCCGAACCATCCACCCACCGTCCCGCCGCGAGCCCCGGTCGCCGACCGGGGCTCGTCGTCGTCGGGGCTTCCTTGACACCCGCCCGAGGACGCGCCGAAACTGACCGCATCCACGATCGAGGGAGGCAGTGATGGCGGCGGATGCGGCGATGGTCTCGCTCTTCAAGGCGGAGCTCGAGCTCTGCAAGGTCGGACCCGGTCAGACGATGGCGGTCTTGTCGGAGGGCGAGGTTCGCGCCGACTACGCGCAGGCCTTTCTCACCGCCGGCCAGCAGCTCGGCGCGACGACGTTTCATATCAACCTGCCACCCAAGCTCCAGTTCGGCGGCTTCGCCGGCAACATGGGAAAAACAAGCCTCGCCGGAAACCGGCCGGCGATCGAGGCGCTCAAGGGCGCCGATATCGTGATCGACCTGATGTTCCTCCTGTTCTCGGAGGAGCAGCTCGAGATCACCAATTCGGGCACGCGCATGCTCCTCGTCCTCGAGCCGGTCGAGGTGCTGACGCGGATGTTCCCGAATGCGGAGCTCCGCCGGCGCGTCGAGGTCGGCGCGAGTCTTCTCAAGAACGGCAAGGTCATGCGCATCACCTCGCCGCACGGCACCGACGTGACCTACCGGCTCGGCGCCTATCCGGTGATGACCGAGTACGGCTTCACGGATTCGCCGGGCCGCTGGGATCACTGGCCGTCGGGCTTCATGTTCACCGGCGCCCACGACGACGGCGTCAATGGCCAGGTCGTGATGGGCCCGGGCGACATCATCTGCGCGTTCCGCCGCTATGTCGAAAGCCCGGTCAAGTTCACGATCGAGAAGGGCTATGTGACCAATGTCGAGGGCACCGGCCTCGAGGCGTCCTTGATCCGCAACTACATGAAGAGCTTCAACGACAAGCGCGCCTACGCGATCTCGCATATCGGCTGGGGGCTCAACGACCGCGCAGACTGGCATCACATGGCGGTCGCCGATCCGCAGAAGGAGATCGGCATGGACGCGCTCGCCTATTACGGCAACGTCCTGTTCTCGACCGGACCGAACTCGGAGCTCGGCGGCACCAACGACACGCCGTGCCATCTCGACATGCCGCTGCGCGGCTGCACGCTGACGCTCGACGGCGAGCTGATCGTCAAGGACGGCGAGGTGGTGCCGAAGGAGCTCCGCGCGCCCGGTCGTTGATCGCCGCGGCCGGCGCAGATTGGTTCTGGACTCGCGCCGGAGGTGGGGCCACGATGGCCGCCGCGTTCAGCCTGTTGCAGCAGCCTGCGCGGAGGGATCCCATGGCCAGCACGTCCGGCGCTTCCCAGGAACAGGAAGCCTATTTCGGCCGCGTCGCGCCCCTCAACCTGTTGCCGGCGTGGAAGGTGATGCCGATCTACGCGCCGGCTGAGCCGAAGACGCCGTGTTTGCCGGCGGTGTGGCATTTCCGCGAGATCAAGCCGCATCTTCTCGAATCGGTGCGCGTCATCAGCGCCAAGGAGGCCGAGCGCCGCGCCCTCCTCCTGCACAACCCCGGCCTCACCGGTGCCGCGCACGGCATCACGCAGACGATCTCGGGCGACTATCAGATCATGCTGCCGGGCGAGATCGCGCCCGCGCACCGTCACACCCAGACGGCGTTCCGTCTCTTCCTCGAGGGCGACGGCGCGTTCACCGCCATCGACGGCGAGAAGATCTACATGAAACGGGGCGATCTGATCATCCAGCCGCCCGGGCTGTGGCACCACCACGGCCACGAGGGCGGCCCGGGCACCCCGCCGGTGATCTGGTTCGATGCGCTCGACGTCGGGCTCTGCGGCATCTTCGAATCGACCTTCTTCCACAGCTTCACCCAGGACGAGTTCCCGGTCACCCGCCCCGTCGGCAGCACGCGCGGCCGCTACGGCTCGGGCGTAGTCCCCGCGTCCTACCGTCCGCAGCCGCTCGACTATCGGATGTATGCCTACCCCTATGCGGCGACCCGCGGCGCGCTCGATTCCCTGCGCGCGACCGAGGCGTGCGATCCCTATGACGGGTGGAAGGTGCGCTACGTCAACCCGACCACCGGCGACCACGCGATGACGACCATGGCGGCCCACCTGCAAATCCTGCCGTCGGGCATGACGACCGCGCCCTACCGCTCGACGGACGGCGCCGTCTTCGTCGTCGTCGAGGGACACGGGCGCACCGTCGTCGGCGGCACGACGCTTGACTGGGAGCCCAACGACGTGTTCGTAGTGCCGAGCTGGCAGTGGCACCATCACGAGATCGCCGGCGAGGCGGTGCTGTTCAGCTATTCCGATCGCGCCGCGCAGGAACGCCTCGGCCTCTGGTTCGAAGAACGCGGCAACCGCTGACGACGGCCCATAACCAAGGATGCCGGCGCGCCCGATTGCGGCGATGGACCGGCCCAATGAGGGAGAGACGATCATGACCAAGACGATGACTGGTCTCGCGACCGCGGTCGCCGCGGTCGCGGTCCTCGCGGGCGGCGCGCTCGCCCAGACGGATACGATCCGGATCGGCGTGATCAAGCCGATCACCGGACCGCTCGCCTTCGACGGCAACAATTCGGTCAACGGCGCGAAGCTCGCCGTCGACGAGATCAACGCCAAGGGCGGCGTCCTCGGCAAGAAGCTCGAGCTCGTCGTCGAGGACGGCCAATGCAAGCCGGCCGATTCCGTCACCGCCGCCGAGAAGCTGATGGTGCGCGACAAGGTCCCGGTCGTCATGGGCGCGTTCTGCTCGGGCGCGACGCTCGCCGTCATGCCGGTCGCCGAACGCAACAAGGTGCCGCTCATTACCGGCGTCTCGTCGAGCCCGAAGCTCACCGAGGCGAAGCAGTCCTGGTTCTTCCGCAACGCCGAATCCGAGCTGATGACGGCGCAGGCCTTCGCCGCCATCCTCTACGAGAAGATGGGGCTGAAGAACATCTACTATCTCGCCGTCAACGACGACTGGGGTCGCGGCACGGTCGGCGCCTTCAAGGAGACCTTCGAGAAGATCGGCGCCAAGACCATGAGCATCGAATATGTCGACCGCACGGCGAACGATTTCTACACCCCGCTGACCAAGATCCGCGCCGCCAACCCCGACGTCGTCATCGTCGTCGCCGAGACCCAGGCCGGCTCCATCATCACCAAGCAGGCGCGTGAGCTCGGCCTCAAATCGAAGATCTTCGGCGTCGGCGCGTGGGCGACGCCGACCTTCATGAACCTTGCGGGCGATGCGGCCAACGGCGTCTTCGCCGGCGTCGTCTATGCCTCGACCGCGACAGGCGACGCAAACAAGATGTTCGTCGACAATTTCAAGAAGGTCTTCAACACCGACCCGGGCAAATATTCCGCCGGCGGCTACACCACCATCAACGTCATCGCCCAGGCGATCGCCCGCGCCGGCGCGGCCGAGCCCGACAAGATCCGCGAGGCGCTCACCAAGACCGACGTCCAGGCACCCAACGGCCGCATCAAGTTCGACAGCCACCACCAGGCCTATGGCTGGGAGCTCGTCCTCGTCGAGCTCAAGGACAAGGTCCCGCATATCCGCGCGACCGGCGTCGCCAAGAGCCCGTACGACTGAGCCGCCGGACGCGTTGGCCATGGACTGCCTGACCGGCCGGCGCACCGGCCGCGACCCGGAGCGCGCACCCCGTGCTTGATGTCGCGCTCCAGTTCCTGGTGAACGGGCTCGTCACCGGCTCGTTCTACGCCCTCATGGCGCTCGGGCTCGCCATGATCTTCGGGCTGATGGAGGTCGTAAACTTCGCCCATGGCGAGTTCTTCGTCATGGGCGGGGTCGTCGCCTACGCGTTCTGCAACGTGCTCGGCGTCGATTTCTATCTGACGATCGTGATCGTCGTCGCGCTGATGTTCGCCTTCGGCGCGGCGACGGACTATCTCCTCATCCGCCCGCTGCGCGGCCAGCATCTCCTGTCGACCGCGCTCGTCACGATCGGCCTCTCGATCTTCCTGATCAACACGATGCTCTTGACCTTCGGCACCTCGCCGCAGGGCCTCGATGCGCCGTTCTCGCGCAAGCCCATCATCATCGGCGAGATCGTGATCACCGAGGGTCGGCTGTTCGCGATCGTGGTCGGCGCGGTCGCGATCGTCGCAACCCACATCCTGATCCAGAAGACCCGTCTCGGCCGGGCGATGCGCGCGACCTTCCAGCAGAAGGAGGCGGCCGCTCTCGTCGGCGTCAATGTGGAGCGCGTCTACACCCTGACCTTCGCGCTCGGCACGGCGATGGCCGCGATCGCGGGCGTCCTTCTCGGCGCCGTTTTCGTCATCCACCCCTCGACCGCCGAGCTCGCGACGCTCAAGGCCTTCGTCGTGGTGATCCTGGGCGGCATGACCAATCTCCCCGGCGCGGTCGCCGGCGGCCTTCTCCTCGGCGTCGTCGAGAGCCTGTGGGGCGGCTTCGTCTCGACCGGCTACATGGACGTGATCGGCTTCGCGCTCGTGATCTTCATCCTCCTGTTCCGGCCTTACGGCCTTTTCGCGCCGCGACCGGGTCGCTAGGCCATGTCGAGCCAGCGCCTGCCGCTCCTCGCGCTCCTCGCCGCGGCGATCGCCCTGCCGCTCGTGTTCCGCGGCGAGTACTTCATGCACCTCATGATCATGGTGCTGTTCTACACGGTTCTGGCCTCGAGCCTGAACATCGTGACCGGCTATATCGGCCAGCTCTCGCTCGGCCACGCGGCGTTCTTCGGCATCGGCTGCTATGCGGCGGCGATGCTGACGCTCGATGCCGGCTGGAGCGTCTGGACCGCGATGATCATCGCAGGCCTCGCCGCCGCGGTGGCCGGGTTCGTCATCGGCTACATCACGCTCCGCCTCGACGGGCACTATTTCGTCCTGATCACGCTCGCCTTCGCCGAGGTGCTGCGCCTCGTCGTGATCAACTGGGAGGAGGTGACGCGCGGCCCGCTCGGCTTCCCCAACATCCCGCGCCCGTCGATCGTGCTCGGCGGCGAGGTTATGGTCGACTTCTCCTCGAAGACGCACTTCTATTACGTCGCGCTCGTCCTCGTCGTGATCACGCTCTGGGCCAAGCACCGCTTCGTCTACTCCGCGATGGGTCGCGCCTCCGTCGCGATCCGCGAGAACCCGCGCCTTGCCCAGTCGGTCGGCATCGATCCGTTCTACTACTCGATGGTGGCGTTCGTGCTCGGCGCGTTCTTCGCCGGGCTGTCGGGCTGGTTCTACGCCCACTACATCTCCTATGTCGGACCGGACGTGTACGGCTTCGGCTTCATGGTGACGATGCTGATCATGATCGCGGTCGGCGGTCGCGGCACGATCGTCGGGCCGGTGATCGGGGCAGCGATCATCACTATCGTCGTCGAGGAGCTCCGCTTCGCGCGCGAGATCCGGCTCAGCCTGTTCGGGCTCCTCCTGATGCTGTCGATCCTGTTCTTCCCGCGCGGCCTCGTCTCGGTCCCCGACCTCCTCCGCCGGCGCGGCTGGTGGCCGGGCGCCGGCAAGACCGGGACGGCCTGACGGGAACCGCCGATGGCGCTCCTCGAGATCGACGTCCTCTCCAAGTCCTTCGGCGGGCTCCAGGCGGTCCGCGACATCTCGCTCGCGGTCGACGACGGCGAGATCGTGAGCCTCATCGGCCCCAACGGCGCCGGCAAGACGACCGTGTTCAACCTCGTCACCGGCTATCTGCCGCCGAGCTCCGGCCGCATCCGCTTCGCCGGCCGGGACATCGTCGGCCTCAAGCCGCACACGATCGCCGGCCTCGGCCTGGTGCGCACCTTCCAGATCACCAACGTGTTCCCGGCGCTCTCGGTCTTCGACAACATCGTCGCCGCCCACTATCTCAAGGCGCGCGTACCGCTGTGGAAGACCTGGTTCCGCGACCGTGCGGTCGCCGCGCGCGAGGCGACCGCCCACGCGGCGGCCGAGGAGGTGATGGGCTTTCTCGGCCTCGGCCATCGCCGCGACATGACCGCGGAGAACCTCGCTTATGGCGAGCTTCGCCTGCTCGAGCTCGCGATCGGGCTCGGCGCCGGCCCGCGCATGCTCCTCCTCGACGAGCCGGCGGCCGGGCTCAACACCGAGGAATCGGCGCGCCTCGTCACGCTCCTGCGCGAGATCGCCGGCACGCGCGGCATCACCATCCTGATCGTCGAGCACGACATGAACGTCGTCATGGAGGTTTCCCACCGCGTCGTCGTCATGAATTTCGGCGAGAAGATCGCCGAGGGCTCGCCCGAGCACGTCCGCCAGCACGAGCAGGTGATCGAGGCCTATCTCGGCCGTGGCTTCGAGGACGAAGCCCCGGCGACGCCGGCCTGAGGGCGGCGGCCATGCTCGTCCTCGACAACGTCCACGCCCGCTACGGCAGCGTGAATGCGCTTTCCGGCGTCTCCATGACGGTGGAGCCGGGCGAGCTCGTCGCGCTGGTCGGCGCGAACGGGGCCGGCAAGAGCACCGTGCTCCGGACCGTTTCCGGCCTGATGCGGCCGCATCTCGGCACGATCACGTTCAACAAGGCGCGCATCGACCGGCAGAGCGCGTCGGAGATCGTCAAGCTCGGGATCGCGCACTGCCCCGAGGAACGCAAGATCTGGCCCCAGATGACGGTCGAGGAGAACCTCGAGATGGGGGCCTATCTCCGCCGCGACAAGGCCGGGATCGCCGCGACGCTCGCCAAGATGCTGGACCGTTTCCCGCGCCTCCACGAACGGCGGCGGCAGATGGCCGGCACGCTGTCGGGCGGCGAGCAGCAGATGCTCGCCATCGCGCGCGCGTTGATGTCGGCCCCCCAGCTCGTCATGTTCGACGAGCCCTCGCTCGGCCTCTCGCCGATCCTCGTTCAAGAGGTTGTCGCGATCATCCGCGACATCTACAAGGACGGGGTGACAGTCCTCCTGGTCGAGCAGAACGTCAACATGGCGCTCCGGCTGGCGAGCCGGGCCTATGTGCTGGAGACCGGGCGGGTCGCGGTGTCGGGGGACTCGCGCGATCTCCTCAAGGACGATAGCCTGCTCAAGGCCTATCTGGGCGGTTGAGACCGGATCTCGCCGCGCCGCCCGGTGGCGTGGCAATATGGTGCCCGACGGTGCACCACGCGTCGCGGACGAGGAGACTGAGAGCATGGACAGGCAAACGCGTATCGCCGTGATCGGCGCCGGCCTCGGCGGTCTGGTCGCCGGCGCGATCCTCCAGATCAAGGGATATTGCAACGTCCGCATCTACGAGCAGGCCCCCGAGTTCGCCCGCCTCGGCGCCGGCATCAATCTCGGCCCCAACGTGATGAAGGTGCTCCGCTATATCGGCGTCGAGCGGCGCCTCCTCGAGATCGGGCTCAATCCCGTCTCCTGGATGAGCCGGGAGTGGAACACCGGGCGCACCATGGCCGAGTACCCGTTCCGGAGCGTCGCCGAGAAGAAGTACGGCGCGCCCTATATGGTGATCCATCGTGGTGACTTCCACGCCACCCTGCTCGAGGAGGTCGAGCACGGCTCGCTCGCCTATGCGAAGAAGCTCGTCACCATCGCCGAGCGCGGCAAGACCGTGCACCTCGAGTTCGAGGACGGCACGCGCGATGAGGCCGACATCGTGATCGGCGCCGACGGCATCAACTCGCGCGTGCGCGAGACGCTGCTCGGAACCGAGCTCCCGAAATACACGGGCTATGTCGGCCATCGCTGCATCATGAAGACGCGCGACATCGGCGACATCAAGCCCGCCGACATCACCAAGTGGTGGTCCGACGATGCGCACCGCGACACCCACATCGTCGTCTATTACCTCGACAAGAACCGCGACGAGATCTACTTCGTGACCGGCGTGCCGGAGCCGGAATGGGATTTCGGCTTCTCCTATGTCGATGCCGATCTCGACGAGCTGCGCGCGGCGTTCAAGGGCTTTCATCCCGAGGTCCAGCGTCTTCTCGACGTGGCGAAGAACGTCACCAAATGGCCGCTCTGGGACCGCGAGCCGCTGCCGCTGTGGAGCCGGGGCCGCATCGTGCTCCTGGGCGATGCCTGCCACCCGATGAAGCCGCACATGGGCCAGGGCGCCGCGATCGCGATCGAGGACGCGGCGATCCTCGCCCGCTGCCTCGACCAGCATGGCGACGACCACCAGGCCGCCTTCAAGCTCTACGAGATGAGCCGGAAGGATCGCGCCTCGATGGTCCAGAAGCACTCGCGCGACAACAAGTGGCTGCGGAACCCGATGGACCCGGGCTGGGTGTTTGACTACGACGCCGTCTACGACGATCTCGGCCCGCCCAGGGGTCCGGCTGCATCGGCGTGATCACACCGAGGCGCGCGGCCGCGAGCTTGGCCGCGCTCGTGTCGCTCCTTGCCGCCGAACCGGTGCCGGCCGCGATCCTATTGGTCGAGCCGGTGTCGGGAACGCTGGGGCGGATCATCGCCGCGCCCGCCGAGGCGCTCGACGCCGGCATCGCCGACGACGACCACGTGCTCGGCTTCGACGAACGGCAGAACCTGATCCTGCCCCGCGACCTCGCGGTCGACCAGGGGACCATTCCGGCCGGGACGCGCGTGTCGAGCCATCTGATCCTGTTCAACCAACGATCCGTCGACGGCCCGCGGCACGGCACCAATGACTGGACCTTCGACGGCATCGTGATCGGCGTGATGTCGGACGTGGCTGGTCGGCTCGAGGCGGAATCGAGCGCGCTCCTCGGCGCGCCCGGCACGCTCTATCCGCCCGAAGGCTTCGCCCATCGGGGCTTTGAGAGCCCCGATCGCTATTCGGGCGTCGGCACGCGCACACTCCGGGTCGAGATGCGCGTGTGGCAGCCGGGCGACTGGATCCGCGTGATCACAGCCGCCCAGCCGATCGCCCGGCGCTGACGGCGCAACCCTATCGGGCGCGGTGCTTCGCGGCGGTCTGCACCATCACGTTATAGAGGTCCTTGATCTCGGGCTGGGTGGCGATGAATTCCTCGGTCGCCGCCTTCGCCTGCTGCATCAGCCGCGCCTGGTCGGCCTCGGGCAGCGAGATCACCTCGGCGCCGTTCTCCCGCCACACGGCCGCGGTCTTCTTCTCGAACTCCATTGCGAAATCGAACGACGGTTGCTCGAGCTCGCGGCCGATGGTCTCCACCGCGGCGCGAAGATCGGGCGGCAGCTTGTTGAGGAAGGCGGTCGATACAAAGGCGACGATCGGGATGAAGGTGTCGTTGGTGACCGTGATGAACTTGGTCACTGTGAAGTAGCGCGACCCCGTCATCACCGCCATGTTGCTGCGCACGCCGTCGACCGTCTTCTGCTGGAGCGCGGGCAGGACCTCGGCGAAGTCGATCGGGACGCCGGCGGCGCCGAGACGGCTCATCAGATCGGTCTCGAGCTTGGTCGCGAGCACGCGGAGCTTCTTGCCACGGAAGTCCTCGAGACGGCGGAGCGGCACCGTCGACGCATAGGAGGTCCCGCCATACATCCAGACGCTGACCGCCTTGACGCCCTTGGCGACGCCGGCATTGACGAAGGGCTCGCGGAAGGCCGGATCGGTGATGACCTTGTGGGCGTGCGCGGTGTTGTCGAAGGCGCCGGGGCTCTCGATCAGCTGGAAGCGCGGATCGACGCCCTTGAGGAACGAGGGCGGCGTCGAGAACCATTCGATGGTGCCGAGCTGGATGCCCTCGATCAGCCGCGGGATGCCGCCGAGCTGGGCGGCGGGAAACAGATCGGCGCGGATCCGGTTGTTGGTCGCGGCCTCGATCCGCTGCTTGAACATCTTGATGTGTTCGTGGTTCGGGTCGTTGATCGTCACGTTGCTGAGCTTCATGACGAATTCCTGGGCCGTCGCCGACCCTCCGAACGCGAGTACGCCGGCAAGCGCGGTGGCGGCGAGGCGGCGGGTTTGACGCAAGGTCTCGAACGACATGACTTCCTCCCGGTTATGGGGTCGCTTTTTCCTGCGCGACCTTAGATTGCTATTCTGCGGATTGCGATTTTGGCCGGATTGGTGCGGCGAGACAATGGTGGCCGACCGCGATCCGGTCACGCCGGCGTCACGGCGCCCGCGCCGAAATGGGCGCGCGCACGCCCGCGGTCGGCGTCGCGCCGACCGGCGGACACCGTCGCGATGCGCGCGATCCTATTCGGCGGCCGCGGCCTTGACCTTGCCGACCGCGCCCGAGGCGATGATGCGCTGCAGCTCTTCGCCCGCGAAGCCGAGCACGTCGGTGAGCACCTCGGTCGTGTGCTCGCCGAGGAGCGGCGAGCGAACGACATCGGTCGGGCTCTCCGACATCTTGATCGGGCAGCCGACGCTGAGGTAGGGCCCCCGCTCCGGATGGTCGACGCGGACCATCGTGCCGGTCGCGAACAGCCCGTCGTCGGCGGCGATCTCCTTCATCGAGAGGATCGGGCCGACCGGAATGTCGAGCGGGTTGCACAGATCCATGATCTCGACCTTGGTCTTGGTCATGGTCCAGCGCTCGATGCGCTCGAAGATGAGGTTGAGCTTGTCGAGCCGCGCCGGCGGCGTCGCGTAGCCGGGATCGGTCTTCCAGCCCGGCTCGCCGATCAGGTCGCAGATCTTCTCCCACACCGGCGCCTGGCAGATGAAATAGGTGTAGGCATTCGGATCGGTTTCCCAGCCCTTGCACTTGAGGATGCGGCCGGGCTGGCCGCCGCCCGAATCGTTGCCCGCGCGCGGCACGGTGTCGCCAAAGGGTATGCCTTCGCCGAACTGCGAATACTCGGTGAGCGGGCCGGCGGCGAGCCGTTGCTGGTCGCGCATCTTGACACGCGCGAGATTGAGGACGGCGTCCTGCATCGCGACGGTGACGCGTTGGCCGCGGCCGGACCGCTCGCGCTGGAACAGCGCGGTGACGATGCCGAGGCAGAGATGGACGCCGGTTCCGGAATCGCCGATCTGGGCGCCGGTGACGACCGGCGGGCCGTCGCGGAAGCCCGTCGTCGATGCCGAGCCGCCGGCGCACTGCGCGATGTTCTCGTAGACCTTGCAGTCCTCGTACTGGCCCGGGCCGAAGCCTTTGATCGAGGCCATGATGATGCGCGGGTTGATCTTATGCACGCGCTCCCAGGAGAAGCCCATGCGGTCGATCGCGCCGGGCGCGAAGTTCTCGACCAGGACATCGCACTCCTCGATCAGGCGCGTCAGCACCTTCTTGCCCATCTCGTTCTTGGAATCGATCTCGATCGAGCGCTTGTTGTGGTTCAGCATCGTGAAATAGAGGCTGTCGGCGCCGGGGACGTCGACGAGCTGCTTGCGGGTCGCATCGCCGACGCCGGGCCGCTCGACCTTGATCACGTCGGCGCCGAACCATGCGAGGAGCTGGGTACAGGTCGGCCCCGACTGCACGTGGGTGAAATCGAGAACCTTGATGCCTTCAAGCGCTTTCATTGTGGGCTCCAGGGATTGAGCTATTGCAGACGGCGCGTCGCGTCACTTCTTCTTCACGACGCTCTGCGGATTGAGATTGCCGATGCGGCCACTCTCGGTGCCGGCGTTCTCGTCGATGACGGCGTTGACGAGCGTGGGCGTGCCGGAATCCAGGGCGGCGTTGACGGCGCGCGCGAGCTCGTCCGGCGTCGTCGCGTTGACACCTCTGCCGCCGAACGCCTCCATCATCCTGTCGTAGCGAGCACCCTTGACGAAGACGGTGGTCGCCGCATCCGACCCGCCGCCCGGGTTGACGTCCGAGCCGCGATAGATGCCGTTGTTGTTGAACACGACGACGCAGACCGGCAGCTTGTAGCGGCAGATCGTCTCGACCTCCATGCCGGAGAAGCCGAACGCGCTGTCGCCGACGACGGCGAGCACGGGCTTGCCGGTCTCGACCGCCGCGGCGATCGAGAAGCCCATGCCGATCCCCATCACGCCCCACGTGCCGACGTCGAGGCGCTTGCGCGGCCGATACATGTCGATAATCGAGCGGGCGAAGTCGAGCGTATTGGCGCCCTCATTGACCAGGAACGCGTCGGGGCGATCCTTGACGATGGTGCGGAGCGCGCCGAGCGCGCCGTGATAATCCATCGGCGCGTTGTTGTTCATGAGCCGCGGCGCCATCCGCGCGATGTTGTCCTCGGCCTTCGAGCGAACCTCCTTGACCCATTCGGCCGGCGCGGCCTGCCAGCCGCTTCCCATCGCGGTCAGGAGGGCCGACACGCACGAGCCGATATCGCCGACGACCGGCGCCGCGATCTCGACATTGCTGTCCATCTCGCGCGGCTCGATGTCGATCTGGACGAACCGCTTCGAGCCGGGCGCGCCCCATTGCTTGCCCTTGCCGTGCGAGAGGAGCCAGTTGAGCCGCGCACCGATCATCACGACGACGTCGGCTTCCTGGAGCACGAGCGAGCGCGCCGCGCCCGCCGACAGGGGATGATCGTCGGGGAGAAGGCCCTTCGCCATGCTCATCGGCAGATAGGGGATGCCGCTTCGCTCGACTAAGCTCCGGATCGCGTCGTCGGCCTGCGCGTAGGCCGCGCCCTTGCCGAGGATCACGAGCGGGCGCTTGGCGCTCCGGATCACCTCGAGCGCGCGCGCGACGGCCGCCGGGGCCGGAATCTGCGCCGGCGCGGCATCGATCACCTTGACGAGCGAGCGCGCGCCCTTCTCGGCGTCGATCGCCTGGCCAAGGAGCTTCGCCGGCAGGTCGAGATAGACCCCGCCCGGACGGCCCGAGACCGCGGCGCGGATCGCCCGCGCGATACCGATGCCGATATCCTCGGCATGGAGAACACGATAGGCCGCCTTGCACAAGGGCTTGGCGATCGCGAGCTGGTCCATCTCCTCGTAGTCGCCCTGCTGCAGATCGACGATCTCGCGTTCGGACGAGCCCGAGATCAGGATCATCGGGAAGCAGTTCGTCGTCGCATTGGCGAGCGCGGTGAGGCCGTTGAGGAAGCCCGGCGCGGAGACGGTCAGGCAGATGCCGGGCTTCTTGTTGAGATAACCGGCGATCGCCGCGGCGTAGCCCGCGTTCTGCTCGTGGCGGAACGAGATCACGCGGATGCCCGCCGCCTGGGCCATGCGGCCGAGATCGGTGATCGGGATCCCGGGCACGCCGTAGATCGTGTCGAGCCCGTTCAGCTTCAACGCGTCGATGACGAGGTGGAAGCCGTCAGTCAGCTCGCGCTCCGCGCCGGAAGCGGCCGTCTCCTTCGCTGCAGCAGTCGTGCTCATGTCCCTCTTCCCCGTTTGGCGGCCGCAGCGATCGCGGCCTCGCCGTTCTTGGCACCGTTGCGGATGCGGCCGGCATCGCCGCGTGTTTCGCGCGCGTCGCGCCGGTCGGCACCGTCGTCGAGCCGCGTCCAGTTGCGCCGGATATGGTCGTGAAGCCGCATCGTGTGCTCGCGGACGAGCCGGCTCGCGAGCTCGGCATCGCGCGCCTCGAGCGCCTCGATGATCTCCATGTGGTCGACGACCGAGCGCTCGGCGCGATCGCCCTCGCCCATCGTCCGCCGCCGCACCGCGTGCATGTGCTGGAACAGCCCATCGGCGGTCGTCTTGAGGAGCGTACAGCCCGAGAGCTCGAGAATGCGGACATGGAAGGCGATGTTCGCCTCCGAATACTCCTCGATGTCGGCGCGGCGCGCATGCGCGCTGTGCTCGCGTGCGAAGCGGCGGAGCGCCGCGAGATCAGCATCGCTCGCCTGCTCGGTCGCGAGGCGTGCGGCCATGCTCTCGAGCGCGGCCCAGGTGACGATCATCTCGAGGATCTCGCGGAGCGACATCCGGCGTACGAAGACGCCCTTGCGCGGCTGGATCTCGACCAGCCCGTCTTGCGCCAGTCGCGCGAGCGCCTCGCGGATCGGCGTGCGCGAGATCCCGAGCCGCTCGGCGAGCGCGCGCTCGTCGAGACGGAGGTCGGCCGCCTCGTCATAGATGTTCATGTCGAGAATGGCCGCGCGCAGGAGCGCGTAGGTGTGATCCTTCAGCGTGAAGTTCACCGCGATGGGCGCAAGCTTGCTGCTGATCGACGCCGATGCCGCCATCCCCGCTCCGCCCGGTGCGCCTCGCTCGGCTATGCCGGATATTCGGCTATGCCGATTATTCGGTTATCCCGGATATCAGGTATACCACATAGCAAATAAAGGCAACCACGGGCGGTGGTCGGGTCAGCGAATGTCGTGCGGGATCGTCCCCGGTGGGATCGTCCCCGGTGGGATCGTCCCCGGTGGGATCGTCCCCAGAGGGATCGTCCCCGGTGGAATGGTCCCCGGGTGTGCGGCAGCACCGGGAGGACCGGCGGTCGGCGGCGTCAGCCGAGCCGGCATCCGTCGCGATCGGCCGTCACGACCGGCATTTGCGGAGGATCAGGTTCGCGAGCGTGCCGACGGTCGCGAAGTTCTCCGCCACGAAATCCTCGTCCTCGATCTCGACGTCGAATGTCTGGCCGAGGAACAAGGTGAGCTGCATGACCACGAGCGAGTCGAGCCTTCCGGACTCGAGGAGCTCGATCCCCGACACGTCCTCGCCCGGATCGACAATGATCGACTGCGACGCCAGGAACTCGACGATCCTGGTCTCGATGACGGTCTTGTCGAGCGCCGGCGCGGCTCTCTCACGCATCACGCGGATCTCCCGGACAACGCCGCCCGGACCGTCGGGTCCGGGCGCCGTCAGAGCTCGAAATAGACGAGCTCCGAGTACGTATAGTCGCTTCCCCTCGTGCGGCGCCCGTTTTTCGCGAAACGCCGCCTCGATCGGGTCAACACGAGCCGCGATGCGTTGGTCGCCGGCATGGTTCCCTCCGGGATGTCGAGGATCAGCCCCAAATAGCCCCGCGCGAGCAATTTGCGCGCCAATGAGGGAAGCGCGCTCCGGAGGACGTCGTTGTCCTCCGAGAACACGACGTCGACGGCGGGAACCCGCCTGATGCGACGCGGCTTCAAGATGAGCGCGCTCTTGCCCGCCGGCCCTTCGAGCTGGAAGTTGGTGACGTTGCCCCGAGGGTTTGATCCGCGGTGAACTGGAGTCCGGCCTTAAGGAAGGACCGGACGATGAAACGCAGCAGGTTTACGGACGAGCAGATCATTGCGGTGCTGCGCGAGCATGAGGCAGGCGCCAAGACATCGGATCTGGCGCGTAAGCACGGCATCTCCGAGGCGACCTTCTACAACTGGAAGGCCAAGTACGGCGGCATGGACGTCTCCGAGGCCAAGC
>VGEU01000063.1 GCA_016869145.1 Alphaproteobacteria bacterium | reverse complement strand
ACCGGCGGCGGCGGGACGGCAGCGAGGCGCGCATGCGCGCGGTCGAGGAAGCGCGTGTCGGTCGGGCCCGCGCGCACCGCCGCATCGTCGAGGATGGCGCGGAGGAAGCCGAGATTGGTGTCGGGCCCGGCGAGCGAGACGCGATCGAGCGCGCGCCGGAGCCGCGCCAGCGCCGCGTCGCGGTCGGGGCCGTGCGCGATGATCTTGGCGATCAGCGGATCGTAGTGGACGGGGATCGTGTCGCCCTCCTCGACGCCGGTGTCGATGCGGAGATCGGCGCCCGCCTTCGGGAAGCGGAGCCGCGCCAGAAGGCCGCTCGACGGCGCGAAGTCGCGCGCCGGGTCCTCGGCGTAGAGCCGCGCCTCGATCGCATGCCCGGCGAAGCGGAGGCTCGCCTGGTCGCACGGCAAATTCTCGCCGCGGGCGATCCGGAGCTGCCATTCGACGAGATCGAGCCCGGTGATCATCTCGGTCGCCGGGTGCTCGACCTGGAGGCGGGTGTTCATCTCCATGAACCAGAACGCCGCGCCGTCGAGCAGGAACTCGACCGTGCCGGCGCCGACATAGCCGATCGCGCGCGCCGCGGTGACCGCCGCGCGGCCGATCGTCTCGCGGAGCGACGGATCGAGCGCCGGCGCCGGCGCCTCCTCGATCACCTTCTGGTAGCGGCGTTGCAGCGAGCAGTCGCGCTCGAACAGGTGGACGGCGTTGCCGTGCGTGTCGGCGAAGACCTGAACCTCGACATGGCGCGGCCGGGCGAGGAACCGCTCGAGGATCAGCGCGTCGTCGCCGAAGGCCGATTTCGCCTCGCGCCGCGCGCGGGCGAGGACGGCGCGGAGCGCGGCCTCGGTCTCGGCGATGTGCATGCCCTTGCCGCCGCCGCTGGCCGACGGCTTGACCAGCACCGGATAGCCGATGCGCGCCGCCGCGGCGACGAGGCTCGCCTCGTCCTGCGCCGGGTCGTTGTAGCCGGCGAGCACCGGCACGCCCGCCGCCGCCATCCGCTCCTTCGCCGCCGCCTTGAGCCCCATGGCGCGGATCGCCGCCGCCGGCGGCCCGACGAAGACGATGCCGGCGGCGGCGCAGGCGGCGGCGAAATCGGGGTTCTCCGACAGGAAGCCGTAGCCCGGATGGATCGCGTCCGCGCCCGTCGCGCGCGCCGCCTCGAGGATGCGGTCGCCGCGGAGATAGCTGTCGCGCGCCGCGGCGGGGCCGATCGCGACCGCGCGGTCGGCGAGGCGGACGTGGCGCGCGTCGCGGTCGGCCGCCGAGTGGACCGCGACCGTGGCGATCCCCATGCGCCGGCAGGTCGCGATCACGCGGCAGGCGATCTCGCCGCGGTTGGCGATGAGCACGGTGTCGATGGAACCGGCCATCGTCACATCCGGAACAGGCCGAAGCGCGTCGGCGCGATCGGCGCGCCGAGCGTCGCATGCAGCGCGAGCCCGAGCGCGGTCCGCGTCTCGGCCGGGTCGAGGATGCCGTCGTCCCACAGCCGCGCGCTCGCGTAATAGGGATGGCCCTGGGTCTCGTACTGGGCGCGGATCGGCGCCTTGAACGCCGCCTCGGCCGCGGCCGCCCATGTCTCACCACGCGCCTCGAGCGCGTCGCGGCGGATCTGGGCGAGGACGTTCGCCGCCTGCTCGCCGCCCATCACCGAGATGCGCGCGTTCGGCCACATGAACAGGAATCGCGGCCCGTAGGCGCGCCCGCACATGCCGTAATTGCCGGCGCCGAACGAGCCGCCGACGATGACGGTGAGCTTCGGCACGGCGGCGCAGGCGACGGCGGTGACGAGCTTGGCGCCGTCCTTGGCGATGCCGCCGGCCTCGTATTTGCGCCCCACCATGAAGCCGGTGATGTTCTGAAGGAAGAGGAGGGGGATGCCGCGCTGGCAGGCGAGCTCGACGAAATGCGCGCCCTTGAGCGCCGATTCGGAGAACAGGATCCCGTTATTGGCGAGGATCGCGACCGGCACGCCGGCGAGCCGGGCGAATCCACACACGAGCGTGGTGCCGTAGGCCGCCTTGAACTCGTCGAGGCGCGAGCCGTCGACGAGGCGGGCGATGACCTCACGCATGTCGAAGGGCTTCCGCGGATCGGCCGGGACGATGCCGGCGATCTCGGCCGGGTCGTAGAGCGGCGCCTCGCCCGCCCCGAGCGCGACGGGCGCCGCCGCGGGCGGCGGCAGCGTCGCGACGATGCGCCGGGCGATCAGGAGCGCGTGGTCGTCGTTCAGGGCGAGATGGTCGACGACGCCCGAGACGCGCGCGTGCAGCTCGGCGCCGCCGAGGTCCTCCGCGCTCACGATCTCGCCGGTCGCGGCCTTCACGAGCGGCGGGCCGCCGAGGAAGATCGTCCCCTGCCCGCGCACGATCACGCTCTCGTCTGCCATCGCCGGCACGTAGGCGCCGCCCGCGGTGCAGCTTCCCATCACCAGCGCGATCTGCGCGACGCCGTCGGCGGACATGCGCGCCTGGTTGAAGAAGATGCGCCCGAAATGGTCGCGGTCGGGGAAGACCTCGTCCTGGCGCGGCAGGTTTGCGCCGCCCGAGTCGACGAGATAGAGGCAGGGCAGACGGTTCTCGTGCGCGATCGCCTGGGCGCGGAGGTGCTTCTTGACCGTGAGCGGATAATAGCTGCCGCCCTTCACGGTGGCGTCGTTGGCGACGATCATGCACGGGCGGCCGCCGATGCGGCCGATGCCGGTGACGAGGCCGGCGGCCGGCACGTCCTCGTCGTAGACCCCGTGCGCGGCGAACTGCGACAGCTCGAGGAACGGCGCGCCGTCGTCGAGGAGGCGGCGGATGCGCTCGCGCACGAGGAGCTTGCCGCGCGCCTCGTGGCGGGCGCGTGCGGCCTCGTCGCCGCCCTGCGCGATCGCCGCCACCTTGGCGCGGAGATCGGCGATGAGCGCCGCCATCGCGCGCGCGTTGTCGCGGAAGGCCTCGGAACGCGGGTCGATCGCGGATGGAATGACGCTCATGCGCAGGGGGGGTCTCGACACCTCAGGCCGTCTCCGCGAACAGCTCGCGGCCGATCAGCCAGCGCCGGATCTCGCTCGTGCCGGCACCGATCTCGTAGAGCTTGGCATCGCGCAGGAGCCGCCCGGTCGGGCTCTCGTTGACATAGCCCATGCCGCCCAGGATCTGGATCGCCTCGAGCGCCATCCAGGTCGCCTTCTCGGCGGCGTAGAGAATGGCGCCGGCCGAATCCTTGCGTGTCGTCTCGCCGCGGTCGCAGGCGCGGGCCACCGCGTAGACATAGGCCCGGCACGCGTTCATCGTCGTGTAGAGATCGGCGAGCTTGCCCTGGATCAGCTGGAACGTCCCGATCGGCTGGCCGAACTGGTGCCGGTCGTGGACATAGGGGAGCACCACGTCCATCGCCGCCTGCATGATGCCGAGCGGCCCGCCGGCGAGGACGGCGCGCTCGTAGTCGAGCCCGCTCATCAGCACCACCGCGCCGCCGCCGACGGCGCCGAGCACGTTCGCGGCCGGCACGCGGCAGTCCTCGAACACGAGCTCGCCCGTGTTCGAGCCGCGCATGCCGAGCTTGTCGAGCTTCTGCGCAGAGCGGAAGCCGGGGAACCCCTTCTCGACCACGAACGCGGTGATGCCGCGCGCGCCCGCCGCCGGATCGGTCTTGGCGTAGACGACGAGCACGTCGGCGTCGGGGCCGTTGGTGATCCACATCTTGGTCCCGTCGAGAACGTATTCCTCGCCCCGCCGCTCGGCGCGAAGACGCATCGAGACGACGTCCGAGCCGGCCTCGGACTCGCTCATCGCGAGCGCGCCGACATGCTCGCCCGAGACGAGCTTCGGCAGAAAACGCGCACGCTGCGCCGCGCTGCCGTTCCGCCGGATCTGGTTGACGCAGAGATTGGAGTGCGCGCCGTAGGAGAGGCCGACCGAGGCCGAGCCGCGGCTCACCTCCTCCATCGCGACGACGTGGGCGAGATAGCCCATGCCGGCGCCGCCGTATTCGGGCTCGACCGTGACGCCGAGGAGGCCGAGCGCGCCCATCTTGCGCCACAGATCGGCCGGGAAGTCGTTGTCGCGGTCGATCGCGGCGGCGCGTGGCGCGATCTCGTCGGCGACGAAACCGCGCACCGCATCGCGGAGGAGCTCGATCTCCTCGCCGAGGTCGAAGCGGAGTCCCAAAGGCACGTTCGTGGCCGCCACGCGCATCACTCGGCAGTGGTGGCGGCGGCGGCCGCGGCGGCGTCGGCGGCGGCGTCCATCGTCCGGCCGATCGCCGCCCGCCACTCGGCAGCGGGGCGGAACGACGGCTCGCGCTCGATGACGGCGAGCGTCGCCGCCCGGATCTCGGCGTCGGTCCGCGTGAGATCGAGCGGATCGCGCCGCGGCTGCGCGACGTACCACGGCGTGTCGACGAAGACCTCGACCCGGTTGCCCTCGGGGTCGTGGAAATAGACCGACCACGCGATGCCGTGGCTGACGGGGTTGATCTCCTTCGCGTTCTCAGCCTTGACCGCCTGCCACACGCGGCGGAGATCGTCGATCAATTCGGCGCGGAGCGAGATCTGGTTGACGACGTTGTAGGACCCGGCCGGCCGGCCGGTGGCGAGCGCGATCTGGTGGTGATCGCGCGGGTCGCGGCTCAGGAACACCATGTGGCCGCTGTGGATCGGCCCCTCGTCGGTCACCGTGAAGCCGAGCACGCGGGTGTAGAACGCCGTCATCCGCGCGATGTCGGTGCAGTGCACGCCGATATGCGAGAGCGCGAGCCTCATCGTCTTCCTCCGTCGCCGCCGCTGCGGTCGCACACTATACACTGACGCGCGCCGGGCTACGTAACGGCCGGTATTGAGGTGAGGCCGGGGCGGGGATAGGCTCATTCGATGCGCCGCGGAGAGCGCGGGCGAACGGGGGAGGACGCGATGCGTCAGGAACGCGGACTGCACGAGCTCTACACCGGCGATCCCGAGCGCGCCGATCGCGTGGTGTTCGGCCGCAATGCCGGCCCCGACCGGCGCGGCTTCCTCAAGGGCGCCGGCCTCGCCGCGCTCGGCGCGGCGATCGGCGCGGCGATCCCGTTCGGCCGCTATATGCCGGCCGGCTATCTGCCGGTCGCGCTGGCGCAGGACAAGAAGCTCGTCTTCCCGGGGAAGGACGGCGGGCTCGTCCTCCTCGGCGACCGCCCGCTCGTCGCCGAGACGCCGGCGCATCTCCTCGACGACCGCGTGACGCCGACGGCGAAGCACTTCATCCGCAACAACGGCCAGACGCCCGAGCCGGTCGCGAACGCGGACGGATGGGAAATCGCGATCGACGGCGAGGTGAACACGCCGCTCAAGCTCAAGGTCGGCGAGCTCCGGACGCGCTTTCCCGTGGTGTCGCAGCCGATGGTGCTCGAATGCGGCGGCAACGGGCGGACGCAGTTCCAGCCGCCGGCGCGCGGCAACCCGTGGACGATGGGCGGCGTCGGCTGCGCCACATGGACGGGCGTCCGGCTCGCCGACGTGCTCAGGGCCGCCGGCCCCAAGCCGGGCGCGATCTACACCGCCCATTTCGGCGCCGATCTCCACCTCTCGGGCGATGCCGACAAGCAGCCGATCTCGCGCGGCGTCCGGCTCGCCAAGGCGATGGACCCCAACACGCTGATCGCCTTCGCGATGAACGGCGAGCCGCTGCCCAACATCCACGGCGGGCCGGTGCGCCTGATCGTTCCGGGCTGGACCGGCTCGGCGAGCCAGAAATGGCTCAACAAGGTCACGCTCCGCGACAAGGAGCATGACGGCCCAGGCATGACCGGCACCGCCTATCGCGTCCCGGTCGCGCCGATCTTCCCCGGCGCGAACCACGACGGCAAGGGCTTCCGCATCCTCGAATCGATGCCGCTCCGCTCGATCGTGACCGCGCCCGCCGACGGTGCGCGGCTTGCCGCCGGCACGCGCGACATCACCGTGCGCGGTCATGCCTGGGCCGGCGATCTCACCGTGCGGGCGGTCGACGTCTCGGTCGATTTCGGCCAGACCTGGGTGCGCGCCGATCTCACGGTGCCGGCCAACCCGTTCGCGTGGCAGCACTTCGCGGCGCGGCTCCGCCTTCCCGCCGCGGGGTATTACGAAGTGTGGGCGCGCGGCACCGACAGCGAGGGGCGGACGCAGCCCTTCGCGGCGCCGAACTGGAACCCGCAGGGCTATGGCGGCAACGCCTATCACCGCGTCGCGATCCTGGTCGAGGCGTGAGCGGGCGGACGACAAGCGCGCGGACGACGGGCCGGCGCGCGGCGGCGAGAGCGAAGACGGCGGGGGCGGCGGCGCTCGCCCTCGCCCTTCTCGCCGCGCCACCGGCACACGCCCAGGCGCCGACCCCGGGATCCGCCCCGGGATCCGCCTCGGGTTTGGGCCAAGCCCCGGCCGCGGCGCCGGCGGAGGAGAGCCCCGACGTGCTGCCGGCGGGCCCCGGGCGGGACGAGACGTTCTATGCCTGCGTCCCCTGCCACTCGACCCAGATCGTCCGCCGCCAGGGCCTCAGCCGCGAGCGCTGGGCGGAGACGATCGACTGGATGGTCGCGCGCCACAACATGCCGGCGCTCGAGGCGCCCGAGCGGACGCTCATCCTCGACTATCTCGTGCAGACCTTCGGACCCGGCGCCGCCGCCGAGGGCCCGCGCCCGTTCTACACCCCGCCGCCGCGGCGGAACCCGTTCCAGACGCAGTAGGGGGCGTGAGGGAGCGGGTCGGGGGCGGTCAGCCCGCCCGCATCATCGCCGCCGCCTTCTCCGCGATCATGATGGTCGGCGCATTGGTGTTGGCGCCGACCACGAGCGGCATGATCGAGCAGTCGGCGACGCGCAAGGCCTCGATGCCGCGGACGCGGAGCGCTTGATCGACCACCGCATCGGCATCGGCGCCCATGCGGCAGGTGCCGGCGGGATGGTGCGCGGTCTCGCCGTTGGCGCGAAGCCAGGCGTCGATCTCGGCGTCCGAGGCGGTCGATGCGCCGGGGCGGTGCTCGCGGCGGACGACGTCGGCGAGCGGCGGCGCGGCGAAGATCGCCCGCACCGCCTTCACCCCGTCGCGCAGCACGCGGACGTCGTCTGCGTCGGCGAACAGGTTCCACTGGATGCGCGGCGGCGCGGCGGGATCGGCCGAGCGGAGCTTCACCCAGCCGCGGCTCCGCGGGTGGAGCACCGCGATCCGCGACGCGAAGCGCTCGGCGATCGGTTTGCGGAGCCCCGGGAACCACGGCTTCGCGTCGGGCGCGACGGGGCTCACCAGGAGCTCGATGTCGGGCCGCGCGCTCGTCGCCTGGGTGCGGAGGAAGGCGACCACGGTCGAGGGGAACGTGCCGGCCGGCCCGCCGCCGGTCGCCGCCCAGCGCAGGACCGACCACGCGAGACGATCGAGGCGGAGATAGGGCATCAGCGACAAGGGCGCGGCGAGGTCGAACGCGACCCAGCAATTGGCGTGATCCTGGAGGTTGCGCCCGACCTCGGGCCGGTCGAGGACGACCGCGATCCCGTGCGCGCGGAGCTCGTCCGCCGCGCCGATGCCCGACAGCATCAGGAGCTGCGGCGAGCCATAGGTGCCGGCCGCCAGCACGACCTCGCGCGCGGCATGCGCGACGACCGCGCGGCCGCCCTGCCGGTACGTGACCCCGGTCGCGCGGCCGCGCTCGATCACGATCCGCTCGGCGAGCGCATCGGTCACCACGGTGAGATTGGCGCGGTGGCGCACCGGGCGGAGATAGGCCGTCGCGGTCGATTGGCGGCGGCCGCCGGCGATCGTCATGTCGAGCCGCGCGACGCCCTCGAACGGCGGGGCGTTGTAGTCCTCGGTCGCCGCGAAGCCGGCGCGCACGGCGGCCGCGGTGAAGAGCTCGACGATCGCGGTCGGCGTCGCCGAAGGCGTCACCGCGAGCGGCCCGTCGCCGCCGTGATAGGGGCCGGCACCGCGCCAGTTCCGCTCGGCGGCGCGGAAATGCGGCAGCACGTCGTCGAAACCCCAGCCTGCGAGCCCCATCTGGCGCCACTGGTCGTAGTCCTCGGGGTGGCCGCGCGCATACATCATCGCGTTGATCGAGGACGTGCCGCCGAGCATCCGCCCGCGCGGCACCGCGATGCGGCGGTCCCCGGCATGCGGCTCGGGCTCGGTCGCGAACGGCCAGTTGAAACGCGGCGCATAGGTCATCGCCCGCATCGCGAGCGGCATGTGCACCATCGGGTGGCGGTCGCGCGGGCCGGCCTCGATCAGGAGGACGCGCACCGCCGGGTCGGCGCTCAGCCGGTTGGCGAGGACGCACCCGGCCGAGCCGGCGCCGACGACGACATAGTCGTGGTGATCCATCTCCGCCCGCGCGGCGTGGCGCGGCGCGCCGCTACCGCGCCCCCTTCGCGACGACGCGGGTCCGGAGCGCGCCAATCGCCGGCGAGCGGATGTCGACGACATCGCCGGGCTTGAGAAAGGTCTCCGGCGCGGGCGTGCCGTCGGGAAGGAGCGGCGCCGAATCCGCCGCGGTGCCGGCCGCGGTGCCGCCCGAGATGATGTCGCCCGGATGGAACGTGAAATCGCGCGACAGCCACGCGAGATACTCGCCGAACGAGAACACCATGTCCTTGGTCGAGTAGTGCTGGCGCCGCTCGCCGTTGACCAGCGTCTCGACCACGGTGTCGAACGGGTCGATATTCTCGCCGACGACGATGCACGGCCCGATCGAGCACGAGCCGTCGAAGTTCTTCTGCATGGCGAACTTCATCGGGCCGGGCTCGGGCATCAGCCGGATCGACCAGTCGCCGAGGAGCGTCACGCCCCAGATATAGTCCTTCACGTCGGCGGCGCGGATGTCCTTGCCCACCCTGCCGATGACGATCGCGAGCTCGCCCTCGTAGTCGAGGCGCTTGGCGTGCGCGGGATAGGTCACCGCGCCGTCCGGGCCTTGCGACTCGCGATCGACCTTCCAGAAGCCCCAGATGCCGGTCTCGCGGATCGCATCGCGGACGCTCCCCTTGATCGGCGGGCGCGGCTCGCTGCGCTTGGCGGCGCGCTCGAACATCGCCTGGGCATGGTCGGCGAAATTGCCGCCGGCGCAGGCGACGCGGGCGCCCACGGCGCGCGGCGCGTGGAGCGCGAGCGAGGCGGCCGGGAAGATGATCGGGCGTCCCTTCGGGCCGTGCCGATCGCCGGCGCGCGCGAGATGGTCGAGCGCCGCCTCGGCCTCGTCGAGCGCCCGCCGGCCGCGCGCGATGAAGCGGCCGAGATCGGGCGGCACGAGACCGGTCGCGAGCGCGATCGCATCACGCTCGCCCTCCTTCTCGCGGAGCCGCTTGGCGCAGGCGAGCGAGAGATCGACGACCTCGTCGCCGACGACGGCGCCGATCCGCTTCTCGGGCCCGTGGACGACGATCTTCATGAGACGCCTCCCCTTGTTCGTTAAGGTTAGTCTATGCCGCGCGCGGCCGCGCCGGAACAGCCTCACCGGGACGGGGGATGCGCGGCCACGCGGCACCGGCCATGATCGCGAGGGGCAGGCGAAAGAACGCAAGACCATGCAGACCGCCATCCGCATGGCCGTCGCCGCCCTTCTCCTCGTGCCGCTCGCCGGCTTCGCGCTCACCGTCGGCCCGTGGGGCTGGGACGACGGTGCGATCACGGTCGCGTTCGCGCGCACCATCGCCGAGGCCGGCCGCTTCGCGCTGACGCCGGTCTCCGAGACGGTCGAGGGCACCTCGTCCTTCCTCCTCACCCTCGTCCTCGCCGCGACCATCGGCGGTCTCGAGCGTTTCGGCGCCATGATCGGCCTCGCACAGGGGATCGCCGCGCTCGCGCCCGTGGCCTCGGCCGTACTCTTGTTCCGCCTCGCACGCCGGATGGACCTTCCCGAGCCGCTCGCGCTCGCCGCCGCGGCGATCCTCGTCCTCGCCACCGCCTCCTTGCGCGAGGTCGCGAACGGGATGGAGATGACGCTGTTCGCGCTGCTCGGCCTCGTCCTCCTCGAGCGGCTGACGGCGAGCCGCGCCGACCGGCTCACCGCCGGAATCGCCGTGCCGATCGCGCTGATGATGCTGGTGCGCTTCGAGGCGGGCTATTTTCTCCTCGCGGTCGTGCTCTGGCTGTGGCTCGACGGGCGGCGGCGGACGGCGGTCTCCTGCCTCGCGGTCGCGGCCCTCGCCTTCGCCGCGATCGCGCTCTGGCGCTACGACACGTTCGGCCAGCTCGCGCCCAACACCGCCTATGCCAAGCTGTGGCCGCCCTATCAGCCGCACGATCTCGTCCACCGCGCCCAGCGCCACGTCTATGCCGCGCTCGAGCCCGCGATCGTCCTGCCGTTCCTCGCCGCGGCCGGCGCCGTGGCGGCCGCCATCCTGATCCGCCGCCGCCGTCTCGGCGACATGGTCGCGGGCGATGCACGGCTCTATTTCCTCGTCGCCGCGTCGGGTGTCGCTTTCGGCATCCTCCTCGGCAAGAACGACGGCCATGCCGGGCGCATGATCTACGCCACCCTGCCGGCGGCGATCCTCGTTCTCCTCGCCTTCGTCCATGGCGCGCTGGCGCGGCGGGGCGCGCGGACGATCGCCCTCGCCGCCCTCGTCCTCGCGCTCGCGCAGGCGCCGGCCGGGCTCTACGCCGCCTACGCGCATTACGGACGCCTGGACGGCGTGAAGCCCGAGACCTATCGCAAGACCGGCATCCTCGCCGACCGCCTCGCGGATGCCCTCGACAAGCCCGGCCTCGTGTTCATGACGCCCGACATCGGCGGCGTCGCCTTGTGCTGCCCGCGCCACCGCATCGTCGATCTCGCGCTGCTGGCCAACCGCTGGCTCGCGATCGAGGGCTATGGCGCGCTCGACCGTCAGCTCGCGGTGGAACGGCCCGACCTCATCGGCACCCACGCGTCGTGGACGCTCGCCTCGGGCATCTACCGGACGCGCGCGATCGCCGACTACGTGCCCATCCTGACGCCCTTCGACGTCAACGCCGGCCGCGTGTTCCTGTTGCGCCGCGACCATGTCGAGACGCTGATCGCGCGCGGCCTCGCCCGGCCGCTCGCGCCGGCGGACGCGGTGACGCTGCCGTTCCAGACACCCGACCGCGTCTTCGTCGGTGCACAGCCGCGCCTCATCCGGCTCGACGCGCGCTTCACCGAGGGGCTGTCGCTGCGGATCCACGGGTTCATCTAGCGCCGCGCATCGGCTAGTCTCCGGGCGGCGAACCGGGAGACCGCGATGAAGCTCTACGACTACCAGAGGGCGCCGAGCCCGCGCCGCGTGCGGATATTCCTCGCCGAGAAGGGCATCACGGTGCCGACGGTCCAGGTCGATCTCGGCGCGCGCGAGCAAAATTCGGAGGCGTTCCGCGCGATCAATCCCGACTGCACCGTGCCGGTGCTCGAGCTCGACGACGGCACGCGCATCACGGATGCGATCGGCATCTGCGTCTATGTCGAGGCGTTGCAGCCCGAGCCGCCTTTGATGGGCACCGATGCGCGGTCGAAGGGCCTCGTCACGGCGTGGCAGCGCTGGGCCGAGCGCGACGGCTTCTACGCGATGATGGAGGCGTTCCGCAATTCATCGTCCGGCATGAAGGATCGCGGCATCCCGGGGCCGGTGTCCTACCCGCAGATCCCCGAGCTCGCCGCGCGCGGCCGCGGCCGGCTCGCGACGTTCTTTGCGCGCCTCGACAAGCGGCTCGGCGAGAGCCGGTATGTCGCCGGCGACCGCTACACGATCGCCGACATCACCGCGCTGGTCACGGTCGATTGGACGAGCTGGATCAAGCTCGGGATCCCGGACGACGCGGCGCATATCCGCCGCTGGCACGCCGAGGTCTCGGCCCGCCCGAGCGCGACGGCGTAAGGCGCGCGCCTGCTCAGGCCGGAACGGTCTCGGCGGCGCGGATCAGCCCGACCGTTTCCTCGGTCGTGCGCACGTCGGCGAACAGGTTGAGGAGGCTCGACAGCGCCGCGTTGTGCTCGGCATCCGAGCGCGCGGCGTTGGCGTCGGCGACGAAGAAGGTCTTGAAGTCGAGCATCATCGCATCGCGCGCCGTAGCCTCGCAGCAGGTGTTGGTCGCGGTGCCGGTGACGATCACGGTGTCGATGCCGCGCGCCCTGAGCCGCGCCTCGAGATCGGACGAGCCCTGGATCAGCGCGCTGTAGCGCGACTTGACCACGATCTCGTCGCCCGGCTGCACGTCGAGCCCGGCCCACAGCGCGTAGCCGACCGCGCCCGGCGTCAGCGCCGCGATCCAGCGCGCCTGGATCTCGGGCGTGCGGAAGAATTCGCGGAGCCGCGCCCAGCCGGCGAGGCTGTCGCGGCTCATCGACATCTGGACCCAGGCGACGGTGCCGCCGGCGGCGCGGAGCGCGCCCGCGATGCGGTTGATGTTGGGCACGATCTCGACGATGCCGGGCGCATAGGCCGGCTGGCCCGCCATCACCCAGGCGTTCTGCATGTCGATGACGACGAGCGCGGTCCGCCGCGGCTCGATCGCGTCGTAGACGTGGCGCCGGCCGCGCCAGCGCTCGATCCGCTCCAGCACCTCGGGGAAGATCGCGATCCTGTGCATCTGTCGTCCTCCGTCCGGCCGGCTTGGCAAGCGCCGGGTCTGGCCATAGTATAGCGCGGACGAGCGAGGCACGTCATGACCTCCCGCACCGACTTGCCCGACCCCGCCGACCGGCGCCTCGACGCCACGGCCCGGCTCGTCCTCCACACCGCGCCGCGGGTCTTCGTCGGGCTCCTGTTCCTCGCCGGCCTCGGCCTCAACGTCGTCAACGTCGTCTGCCGCTACGTCCTGTTCCGCCCGATCATGTCGGCCGAGGAGATCCTCGTCTACGCGATGATCTGGTGCATCTTCATCGGCGCCGCCATCGTCACCTTCGAGGGCAGCCATCTGCGCATGGAGCTGATCGCCGACCGCCTGCCGCGGCGCGTGCAAGGAGCGCTCCGCTTTCTCGCCGCGCTCGCCTTCATCGCGATCGCGGTGGTCCTGATCGGCGAATCCTGGGCGATCGTCGGCCTGGTCGCGCGCTTCGGCGAGGAATCGGTCGTCGCCGGCATCCCGATGACGATCCCGTGGGCGGCGCTGCCGGTCTCGTTCGCGCTGATGGTGGCCGCACTC
The DNA here is from genome assembly GCA_016869145.1 of Alphaproteobacteria bacterium. GTDB lineage: Bacteria > Pseudomonadota > Alphaproteobacteria > MPNO01 > VGEU01 > VGEU01. The sequence continues at coordinate 5,452 of VGEU01000063.1, read as the reverse complement.
GCCTGGCGCGCCTATGTCGCGGTCCGGGCGCTCCGGCGGGGATAGAGGCGGGCGATGGGCTGGGTGATGGCGATCCTGCCGCTCGGGCTCCTGGTCCTCGGCTTCCCGATCTTCATCGTGCTGCTCGCGACCGCGGTGGTGCTGATCGTCGGCTTCACCAACATGCCGCTCGCCATGGCGGCGCAGATCATGTTCGGGAGCCTCGACAAGTTCGTGCTGCTCGCCGTGCCGTTCTTCATCTTCGCGGGCGAGCTGATGAGCCGGGGCGGCATCTCCGAACGCATCGTCAACTGGGTGCTCGCAATGCTGGGCGGGGTGCGCGGCAGCCTCGGCTACACGACGGTCGCGACCTGCGAGTTCTTCGGCACCATGAGCGGGTCGAGCCCGGCGACGGTGGCGGCGGTCGGCCGGCTCCTCTATCCCTCGCTCCGCGCCCACGGCTACGATGCGCGCTTCGCGGTCGGGATCGTCACCTCCTCGGGCGCGATCGCGGCGATCATCCCGCCGTCGCTGGTGATGATCCTCTACGGCATCGCCGCCGAGCAGTCGATCGCAGCACTCTTCCTCGGCGGGTTCCTGCCCGGCATCATGATCGGGCTGATGGTCGCCGGCTGGGTCTATGTCTACGCGCGGCGGAACGGCATCCGCGAGGGCGGCGCGTTCAGCCTCGCCGCGATCGGGCGCGCGACGCGGGCCGGCGCCTGGGCGCTCGGCACGCCGGTCGTGATCCTGGGCGGCATCTATGCCGGCGTGTTCTCGCCGACCGAGGCGGCCGGCGTCGCCGGCATCTACGCGCTGATCGTGACGCTGTTCGTCTACCGCGAGATCGACTGGCGTGGCGTCCTCGATGTCGCCGCCAACTCGGTCGTCCTCACCGCGCAGGTGATGGTGATCGTCGCCGCGGCCGGGGTGTTCTCCTGGCTCCTCACCGTCTCCGGCGTGCCGCAGGCGATCGTCGCCTTCATCCAGGGGTTGAACGCCGAGGCCTGGATGGTCCTCCTCGTCGTCAACGTCTTCCTCCTGATCGTCGGCTGCCTGATCGATCCGGCCTCGGCGCTCCTGATCCTGACGCCGCTCCTCGCGCCGGTGGTCAAGGCGGTCGGCGTCGATCTCGTCCATTTCGGGATCATCATGACGGTCAATCTCTCGATCGGCATGTTCACCCCGCCATTCGGGCTCAACATCTTCGTCAGCCAATCCTTGTTCGACGTGCCCTTGAAGGACATCTATCGCGGGCTCGTGCCCTTCATCGCGATCAATGTCGCGGCGCTCGCGATCATCACCTACGTGCCGTGGCTGTCGCTCTGGCTGCCGAGCCTTGCCCGATGAGCGACGCCGCGTCAGGATCGGACCAACCAGAACCCAGGAGGCTCCCATGTCGACACCGACCGCGTTGACCCGCCGCCGCACGCTCGTTGCCTCGGGCCTCGCCGCCGGCGCGGCGCTCCTCGTCGGCCTCGCAGCAGCACCCGCCGCGGCGCAGACCATCCCGATGAAGATCGGCACCGACACCGTGAACGACGTCCAGCACGAATGGATCAAGCGCTTCGGCGCCCGCGTCGAGGCGCGCTCGGGCGGGCGCATCAAGGCCGAGTACTATCCGTCCGGCCAGCTCGGCGGCAGCGCGGCCGAGATCAAGGGCATGCAGCTCGGCACCAGCGAGGCCCGCATCGGCCCCGGCGCCTTCCTCGGCGGCATCGACCCGCGCTTCCAGATCCTCGACGCGCCGGGCTGGTTCAAGGACTTCGACCACGCGGTGCGGACCGTGCGCCATCCGAGCTTCCGCGACCCGTTCCTCAAGGTGCCGGAAGCGAAGGGCCTGATCGGCGTCAGCCTCATCGTCTACGGCCCGTCGTCGTTCGTCTCGCGCACGCCGATCCGCGGCGTCGACGACTTCCGCAACAAGAAGGTCCGCGTCATGGGCTCGCCGATGCAGACCGTGCCGATCCAGAAGCTCGGCGGCACCGCGGCGCCGATGCCGTGGGGCGAGACGCTGCCAGCGCTCCAGAACGGCACGATCGATGCGGTCAAGAGCGCGCTGCCGTCCTTCATCGGCGTCAAGTTCTACGACGCCGGCAAGTATCTGACGCTCACCGACGACTCGCTCTTCGTCTCGATCGGCATGGTGAGCAAGGTGTGGTTCGACAAGCTGCCGGCCGATCTCCGCACCGCGATCATGGAGGAGGGCCGCGCCGTCGAGCCCGAGCTCGTCGAGGTGACGCGCCAGGCCTATGTCGATTCCGAGAAGCAGTGGCGCGACAACGGAGGCCAGATCATCCGCATGTCGGCGGCCGACGCGGCGGCGCTGCGCGAGCGCATCACCCCGGTCCCGGCCGAGGTCCTCAAGGACCAGCCGCAGGTCAAGGAGATGTACGACCTCCTACTCAAGGCCGCCCAGGCGACGATGTAGGGCGTCCCTCGTCGCCGCCGCCCCCATGCTATCGTCTCGCGACCAACGAGGTCATGGCCCGCCATGCAGGACAAAGCCCCGAGACCGCTGTTCGAACCCGGACAATTGGTCCCATCATCCGCGACCTACGAAGTCGTCGATTCCTCGGGCGAAGTCGTGGCGGAGCGAAGCCTGAAGCGGGGCGCGTTCTTTCCGGACCCAGGCGGAAAGGGGCGGCGCTACCGGGCGAAGCAGCATTACGTCGAACTGGGCACGACGGCAAAATCCTCTGCCCATATCGAGGCCACGACGCAAACCCATGCGACCACGTTGAGGCGGCTTGCCAAGAGGTAGGCTACACTATCGACTGACCCTCCGCGACGTCGTGGCCGGGCACGACGAGGCGATACGACGCTTCGGTGGTCGGCGCGGCATCCGTGACGAATCCCTGATCGAATCCGCGATCGGACGCCCTTACACGGGCTACTACCCATCGATCGCACAAAAGGCGTCCGCGATCACCGAATCGCTGGTCAAGAATCACGGCTTCATCGACGGCAACAAGCGTACGGCAGTCTATGCCGTGACGCTCCTCCTCGGGCGCAGCGGTTATCGATTCTCGGACGCTGTCGAGCAAGCCCTCGCGCCGGACGGAACGACCGAGCTCGAGGACATGATCCTCGCCGTCGCCGAAAGCCGCCTTCGGTACTAGGATTTGGTCGCTTGGTTCCGGGACCGCATCGTCGAGGCAACCACATAGCGCCCCGCCCCCGCTTTCGCGGCCCCTCCCCGGTGCTCTCCCCGGTGCTATAGTGCGGCCGCGGCGCGGCATGGCAGCGGAGGCGGGTTCATGGAACGGTCTTTCGCCAAGGAGGTCGCCCTCCTCGAGAAGGGCAAGGGCGAGGTGTTCGAGGGCGAGGGCATCCTCGCCATCACCAAGGCGCTTCTCGAATCCGGCGTATCCTATGTCGGCGGCTACCAGGGCGCGCCCGTTTCGCACATGATGGACGTCATGTCGGACGCGCGCGAGCTCCTCGACAAGCTCGGCGTCCATGCCGAGGCCTGCGCCAACGAGGCCGCCGCGGCCGCGATGCTCGGCGCCTCGATCAACTATCCGCTCCGCGGCGCCGTGACCTGGAAGTCGATCGTCGGCACCAATGTCGCCTCCGACGCCTTGTCCAACTGCGCCTCGGCCGGCGTCGTCGGCGGCGCCCTCATCGTCATCGGCGAGGACTATGGCGAGGGCGCCTCGATCATCCAGGAGCGGAGCCATGCCTTCGCGCTCAAGTCCTCGATCTGGCTGTTCGACCCGCGCCCGCACCACCCGACCATCGTCCGCCTCGTCAAGCACGCCTTCGCGATGTCGGAGGCGTCCAACACGCCGGTGATGATGGAGTTCCGCATCCGTGCCTGCCACCTCACCGGCCGCTTCGAGACCGCCGACAATCTGCCCGCGCGGTTCTCACGCAACGCGCCGCTCGCCGGGCCCGAGTTCAACATGGACCGCATCGCGCTGCCGCCGGCGACCTATCTCCAGGAGAAGCTCAAGGTCGAGAAGCGCTTCCCCGCCGCGCTCGACTATCTCCGCACGCATGCCCTCAACGAGGTGTTCGCGGGCGATCTCGAGGACATCGGCATCATCTGCCAGGGCGGGCTCTACAATTCGGTCATTCAGGGGCTCCGCAGCCTCGGCCTCGCCGACGCCTTCGGCAATGCGCGCGTGCCGATCCTCTGCATGAACGTCACCTACCCGATGCTCGACGAGGCGTTCACCCGCTTCTGCGCCGGCAAGCGCGCCGTCCTCGTCGTCGAGGAGGGTTTCCCCGAATATATGGAGCAGGCGGTCAACGTCGCGCTGCGCAAGGACGATCTCAACACCCGCGTCGTCGGCAAGGACGTCTTGCCCAAGGCGGGCGAGTACATCGCCGAGGTCGTCCTGCGCGGGCTCGCGCGCTTCGTCGAGGGCGCGGTGCCGCGCGGCCTCGATCTCGCGCCGATCTCGGCCGCGATCGCGCGCATCGACAAGGGCAAGACCGCCGCCGCCGCCGAGCTCGGCAGCGCGGTGCCGAAGCGCCCGCCCGGTTTCTGCGTCGGCTGCCCGGAGCGGCCGGTGTTCTCCGCCGTCAAGCTCGTCGAGCGCGACCTCGGCAAGATCCACATGTCGGCCGATATCGGCTGCCACACCTTCTCGACGCTGCCGCCCTTCAACATGGGAAACACCGTGCTCGGCTACGGTCTCGGGCTTGCCTCCTCCGCCGGCGTCGCGCCGGCGATGAACCAGCGCGTCGTCTCGATCATGGGCGACGGCGGGTTCTGGCATAACGGGCTGTCGACCGGCGTCTCCGGCGCCCTCTTCAACAAGCACGATTCCGTGCTCGTCATCATGCAGAACGGCTACTCGTCGGCGACCGGCCAGCAGCACATCCCCTCGACCGGCACCAACATGAAGGACGAGGCGACCGAGATGTCGATCGAGGCCGCATTGAAGGGCCTCGGCGTGCGCTGGCTCAAGACCATCCGGAGCTATTCCGTCGGCACCATGGCGAAGACGCTCAAGGAGGCGATGACGACCGGCGAGAAGGGGCTCAAGGTCATCATCGCCGACGGCGAATGCCAGGTCGCGCGCCAGCGCCGCATCCGGCCCATGATCGCGAAGGCGCTCGCCGCCGGCGAGCGCGTGATCCGGACGCGCTACGGCGTCGACGAGGACACGTGCACGGGCGATCATTCCTGCATCCGGCTGTCGGGCTGCCCGTCGCTCACCGTGAAGGCGAACCCCGACCCGTTGCGCAAGGACCCGGTCGCTGCCGTCAACCAGGGCTGTGTCGGCTGCGGTCTCTGCGGCGAGGTCGCGGATGCCGCCGTCCTCTGCCCGTCGTTCTACCGCGCCGACATCGTGCAGAACCCGGGCGCGCTCGACCGCCTTCTCCACCGCGTCCGCCGCGCCGTGATCGGCGCGCTCGCCGGCCGGGTTCCGGCATGACGAGCGACCACGCCGGCCACACGGGCCACGGGGGCCACGGGGGCCACGCCGGGCGCGAGCCGGTCGCCGTCCTGGTCGCG
>VGEU01000062.1 GCA_016869145.1 Alphaproteobacteria bacterium | reverse complement strand
ATCGCGGCGACCGCCGGCCCGCCGCTCGCGCCCGTGCCCGCGCCGGCCCCAAGCGCGGCGGTGCCACGCCGGCTCCGCGTCGGCTATCTGTCGCACGATTTCCGCGACCATCCGATCGCGCATCTGATCGCGGGCGTTCTCGAACGCCACGACCGATCGCGCATCGAGGTGGCGGCCTACGCGTATGGCCCGCCCGATCACGGTCCGCATCGTGCCCGGATCGCGGCGGCGGTCGGGCGTTTCGTCGACATCGATGCGCTCGGCCATCGCGCGGCGGCCGAGCGCATCCGGGCCGACGGCATCGACATTCTCGTCGATCTGACCGGGCCGACCTTCGGCGGGCGCATGCAGATCGCGGCACTCCGGCCGGCGCCGGTGCAGGTGTGGTATCTCGGCTATCCCGGCACCACGGGCGCGCGCTTCTTCGACTACGTCATCAGCGATGCGATCGCGACGCCGACCGCGATCGCCGACGGGTTCACCGAGGCGCTGGTGCATCTGCCGCATCTGTTCCAGGCCCCGGTCGCATCGGAGCTTGCCGATCCGCCCGCCCGCGCGCACCTCGGCCTGCCGGCGGATGCGTTCATGTTCGCCTCGTTCAACCAGCCGGCGAAGCTCGATCCGCTGTTGTTCGCGTGCTGGATGCGCATCCTCGCGCGAACACCAGCGGCCGTTCTCTGGCTCTATGCCGATCCCCCCGTGGTCGCCGACCGGCTGCGCGACCGGGCGGCGGCGGCGGGCCTCGATCGGTCGCGGCTCGTCGCTTCGCCGCGGGTGCCCGTCGCCGATCATCTCGCGCGGATCGCGGCGGCCGATCTCGTCCTCGACACGGGGCACTTCAACGGCGGCACGACGACGAGCCAGGTTCTCGGTGCCGGCGTGCCGGTGCTCGCGATCGCGGGGCGGAGCTTCGCCGCGCGGATGTCGGCGAGCCTTCTCTTCGCCGCCGGGCTCGCCGACTGCGTGCTGCCCGACCTCTCGGCCTATGAGGCATGCGCGGTCGCGCTCGGCAACGACCGGCCGGCCGCCGCGGCGATCCGCTCCCGCCTTGCAGCCGCCCGGGCCACGGCGCCGCTCTTCGACCTCGACCAGTTCGTCCGCGATCTCGAGGCCGCCTACGCCGCCATGTGGGCGAGCCGGGTGGCGGGGCTGCAGCCGGCCCCGATCGCGCTCGCGCCCGATTGACGGCCTTCCGGCCAGCGCGTCGGCGACGTAAAGTCGCGCAACGGACCAGGAGGAGCCATCATGTCCCCAGCAGCCGACGGCGCCCGCACGGGCAATCGCACCCTCGTCGAGCGCATCCGGGGCGGCGAGTTCATCGTCGCCCCGGGCGTCTACGACCTCATCAGCGCGCGCATCGCCGACACGTTGGGCTTCCCCGCGCTCTACATGACGGGCTATGGCGTCGTCGCCTCTTATCTCGGGCTGCCCGATGCCGGCATCGCGACCTATAACGACATGGTCGGCCGCGCGCGCCAGATCGCGACCCGCACCGCGACACCGCTGATCGCCGATGCCGACACGGGCTATGGCGGGCTCCTCAACGTGCAGTACACGGTGCGCGGCTACGAGGAGGCCGGCGTCGCCGCGATCCAGATCGAGGACCAGGAGTTCCCGAAGAAATGCGGCCATACGCCCGGCCGGCGCGTCGTGCCGCTCGAGGACATGGTCGACAAGATCCGCGTCGCGCGCGAGAGCCGGACGTCGTCGGACTTCCTGATCATCGCCCGCACCGATGCGCGCGGCCAGCACGGCATCGACGAGGCGCTGCGGCGCGGCGAGGCCTTCGCCAAGGCCGGCGCCGACATCCTGTTCATCGAATCGCCCGAGAACGAGGACGAGATGGCGCGGATCGGGCGCACGTTCGACAAGCCGCTCGTCGCCAACATGGTCGAGGGCGGCAAGACGCCGGTCAAGACGCCGGCCGAGCTCAAGGCGCTCGGCTACCAGATCGCGATCTTCCCGGCGGCCGGTTTCCTCGCCGCCGGCGCGACGCTGCGGCGGGTCTATACCGCGCTTCGCGATGAGGGCTCGGCTGCGGCCTCGGGCGCCGAGCTCTACGACTTCGTGGCGTTTTCGAAGCTGATGGGTTTCCAGGACGTCTGGGATTTCGAGAAACGCTACGCGCGCTGATGCGCGTTTAACCAAGACGGCTGTAAGCGCGGCCGACACGCCCCCGCCGCGTTTACGGTGAATCGCCCGCCAAGTCCTTGATCCGGCGCGCGGTCACCGTTCGCTCACAACGTGGCACGCCGATTTCATCGCGACTCGGCAAAGTGAATGGCGTCGCGTAGAAGGATCCCGGAGCGTGTCATGCGTAGTGCAGCGAGTTCAGTTCTGACGGCCGCGTTCGTCGCGGCGCTGACCGCCGCCGGTGCGGTCGCATCGCCCTCCCACGCCATCGTGTTCGATTTCGGCTCGGGCAGCGGCCAGCAGACCGCGACGACACCTTCGGATTCGAACGGCGTCGGCAACACCCGCACCTTCACCGTCGGCACCTCCAGCGTGACGGTCTCTGCCTGGGCGCTGACCGGCGCCGGCTCGACCTTCGAGGCGGCCCATCTCGGCCTCTACTCGACCGGCCTCGGCGTGTGCGCCCGGACCGAGCTCCCCAACTGCGGCAACCCCGCCCACCAGGCCGACAATGACGGCCCGGACGAGTTCATGCTGTTCCTGTTCAACGGTCCGGTCGATCCCACGATCGTCCGCATCGATCCCTACGGCACCTATGATCGCGATGTGAGCTACTGGACCGGCAATGTCGGCGTCGTCTCGCTCGCCGGCCTCACGACGGGCGGCCTCGGCGGGCTCGGGTTCGGATCGCGGACCGACAACGACGGGACCGCGAGTGGCAATGCGCGCGACGTCCCGATCCTGAGCGGCGTGGTCACCGCGATGCTGTTCGGGCCGAAGCTCGGCGAGAGCGACGACCGCTTCAAGCTCAAGAGCATGACCGTGACCAAGGCGCCCGAGCCCGCCGCGCTCGCGATCTTCGGCGCCGGCCTCCTCGGCCTCTTCACCACCGCGCGCCGCCGCCGCGCCTAGCACGACCGACATCGAGCCCCGCCGGGACGCGCGCCCGGCGGGGTTTTCTATGCCGAGCGCTCGGTCCGCATCCGCCGGCGCACCGCGATCATGCCCTTGCGCGGCGCGAAGAGGAGGGCGGCCACGAAGAAGACGGCCTGGATCACGACGATGAGGGGGCCGGTCGCGCTGTCGATGTGGAAGCTCGCGATGGTGCCCGTCGCGGCCGAGACGCACGAGACCGCGACCGCGATCGCGAGCATCCGGTCGAACCGGTCGGTCAGCAGGAATGCCGTGCAGCCCGGCGCCGCCAGCATCGCGATGACCATGACGACGCCGACCGCCTTGAGCGCGGCGACGATGGTGAGCGCGAGGACGACGAGCAGAAGGTAATGGAGGAGGCGGATCGGCAGCCCGATGGCGCGGCCGTGCTGCGGATCGAACACGTAGACGAGGAGATCGCGGCGCTTGGCGAGGACGATCGCGAGCGTCAGCCCGGCGATCACCGTGGTCTCGACGATGTCGCCCGCCGTCACGCCGAGCATGTTGCCGAACAGGATGTGGTGGAGATGCTGGTCGGTCTCGATCGCGACGAAGAGGACGAGCCCGAGCGCGAAGAGCCCGGAGAACACGACGCCCATCACCGTGTCCTCGCGGAGCCGGCTGTGCTCCTTGAGCCAGCCCGTCAGCAGCGCGCAGCCCAATCCGGCGGCGAACGCGCCGACGGTGAGCGGCAGGCCGACCATGAACGCGACCACGATGCCGGGCAACACGGCGTGCGAGATCGCATCCCCCATCAGCGACCAGCCGCGCAGCACGAGAAAGCACGACAACACCGCCGACACGATCCCGATCAGAAGCGCGATGGCGAGTGCGCGCTGCATGAACGGGAACGCGAGGGGGCCTGCGATCCAGTCGGCGACGGCGGCGGTCACGGCGCGACGCTCCCCCGACGCATCCGCGCGCGGGCGGCGAACCAGCCGTGGCGCGGCGCAAGGAAGAAGGCGAGGAGGAACACCGCCGTCTGCAGGGTCACGATGACCCCGCCCGTCGCCCCGTCGAGAAAGTAGCTCGCATAGGCGCCGACCGCAGAGGTGAGGACGCCGATCACGACGCTCACGGCGAGGAGCCGGCCGAACCGGTCGGTGAGGAGATAGGCCGTCGCGCCGGGTGTGACGACCATGGCCATGACCAGGAGCGCACCCACCGTCTGGAGTGCCGCGACCGTGCAGCCGCTGAGCAGCACGAAGAACAAGATCTTGAGCGCCGTCGGGTCGATCCCGACGCTCCGCGCATGCGCCTCGTCGAAGAAGACGACCATCAGGTCCTTCCAGCGGAGGAGAAGGATCGCGAGCGAGACGGCGGCGATCAGTACGATCTGGCGCGCGTCTTCGTCCGAGATCGCGAGGATGTTGCCGAGGACGATGGTCTGCACGCTGACCGCGGTCGGGTTGATCGAGGCGATGAGGAGCCCGACGGCGAAGAAGGTGGTGAACACGACGCCGATGACGGCGTCCTCGCGGAGCTGGGTCTGGCTCTTGACCAGGATCATGCCGGCGGCGGCGAGGAGGCCGGCGAGGAAGGCGCCGAGCGCGTAGGGCAGCTTGACGAGATAGGCGACGGCGACGCCCGGCACCACCGCGTGCGCCAGCGCATCGCCCATCAGCGACCAGCCCTTGAGCATCAGATAGGCGGAGAGGAACGCGCACACCCCGCCGACCAGCGACGAGACCCAGATCGCCTTGGTCATGTAGTCATAGGCGAACGGAACCAGGAGCTCCGTCATGGACGGTTCGGTGGCTCGCGCTCAGGCGGCAGCGACCGGCCGAGCGCCTCGCGCCCGCTCTCGCCATAGAGGACGAGCGGCCGTTCGTCGTCGGTCAGCACCGTCACGGCGCGCGGGTCGGCATCGTCGTGGAGATCGGCGCCGCCGAGCTGGAAGCGGCGGAGATAGCCGCCGAAGGCGCGCTCGAGGTTGGCCTGGGTGAATGTCTCGGCGAGCGGGCCGGCCGCGAGCACCGTGCGGTTGATCAGGACGACCTGGTCGCAGAAATCGGGCACGCTGCCGAGATTGTGGGTGGAGACCAGGATCAGCCGCCCGGCCGCCTTGAGCGCGCGCAGGACCTCGATGATCGCGACCTCGGTCCGGACGTCGACGCCGGTGAACGGCTCGTCGAGAAGGAGGATGCGGGCGTCCTGGGCGAGCGAGCGGGCGAGGAAGACGCGCTTGCGCTGTCCGCCGGAAAGCGCGCCGATCTGGCGCTTGCGGAAATCCTCCATGCCGACCCGCACCAAGGCGTCTTCCACCTGGCGGCGATCCTCGCGGGTCGGGATGCGGAGGAAGTTCATCGTGCCGTAGCGGCCCATCATCACCACGTCCTCGACGAGGACCGGGAAGTTCCAGTCGACCTCCTCGTTCTGAGGCACGTAGGAGACGAGGCCCTTGCGGCGCGCCTCTGGCGCGGGATGGCCGCCGAGCCTCACCCGCCCGCGCGCCGGGCGGACGAAGCCCATGATCGCCTTGAACAGCGTCGACTTGCCGCTGCCGTTGATGCCGACCAGCGCAGCGATCGCGCCGGCGCCGAGCGTGAAGCTCGTGTCGTGGAGCGCGGTCAGGCCGTTCGGGTAGGTGACGGTGAGGTCGGCGACCTCGAGCGCGGGTGCGGTCGATGCCGCGTCATCGAGCGCGGCGCTCCGGGCGACCGCGGCGTTCATGTATCGAAACCGCGCGCGATCGTATCGACGGTGACCTCGAGGAGCTTCAGATAGCTCGGCACCGGGCCCGACGGCGGGCTAAGCGAATCGACATAGAGCACGCCCCCATAGCGGGCGCCGGTCTCCTTGGCGACCTGCTGGGCGGCACGCGGCGAGATCGTGCTCTCGCTGAAGACGACCGGGATCCGGTGCTGGCGCACGGCATCGATGATCCGGCGGACCTGCTGCGGCGTCCCCTGCTCGTCGGCGTTGATTGGCCACAGATAGAGCTCGCGGAGGCCGTAGTAGCGGGCGAGGTAGCTGAACGCGCCCTCGCTCGTCACCAGCCAGCGCCGGTCTTCGGGGATGCGGGAGAGGCGGGCGCGAAGCGGCGCATCGATCGCCTTGATCCGTTCGGCGTAGCGGGCGGCATTGCCGTCATAGACCGCGGCGTTCTCCGGGTCGTGGCGGACGAGGTCGCGGCGGATGTTCTCGACATAGCGGAGCGCGTTGCTGGGCGACATCCAGGCATGCGGGTTGGGCCTGCCCTGATAGGGCCCCTCGCGGATCGGCATGGGGTCTATCCCTTCGCTCGCGACGAGGCTCGGGACGCCTTTCGCGTTGGCGAAGAACTTCTCGAACCAGCGCTCGAGGTTGAGCCCGTTCCAGATCACGAGCTGGGCCCCCTGGACGCGGACGATGTCCTGCGGTGTCGGCTGGTAGTCGTGGATCTCGGCACCGGGCTTGGTGATCGATTCGACCCGCGCCGCCTCGCCGCCGATATTTCGCGCGATGTCCTGGATCACGGTGAAGGTGGTCACGACGCGGAACGTGCGCGCCCGAGCCTGCGCCCGTGCGTTCGCGCCGGAACCGAGGAGCGCGACCGCCGCCCCGCCCATGGTCAGCGCCTGCCGCCTGCCGATCGAATGCACGCCCGTTCCCCCCCCCTCCGATCCCGCCAAGCCGTCCGGATAGGGTGTAAATATGACAAGAGATTGAAGTGTAGGCTACACTTTTTGGTGCCAGCCACTATTAACCATGGCCAACCCCGCGATCCAGGCCTCGCGGCGCCGCAAGTCCATCCCGATCGGCGCCTTCACGGCCTTGGTGCGGCCGTTTTCCACCGGCTTATCCACCGCCGACCCCTGTGACCGGCCGGCACCTGTGCACCGATCAGTCCCCAACATTTGGGGTATAGCGGGGCATTGACCACTACATCCATTGACGCCCGTCGGGTGACTCGGGCAAGCTCAGAAATCCGAACTGCGTGCCTTTGAACGACGACTCGGCCGACTGCTCTCGGGGGTGGTGCGGAAGGGCGGGACAGCGCGATCGGACATGGGGCTTAACGAAGCATAACGGGAGGGTGGCGTGCTTGATTCCATCTGTACCAGCGAGCTGGTTCAGTCGAACCTGGTTCAGTCGAAGCGCGGCATCCGGGTCACCATCGACCGCGGACGCGACGCCAAGCTCACCGAGTTCGGCAAGGCGGTGCTCGAGGACCGCTATCTCCTGCCGGGTGAGACGTTCCAGGACCTGTTCGCCCGCGTCGCCAGCCACTACGCCGACGATTCCGCCCACGCCCAGCGGCTCTACGACTACATCAGCAATCTGTGGTTCATGCCGGCGACGCCGGTCCTGTCGAACGGCGGCACCGATCGCGGGCTGCCGATCTCGTGCTTCCTCAATGAAGCCGAGGACTCCCTCGACGGCATCGTCGGCCTGTGGAACGAGAATGTCTGGCTCGCCGCCCGCGGCGGCGGCATCGGCAGCTACTGGGGCAATCTGCGCTCGATCGGCGAGAAGGTCGGCGCCAACGGCAAGACCTCGGGCATCATCCCGTTCATCCGGGTGATGGATTCGCTCACGCTCGCGATCTCGCAGGGCTCGCTCCGGCGCGGCTCGGCCGCGGTCTATATCCGGGTCGACCACCCCGAGATCGAGGAGTTCATCGAGATGCGCCGCCCGACCGGCGGCGATCCCAACCGCAAGGCGCTCAACCTGCATCACGGCATCATCGTGCCGGATGCCTTCATGCGCGCGGTCGAGAACAACGAGGACTGGGCGCTGATCAGCCCCAAGGACCACAAGACGGTGATCCGCCGGGTCCAGGCGCGCGCGCTCTGGATCCGCATCCTCACCGCCCGTGTCGAGACCGGCGAGCCTTACCTCATCTTCATCGACCATGTGAACCGCGCCATCCCCGAGCACCACAAGCTCGCCGGCCTCAACGTCAAGATGTCGAACCTGTGCTCGGAGATCACGCTCCCGACCGGGATCGACAAGGACGGCCACCAGCGCACCGCGGTGTGCTGCCTGTCCTCGCTCAACCTCGAGAACTATCTCGAGTGGAAGGACCATCCCGTCTTCATCGAGGACGTGATGCGCTTCCTCGACAACGTGCTCGAGGACTTCATCCACAAGGCGCCCGAATCGATGGCCCGCGCCAAGTACTCGGCGCGGCGCGAGCGCTCAGTCGGGCTCGGCGTGATGGGCTTCCACTCGTTTCTGCAGTCGCTCAACGTGCCGCTCGAGGGCGCGACGGCGAAGGCGTGGAACCTCAACATGCACCGCCACATCAAGGCCGAGGTCGATGCGGCCTCGAAGAAGCTCGCGCACGAGCGCGGCCCGTGCCCGGATGCGGCCGAATACGGGATCATGGAGCGGTTCTCGAACAAGATGGCGGTCGCGCCGACCGCCTCGATCTCGATCATCTGCGGCGGTTCGTCGCCCGGGATCGAACCGACAGCGGCGAACTCGTTCACCCACAAGACGCTGTCGGGCTCGTTCAACGTTCGCAACAAGTATCTGAAACAGCTCCTCTCGGAGAAAGGCGAGGACACCGACGCGGTGTGGTCGTCGATCACCACAAACGAGGGCTCGGTGCAGCACCTCGACTTCCTCGACGAGCACGAGAAGGCGGTGTTCAAGACCGCGTTCGAACTCGATCAGCGCTGGCTGATCGACTTCGCCGCCGACCGCGCGCCCTATGTCTGCCAATCCCAATCGCTCAACGTCTTCCTGCCGGCCGACGTGCACAAGAAGACGCTGCATGACATCCATCACCGCGCCTGGGCGAGGGGCGTGAAGAGCCTCTATTACTGCCGCTCGAAGTCGATCCAGCGCGCCGACGTGGTCGCGAGCAAGATCGCCAACGACGAGGCGCTCGCCTCGATCGCGGCGCCCACGGTCGCGGAGCTCCCGGCCGTCGCGCACGCGACCGCCGCGGCGCCATCGGCCAACGCCAACGACTACGAGGAATGCCTCGCCTGCCAGTGACGGGCGGCGGGGCGCGCGGAGGACGAGGCGCGGCCGCGTAGCGGTGTGACGGCGCACCTCCTGGGAGGGGACGGACCATGGTCTCGCTGTGGCGGAGACGGCGTGAGGAGACAGGAGCGGGGGCCGCCTCGACGGCGCTCGCGCGCCTCGACGAGACGCCGCCGTCGCTCCTCGAGCGCCTGGCCGAGGCCATCCGCCGCCGGCCGCGCCACGTGCCGCAGCGTGGCTACTGGGTCGGGCGGAGCGGACGGCGGTTTCTGCACATCAACTGCCCGATCGACGCGGTGCCCGATGTCGGCCCGGCGAACTATCTGATCGTCCGCCATCTCGGCAACGGCAAGGTGCGCGTCCTCTACGCCGGCGAGGCCGACGATCTCCGCCGTCGCCTGGTCCTGATGGCGCATGCCGCGCGCGACGAGGCGATCCGCGCCGGCGCCGACCATCTTCATCTCTGCTTAGCCGCCGGCGGCGAGGCCGAGCGCCGCGCGATCGCCGCCGACCTCGTGCTCCGGCTGCACCCGGTGCTCAACCCCGACCCGGCACCGCGCGCGGCGTCCGCGGGCCTCGCCGGGCTCGCCGGACGCCGACCCGTCCATCCCTGAGACCGCGTCCCCTTTCGTCAGTCGCGAGAATCCCGATGTCCCTCCTCGAAGACCGTCCCGTCTACAAGCCGTTTCGCTATCCGTGGGCCTATGACGCCTGGCTCACCCAGCAACGCATCCACTGGCTGCCCGAGGAGGTGCCGCTCGCCGACGACGTCAAGGACTGGCACAACAAGCTCAGCGCCGCCGAGCGCCACACGCTCACCCAGATCTTCCGGTTCTTCACCCAGTCCGACATCGAGGTGAACAACTGCTACATGAAGCACTACACCAAGGTCTTCAAGCCGACCGAGGTGCAGATGATGCTGTCGGCCTTCTCCAACATGGAGACTGTGCACATCGCCGCCTACTCGCATCTCCTCGATACGATCGGGATGCCCGAGACCGAGTACCAAGCCTTCCTCCGCTACAAGCAGATGAAGGACAAGTACGACTTCATGCAGCAGTTCAACACCGAGACCCACGCCGACATCGCCCGCACGCTGGCGGCCTTCGGCGCCTTCACCGAAGGCCTCCAGCTATTCGCCTCCTTCGCGATCCTCCTCAACTTCCCGCGCTTCAACAAGATGAAGGGGATGGGCCAGATCGTGTCGTGGTCGGTGCGCGACGAGACCCTGCACACGAACTCGATCATCACGCTATTCCGCACCTTCGTCGCCGAGAACCCTCACGTGTGGACCGACGACTTCCAACGCTCGCTCTACATCACCTGCGCGACGGTGGTCGAGCACGAGGACGCCTTCATCGACCTCGCCTTCGAGCTCGGCGGCATCGAGGGGCTGACCGGCGCCGAGGTGAAGCAGTACATCCGCTTCATCGCGGACCGCCGGCTCTCCCAGCTCGGGCTGCAACCGATGTACCGGCTCGAGAAGCATCCGCTCGGCTGGCTCGACGACATGCTGAACGGCGCCGAGCACACCAACTTCTTCGAGAACCGCGCCACCGAGTATTCCCGCGCCGCGACCAAGGGGACCTGGGACGAGGTGTGGGAGAGCTGATCGGGCGCGTCTCGCCGGCGCGCGCCGGCGACACCCCGGCTGGACGCCTGCCGACATTCGGCGCACGATGACGCCTCGCACCAGAACAGGGAGGCGTCCCATGGCCGTTCGTCCGCCCGCGCGTACCTCCGAGAAACTCCGTCGTCGCGATGTGCTGGTCGGCGCCGGCGCCGCGCTCGTCGCGACGAGCGCAGCGCCCGCCCTCGCGCAGGTACCAGGCATGCCGGGTCAGCCAGCGCCCGCGCTGCCGGCGCCGCCGAAGGCGTGGTTCATGATGAGCCAGAAGGAGCTCGACGACGCCTATGACCAGTCGGTCTACGCGCCGAACTTGCAGCAGATCACCAAGCGTTACGAGACCAACAGCGAGGCCGTGCGTCGGCGGCTCGGCCAGCCGCAGCGTCATGCCTATGGCGAGGGCAAGAACGAGGGGCTCGATCTCTATCCGGCGAAGCGGGCGAATGCGCCGATCAACGTGTTCATCCACGGCGGCGCCTGGCGCGGCGGGATCGCGAAGAACAGCGCCTATTTCGCCGAGAACTTCGTCCACGCCGGTGCCCATCTCGCCGTCATCGACTTCGACTGGGTGCAGGACCGCAACGGCGATCTGATGCCGATCGCCGACCAGGTGCGCCGTGCCGTCGCCTGGGTGCACAAGAACGCGGCGCGGCTCGGCGCCGATCCCGACCGGCTCTATGTCTCGGGCCACTCCTCGGGCGGCCATCTCGCCGGCGTCGTGATGACGACCGACTGGCCGAAGGCCTATGGCGTGCCGATGGACATCGTGAAGGGGGGCTTCTCGTCAGCGGCATGTTCGACATGGCGCCGGTCCGCAAATCGGCGCGGAGCCGCTATGTCGCCTTCACCGACGCGATGGAGGCGGCGATGAGCAGCCAGCGGCACCTCGACAAGCTCGTGGCGCCCGTCGTCGTCGCCTATGGCACGCTCGAGACGCCCGAGTTCCAGCGCCAGTCGCGCGAGTTCGCCGATGCCGTGAAGGCGGCCGGGAAACCCGTCGAACTCCTCGTCGCCGACGGCTACAACCACTTCGAGATCATCGAGACGCTGGCCAACCCGTTCGGCCTGCTCGGCCGCGCGGTCTTGCAGCAGATGAAGCTCGCGACGGGCTGAACGTCCCCGGGTGACGGCCGCGTGACAGCGGCCGGCATCCGCGCTATCGAGACCCATGCCTCTCCCGCCGCAAGTTCCCGCACCCGGCCAGGTCTTTCTCGACCATATCGGCTGGTTCGTCGCCGACATCGCGCGCGCTGCCGCGGCGTTCGAACGGCTCGGCTTTCCGCTGACGCCCTATACCGAGCATCGCAACGCGACGGCGGACGGCGGCAGCGTGCCGTCCGGCACGGCGAACCGCTGCGCCATGCTCGCGCGCGGCTATCTCGAGATCCTGACCGCGGTGAAGGGGACCGACACCGCGCTCGCCCGCCAGCTCCGCGCCGGCCTCGACCGCCACGAGGGCGTCCACCTCATCGCCTTCACGACGGCCGAGCCCGAGGCCGAACGCGCGCGGCTCGCGGCGGCGGGTTTCCGGCCCGACGCACCCGTCGCGCTCCGCCGACCGCTCGTGCTGGACGACGGCGACCCGGCGACGGTCGCCTTCACCGTGCTCCGGACCTCGCCCGAAATGATGCCCGAGGGGCGGATCCAGTTCCTGCGCCAGGACACGCCCGATCTCGTCTGGCAGCCGAGCCTCATCGCCCGCGATAACGGGGTCGCGGTCCTCACGGGCATCCTCCTCGTGGTCGACGACGTGGTGGCGACCGCCGATCGTTTCGCGCGTTTCGTCGGCCGACGGGGCGAGGCGATCGGCGGGCAGGGACGGGTGATCCGCCTCGACCGTGGCCGGGTCGCCTTCATCGGACCGGAATGGGCCAAGGTCGTCCTCGGCACGACCGCCCGATCGTCCCCTTGGATGGCCGCCATCGGGCTCGAGAGCAGCGATCTCGCTGCGACCCGGGCGCTCTTTGCCGCGCGCGGCGTGCCGCTTGTCGCCGATGCTCCCGACCACCTCGTGGTCGCACCCGTGGCCGCAATGGGTGCGTTCCTCGTGGTCCACGCGCCGGGCGCCGCCTACCGTCTGCATGACCGGGTCCAGGACCCGTCCCGGCTGTAGCCGATTTGACAGAAACGGTCGGGTGAGGTACTGATACGGCCGTTCTGACATGTCAGAAGGCCAGCGACGACGTGGCAGTCACCGCCCACCGGGATGACAATGGCGGCCAGCGGCTCAGCGATCTCGCCTATGAGCGGATCCGGGCCGATGTGATCTCGTGCGCGTTGCCGCCGGCCGATGAGGTGACCGAGGCCTCGCTCGCGCTCCGCTATGGTCTCGGCAAGGCGCCGGTTCGCGCGGCGCTCGCCCGGCTCTGCCAGGAAGGCCTCTTTCACGCCCAGGCGCGGCGCGGCTACCGCGTCGCACCGGTGACGCTCCAGGACGTCAAGGACATCTTCGCGCTCCGGCGGATCGTCGAGCCCGCCGCGGCGCGTCAGGCGGCCGGGCGGGTCGATGCGGCGCGTCTCGCCCGGCTCGATGCCGTGTGCCGCGCCGGCTACACGCCGGGCGATGCGGCGAGCGAGGCCGCGTTCCTCGCCGCCAACCGCGCCTTCCACGTCACGATCTCGGAAGCCGCCGGCAATCGGCGCCTCGCCGAGCTGATCGCCGCGCTTCTCGACCAGGCCGAGCGGCTGTTCCATCTCGGGCTCCGCATCCGCAACCGGACCGAGGAGATGCAGCACGAGCACCGCGCGCTGGTCGAGGCGCTGGCTGCCGGCGATGGCGCGCGCGCCGAGGCGGTGGCCGCCGAGCAGATCGAGGCCGCGCAGAAGATGGTGCTCGATGCGCTGCTGGCGAGCGAGAGCCTGATGCGGACCAGTATTCGCCGTGAACGCTGAGGACTTCGGAACCATGTGTGCGATGACGCTGAACGAGTTCGCCGAGGAAGCCGCCCATATCTGCCGCCGGGTCGAGGCGGTCGATCGCCCGCGCCGCGTCGCGCCGGTGCTCGAGGCGATGCTGTCGAACGGCTGGCTTCTCGACGACGCGGCGCGCGCGTGCCCGCCGAACGGCTATGGCCGCAACCCGATCCACATCGACCCGGATGGCTTGTTCAGCGTGCTCTGCATGGTGTGGCCGGCCGGCATCGCGACGCCGATCCACGACCACAAGGTCTGGTGCGCGCTCGGTGTCTACGAGGGCGTGATGGAGCAGCGCCACTACAAGCCGGCCGATCCGACCGGCGGCTGCGACGACTGCCACGTGTGCGACGTCGAGCGCCTCGCCGCCGGCGCGGTCTGCCATTTGCCGGTGAACGACGTCAACATCCACTCGATGCACAACCCGACCGACCGCGCCGTGATCTCGATCCACGTCTACGGCGGCAACACCCATGCGGTCGGGCCGAATCTCCTCAGAGTCTACCGGGCCTGATCGCGCCGTCGCCCGGCCGATCGCCGATTTACAACCCGACCCCCGGCCGCTAAGCGTAGCGACTGTCCCAGCCACGCCTGCAAGGGAGTGAGGCCATGCGCGCCGTCGTCCTCAGAGAGCACGGGGGTATCGACGCCCTCAAATTCGAGCCGAGCTTCCCCGATCCCAAGATCGGCGAGGGACAGATCCTGCTCCGCGTCAAGGCGACCTCGCTCAACTACCACGACGTCTTCACCTGCCAGGGCATGCCGGGCATCAAGGTGCCGATGCCGATGATCATCGGCCTCGACATCGCGGGCGAGATCGCCGCGGTCGGACCAGGCGTGACCGGCTGGAAGCAGGGCGACCGCGTGCTCGTGAACCCGCTCGATCCGGTGACGCCCGAGAAGGGGCTGATGGGCGAGATGCTGCACGGCGGCGCGGCCGAGCTCTGCGCCGTCGATGCGACGCGGCTGATCCGGATGCCCGACGGCGTGTCGTTCGACCAGGCGGCCTCGCTGCCGGTCGCCTACGGCACGGCGCACCGGATGATGTTCACCAATGGCTGGCTCAAGGCCGGCGAGAAGGTGCTGATCCTCGGCGCCTCGGGCGGCGTCGGCTCGTGCTGCGTCCTTCTCGCCAAGCTCGCCGGCGCCGAGGTCGTCGCGTGCGGCTCGACGCCCGAGAAGCTCAAGGCCCTCAAGGACTGGGGCGCCGATCACGTGATCGACTACAAGGCGCAGGACTTCACCAAGGAAATCTACGCGCTCTACGAGAAGCCGCACCGGCGACGCTATGCCGGCGGCGTCGACGTCGTCGTCAACTTCACCGGCGGCGACACCTGGGTGCCATCGCTCAGGGTTCTGAAGCGCGGCGGCCGGCTCCTCACCTGCGGTGCGACCGCGGGCTTCGATCCCAAGGAGGACCTCCGCTACATCTGGACCTTCGAGCTCAAGGTGCTGGGGTCGAATTCCTGGACGCCCGACGATCTCTCGACGCTGATGAAGCTGATCGCGGAAGGGAAGCTCAAGCCGATCATCGACACCATGCTGCCGCTCGAGGAGACACGCGAAGGCGTTCGCCAGCTCCGCGATCGCGAGGTCATCGGAAAGATCATCATCCGGCCCTGATCGTCGCCATGCGTCCCGCGTCCGGCAATCTCGGCGATATCCTCGCGTTGCATCGCGACTCGACCCGGGTCGCGGTGCACGACCTCTACGATCCGGCGCACCCGCGCGACATCACCTTCGCGGCGATGAATGCCGCCTGCGATGCGGTCGCGAACGGGCTCCGCGCCGCGGGGCTCGGCGCCGGCGACCGCGTCGGCATCCTCGCGCTCAACCGCGTCGAGTTCCTCGAGACGCTGTTCGGCGCCATGCGCGCGGGCTGCGTGCCGGTGATGATCAACATCAAGCTGCCGGCCGAGACCATCCACTACATCGTCCGCGATGCCGGGGCGCGGATCGTGTTCGCCGATCCCGACCTCGTGCGCCTCGTGCCGGCCGGCACGCGCGTCGTCGCGTTCGGGCCCGACTACGCCGGCTTCCAGCGGCCCGGGCCGTGCGAGAGCTTCCGGCCGGGGCCGAACGATATCGCCGAGCAGCCCTACACGTCGGGCTCGACGGGGCGGCCGAAGGGCGTCCTTCTCCATCACGCGGGCCAGCTCTGGATGACCGAGCAGCTCGTCCAGAGCCGCGACATGGCCGGGACCGACTGCTCGGTGATCTCGGCGCCCCTCTACCACAAGAACGCGCTCCTCGCGGTCAAATCGGCGCTCGCGCCGGGCGGGCGGGTCGTCATCCTCGCCCGCTTCGACGTCGCCGAGTACATCAAGGCGATCGCGCGGTTCCGGCTCACGATCCTGACCGGCGTGCCGACGATGTACGCGCTGATCCTGCAGCAGGAGAAGCGCCTCGACGCGACCGATCTCACCTCGGTGCGCGCGCTCTCGATGGGATCGGCACCGGCCTCGGGGCCGCTCCTCGACAGTCTTCGCCGCCGCTTCCCGGAGGCCAAGATCCAGCTCAACTACGGCATCACCGAGGGCGGGCCGATCATCTTCTCGTGGAAGCATCCGAAAGGGCTCGCGCGCACGCCGACGACGGTCGGCTATCCCTTGCCCGGCGTCGAGCTCCGTTTCGTCGACGGGCCGAGCCCGGACGAGGGCGTCCTCCACGTCCGCAATCCGGGCGTGATGCTCGGCTATCACAACCTGCCGGCGGAGACGGCGAAGGCGCTCAAGGATGGCTGGCTCGACACCGGCGACATCCTCAAGCGTGACGCCGACGGCTGGCACTATTTCGTCGGCCGCGCCGACGACATGTTCGTGTGCGGGGGCGAGAACATCTATCCCGGCGAGGTCGAGGCGATGCTCGAGCGTCACCCCGACATCATGCAGGCCGTCGTCGTGCCGGCGCCGAACGAGCTCAAGGCGCATGTTCCCTACGCCTTCGTCGTGCGCCGCGAGGGGGCGGCGCTCGGCGAGGACGCGGTCAAGAAGCACGCGCTCGCCAACGGCCCGGCCTACGCCCATCCGCGGCGCGTCTTCTTCGTCGACGCTTTGCCGCTCGCCGGCACCAACAAGATCGACCGCAACGCGCTCAAGAAGCGCGCCGCCGAGGCCGCGATCGCCGCCGGCACCGCCGGTGTCGAGGCGTAGTCAGAAAGCGTGCGTCGCGCGCGGCCTCACGCGCCGGAGTGGCGCACCCATCGGCTCGCGCCCATCCGCACCGAGCCGGGATCAGGCCTGCGGCATTACTTGCCGATTGACATTAATAATAGTCAATGTTTCGATAAATACTGGGGGGGAGGATAAAGATAGGCGTATAATGTCCGGCCTTGCCAACATTGTGAAGACTCCAACGCTCCGGCGGTGGCGCCTCTTCCTCTCCCTCGTGATCGTTGCGCTCGGATACGGGGGTGCGGCCAACGCTCTACTGATCAAGGACTACGCGGTAGACCCCCAGTCGAGTGGAAACGGGATGTGGGGCGCGCAGCCGGCGCGCAGCATCGCGACGTCGGTCCCTATCTTCTCTTCGACATCCCGATCAACCCCGCACCCTTGAACATCGGCTACATCGCCGACTTCAACAACCTCGGGGGCGGGTGCATTCCATTGACCTCGCTCTGCTGGCCGGGCATCAGCCTGGGGCGGGTCGGTGCCTCCATTGGCGCTTCGCTCGGTGCCCGGTTCGGCATGACGTTCGATGCCGGGATCAATCCCGGGTCTATCACCGCTCAGATCCCCTTCGACGCATCGCTTCAGCTGCCGAATGCTTTCTCACTCTCGCCGGGTGAGAAGTTCTTGCTCAAGACTGCGACGACCTACGCGCCCGGATCGACGCTCGCTTCCGAATTCGCGAGTGCCTACACGGGTCTCTCTATCAATGCAGCGATCGATGCGTATGCCGGCGCCTCGCGGTGTTTCGGGGGCTGTTGGGGGACTACCTTTCTCGACTACCACGCCAATGTGAACGCGCCGCTACTGCGCATCGGAACGTCGGATGTGAAGTTCGACTTCACGAACAAGGAGCTTTCAAGCACCCTCGCGCAGACTCTTCTGTCCATCGCTGACGACGGCGTATCGCTCCTTTCGGGCTACGGACCGGATATCGCCGGAAACCAGGCGCTCGCCACCGCACTCGCACTCGTCATCCCGACCCTCGGATTCCAGCGCCTCGCCTATGGCGTCGAGATGGATGCGGCGGTGAACGCGATCCTCAACAACCGTCTCGTCTCGGACAAGCGGGATGAAATCCTGCGGCTCGAGTGGGACCTCGATCGGCTCGCGACAGGGCTCTACTGCGGCTTCCCGCTTAGCCTCCTATGCACGCGGGTTCTCGAAAACAACCTCAACGTGATCGGTATAGGCGTCGAATACGACATCTTCGACATCGATCTTGCTCTTACGGCGGGGTTGCGTCAGATCCTGTCACTTGACCTCGAGCCGCGCGTCAAGCTCGACATCGACGGCGCGATACACGACCTGAAGCTCGGCGAGTCGCTTGAGTTGACCGTTCCCACCGATGGCATCCTTGAGATCGAGCCGGTCTTCTACTTGAAGAACACGATCCGCAATCAGACGGCGCTCGAACTCTCTGCGGGGCTCGTCATTAGCGCGCTGTCGGCCAAGATTGATCTGGTGATACCGGACTTTGTCATCGATGTGCCGGGCTGGCTCGATTGGCTAATCCCTGACTTCACGATCCCGTTGCCGGACATTCACATTTCGGGCGGCCCGCTGCTTCGAGTCGCCCCGACGTTCACGCCCACCTTCGGTGTCTTCGATGAGACCTGGGTCCTACCGTTCGAGAGCGCGATCGTTGAATCGTTCGAGTACAGGGCGGCAAGCTTCCTGTCCCCAGGGTCGGGCGGTCCGACGTCCGTCGCCGCGCCGCCCGCGATCGCCTCGATGCTCGCCGGATTGCTCGCGCTGGTGCTCGTGCGGCGCCGATCGGCCTAGGGTCTGTACTCAATTTGGCTTACTGATTTGGGTTGGTGGTGATTCAAGGCTCTGATTTTGGGGAGCCTCGGATGAGAACGATTTATTGGCTGAATGATGCTGAATGGGCTCGGATTGAGCCGC
>VGEU01000061.1 GCA_016869145.1 Alphaproteobacteria bacterium | reverse complement strand
CGTCGGCGCCGGCAAGGCCGCCGCCGCGATGGCCGCCGCGGTCGAGGCGCACTGGCCCGGGCCGCTCTCGGGCCTCGTCGTCACCCGCTACGGCCACGGCCTGCCGCTCGCCTGCATCGCGCTGGTCGAGGCCGGGCACCCGATGCCCGATGCGGCCGGCCGCGACGCGGCGCGGCGCATTCTCGGTCTCGTCGCGGGTCTTTCTGCCGACGACCTCGTTCTCTGTCTCCTCTCGGGCGGCGGCTCTGCGCTCCTGGTCGAGCCCGCATCCGGGCTCGCGCTCGAGGACAAGCAGGCGGTGACCCGCGCGCTCCTCGCATGCGGTGCGCCGATCGCCGCGATCAACACGGTGCGGAAGCACCTCTCGGCCATCAAGGGCGGGCGGCTCGCCGCCGCGGCCTATCCGGCACCGACCGTGACGCTCGTCGTCTCCGACGTCCCGGGCGACGACCCGGCGACGATCGCCTCCGGACCGACCGCCGCCGATCCGACGACCACGGCCGAGGCGCGCGCGGTGCTCGAGGCGTTTCGCATCGCGCTGCCGCCGGCGGTCGCGCGCCACCTCGCGACCGCAGCGGCGGAGAGCCCGAAGCCCGATGATCCACGCCTCGCGCGCGCGGCGGCGCGGATCGTCGCCTGCGCCCGCGATTCGCTCGCCGCCGCCGCCGCGGTCGTAACCCAAGCCGGCCTCGTGCCCGAGATCCTGGGCGATGCGCTCGAGGGCGAGGCGCGGGAACTCGGCCGCATCCATGCCGCGCGCGCCGCGGCGGCGCGACCGGGAACGGTGCTGCTCTCGGGCGGCGAGACGACGGTCACGCTCGACCCCGGCCAGGGTAGCGGCGGGCGGAACAGCGAGTATCTCCTCGCCCTCGCGGTCGCGCTCGATGGCAGCCCGGGCATCCATGCGATCGCCGCCGACACCGACGGCATCGACGGCACCGGCCCGGCCGCCGGCGCCGTGATCGGACCGGCGACGCTCGCGGCGGCGCGCGCGGCCGGGCTCGACGGCCAAGCGATGCTCGCCGCACACGACAGCGGGCGGTTCTTCGCCACCCTCGGCGATGCGGTGACGACCGGCCCGACGCGGACCAACGTCAACGATTTCCGTGCGATTCTGGTAACCTGACGCCGCCATAATCGCCGCTCGGCCGGGGACCGATTCGCGTGGCCCGGCCAGAGCCCGATCAACAACCCGATCAACAAGAAGGTGTGCGATGCGTCGGCACAGAAGCGCCAAGATCGTCGCGACGCTCGGACCCGCGAGCGGCAGCCCGGACATGATCCGCGCGCTGTTCCTCGCCGGCGCGGACGTGTTCCGTCTCAACTTCAGCCACGGCGCGCACGACGACCACGCGCGGCGCATCCAGCACATCCGCGCGATCGAGAAGGAGCTCGGGCGTCCGATCGCGATCCTGATGGATCTCCAGGGTCCGAAGCTGCGCATCGGCGACATCGCGGGCGGCGGCACCGATCTCGCGACCGGCGGACGCTTTCGCCTCGATCTCGACGGTGCGGACGGCGATGCGACGCGGGCGCCGCTCCCCCATCCCGAGATCTTCGCCGCCCTCGCCGAGGGCACCAACGTCCTCTTGGACGACGGCAAGATCCGGCTTCGCGTCACCAGCTGCGGCGCCGAGTTCGCCGAGACCACGGTCGTCGTCGGCGGCCGGCTGTCCAACCACAAGGGCGTCAATCTGCCCAACGTCGTGCTGCCGATCTCGCCGATCGGACAGAAGGATCGCGACGACCTCCGCTTCGGGCTCGACCACGGCGTCGACTGGGTCGGGCTCTCCTTCGTGCAGCGCCCCGAGGACGTCGCCGAGGCGCGCCGGCTGATCGCGGGACGCGCCTCGGTGCTGTCGAAGCTCGAGAAGCCGGCCGCGATCGATCGCCTCGACGAGATCATCCAGTTCTCCGACGCGATCATGGTCGCGCGCGGCGATCTCGGCGTCGAGCTCCCCGCCGAGGACGTGCCGAGCCTGCAGAAGGAGATCATCCGCCACTGTCGCATCGCCGGGAAGCCGGTGATCGTCGCGACGCAGATGCTTGAATCGATGATCCAGTCGCCGATGCCGACGCGCGCCGAGGCCTCCGACGTCGCGACCGCGGTCTATGACGGCGCCGATGCGGTCATGCTCTCGGCCGAGACCGCGGCCGGCAAGTATCCGCGCGAGGCGGTCGAGATGATGAACCGCATCGTGACGCGCGTCGAACGCGATCCCGCCTACCGCACCATCCGCGACGCCGACCACCCGAACCCCGAGGCGACCGCGCCCGACGCGATCACCGCCGCGGCGCGCCAGGTCGCGCAGACCATCCGCGCCGCCGCGATCGTCACCTTCACGACCTCGGGCTCGACCTCGCTCCGCGCCGCGCGCGAGCGCCCCGACGTACCGATACTCTGTCTCACCGAGAGCCTCGCCACCGCGCGCAAGCTCGCGGTCGCCTGGGGCGTCCACTGCGTCCTCGCCCAGGACGTGCAGGACTTTGCCGACATGGTCGACAAGGCGTGCCTGGTCGCCAAGCGCGAGGAGTTCGCGGGCAACGGCCAGCGCCTCGTGATCACCGCGGGCGTGCCGTTCGGGACACCCGGCGCGACCAACATCCTCCGGATCGCCTGGGTCGGCGGTTGAGCCGTCCTCAGATGCCGCGGCCGCGGAGCTTCTCGCGGAGAAGCTGGATGCGCGCCTTCGCGCCTGGCAGATGCGGGTGGACGGCGAGCGCGCGCTCGAAGGCGGCGAGCGCCTCGGCCTCGCGACCGCGTCCGAGCTCGACGAGGCCGAGCCCGGACAGCGCGCCGAAATGGCGCGGTTCGCGCGCCAGCGTCTCGGCGATGTCGGCGGCCGATGCGTCATAGTTGCCGAGGAGATAGTGGACGGTCGCGCGCCGGTTCCACCCCTCGGCGAAATCGGGCGCCATCTTCACCACCTCGTCGAACACCTTGAGCGCGTCCCCGAACGCATTCGCCGCCATCGCCTCGAGCCCGAGCGCGACGAACTGATCGACGAAGACATTACCCGAGACGATCCAGCGTCGCCAGATCGCCTGTTCGATCGCCTGGGCGTCGGACTCGTCGGACGCCTGGCGGAGCGCATCGAACAGCCGATCGAGCCCCGGATCGGTCTGCGACGGCATCGCCGGCAGGGTGAAGGTGAGCGTCGCCGCGGTCGCGAGCCAGGCGAAGAAATGCTTCATGCGCCCCTTCCGTCGCGATCGGCGAGCGCGGACGGCGCCGGCCCGCCGGTCGCCCAGTCGAGGAGCGCGACCGTGTGCACGACCGGCAGCCGCGTCGCGCTTCCGATCTGCATCATGCAGCCGATATTGCCGGTCGCGATCACGGACGATCCGGTCGCCTCGACATGCGCGACCTTGCGATCGCGGAGCGCCGTGGCGATCTCGGGCTGCAGGATATTATAGGTGCCGGCCGAGCCGCAGCAGAGATGATCCTCGCGCGGTGTCGCGACGGTGAAGCCGAGACCGGCGAGCAGCCGCTTCGGGAGATCGGTGATCTTCTGGCCGTTCCGGAGCGAGCATGCGCTGTGATAGGCGACCGTCATCGCGACCGCGCGCGTCGCCGTCGGTGCGAGCGCGTGCGCGATCTCCGAGACGTCGCGGGTCATGCCGGCGATCCGCGCCGCCGCGTCCGACCACCGCGCATCGCGGGCGAGGAGATGGCCGTAGTCCTTCACCATCGTACCGCAGCCCGAGGCGTTGACGATGACGGCATCGAGCGGCCCGTCGCGCTCGACCGCGCGCCACGCCGCGATATTGGCCGCCGCCCTGCCGCGAGCCTCCTCCGGCCGACCGAGATGATGCGCGATCGCGCCGCAACAGCCGGCACCCCGCGCGATCACGACCTCGCAACCGTGGCGGGTCAGGAAACGCACGGTTGCCGCGTTGATGTCGGGCACGAGCGCGTTCTGGACGCAGCCCGCGAGCAGCGCGACCCGCATCCGACGCGGACCCGACGCCGGATAGACGCCGGCCGCGACGGGCCGGGTCGCCGATCGCCGCGTCACCGGCAGCAGCGCAAGCATGGCGAGGAGCCGCGCCGGCAGCGCCGGGGCGACGCGGCGTCCGATCCCGGCCGCCGCGAGACCGGCACGGAACAAGCCGGCGCGCGGCAGGACGCGCGCGAGCGCTGTCCGCATCAGGCGATCGGCGAGCGGGCGGCGATAGGTCTTCTCGATATGGGCCCGCGCGTGGTCGATGAGGTGCATGTAATCGACCCCCGACGGGCAGGTCGTGACACAGCCGAGACAGGAGAGGCAGCGGTCGATATGCTTCACCACCGTCGCCGTCGCGGGACGGTCACCTTCGAGCATCTCTTTGATCAAATAGATGCGCCCGCGCGGGCTGTCGAGCTCGTCGCCGAGGAGGACATAGGTCGGACACGTCGCGGTGCAGAAGCCGCAATGGACGCAGCTCCGGAGTATCCCCTCCGCCTCGCGGATATCGGGATCGGCGCGCTGGGCGTCGCTGAAGCGCGTCTGCATGGCTCAGCGCTCCCGCCGCTGCCGTCCGGGGTTGAGGATACGCATCGGATCGAACGCATCCTTGATCCGCATCGAGAGGGCCGCGAGCTCCGGCACCTCGGGCTCGAAGACCTCGATCGCGGCGCGGAGCGGCGCCGGCGCGCGCACCAGCATCGCGTGCCCGCCGGCCGCGCGCACCGCAGGCCGGATCGTCGCGGCCCGTGCGTCCGCGGCCGTGTCGACGGCGAGCCAGATGAGACCGCCGCCCCAGTCGTAATAGGCCTCGGCCGACGTCTCGGCCGCGATCGCCGCGACGAGATCGGGGCCGGCGGCGGGCGGCACGGAGAGCCGCCAAACGGCGCGGCCACCGCGCGCCGTCGCCGCCGCGAAGTACGCCGCGTCGCGCACCTCGCGCCAGAAGGCGGCCGAGTTGTGCCCGTGCAGCTCCTCGATCGCCGCGTGCGCGGCGAAGAGATCGCGGAGCGTGGTCGTCCGCGCCGCGACCGAGGCGGCGAAACCCTCGATCCGAACCGCGGTCACCGAGCGCCCCGCGCCCGAGACCCGCGCGACGGCCGAGGCCGCCGCGATCGCGTCCGGCAGATGCGCCGCCGCGCTCGGCTCGTGCGGGCTCGCGAGCGCGGCGCGGAGCAGCGCGCAGGCGGCCTTGTCCGCCAGCCCATAGGCGAGAACGGTGCGCACCATCTCCGGCGCTGGCAGCACCTTGACGGTGATCTCGCTCATCACCGCGAGCGTGCCCCACGAGCCGGCGAGGAGCTTGCAGAGATCGTAGCCCGTGACGTTCTTGACGACGCGACCGCCGGTCTTGAAGACCTCGGCGCGTCCGCTCACCGCGCGCGCGCCGAGCACGTGGTCGCGCGCCGCCCCCGCCTTGATGCGGCGGGGACCCGCAAGATCGACCGCGACCGTACCGCCGAGCGTCGCCGCATCCGTCGCGTGCCCGAGAAGGAGGCCGAAATCGGCGGGCTCGAACGCGAGCATCTGGTGTTCGGCGCCGAGCGCCGCCTCGATCTCGGCGAGCGGCGTCCCGGCGCGTGCCTGGAGCACGAGCTCGGGCGGCTCGTAGAGCGTGATGCCCGCGAGCGCCGCGACCGAGACCCGGCGCGCCGCCTGCACCGACCCGCCGAGCGCGCGGCGGCTGCCGGCGCCCGCGACCTCGACCGGCGTTCCCCCGGCGAGCGCATCGCCGATCGCGGCACGGAGATCGGCCTCGTCGCGCGGGCGCAGCACCTCGGTCATCAGAACCGCGGCAGCTCGGGATGGCGGAGCGCGCCGCCGTGGACATGGACCCGCCCGAGCTCGGCGCAGCGATGGAGCGTCGGGAACACCTTGCCGGGATTGAGGAGCAGCGGCGGATCGAACGCGCACTTGACGCGCTCCTGATGGGCGAGATCGGTCGCGTCGAACATCGTCTCCATCAGGTCGCGCTTCTCGACGCCGACGCCATGCTCGCCCGTCAGCACGCCGCCGACCTCGACGCAGAGCCGCAGGATCTCGGCGCCGAACGCCTCCGCCGCCTCGAGCTCGCCCGGCTTGTTCGCGTCGTAGAGGACGAGCGGATGGAGATTGCCGTCGCCGGCGTGGAACACGTTGGCGACCGCGAGGCCGTAGCGGCCCGACATCTCCGCCATCCGCGCGAGGACATGCGGCAGCCGGTGGCGCGGGATCGTGCCGTCCATGCAGAAATAATCGGGCGAGATGCGCCCGACCGCGGGAAACGCCGCCTTGCGCCCGGCCCAGAACGAGAGCCGTTCCGCCTCGTCGGCGCTGGCGCGGATCGAGACCGCGCCGGATGCGCGCGCGATCGCCTCGACCCGGCCGACGAGCTCGTCGACCTCGACCAGCGGGCCGTCGAGCTCGACGATGAGGAGCGCCTCGACATCGAGCGGATAGCCGACCTTGACGAAGGCCTCGGCCGCGTGGATGGCGGGACGGTCCATCATCTCCATGCCGCCCGGGATGATGCCGGCCGCGATGATCGCCGCGACCGCGCCGCCCGCCGCCTCGCTCGAGGCGAATCCGACCAGGAGCGCGCGCGCCGAGGCGGGCTTCGGGAGAATGCGCACCGTCACCTCGGTGACGACGCCGAGGAGGCCCTCCGAGCCGGTCACGACGCCGAGGAGATCATAGCCCGGCGCGTCGAGCGCCTTGCCGCCGAGCCGCAGAACGGTGCCGTCGATCAGCACCAGCTCGACGCCGAGCACGTTGTTGGTGGTGAGCCCGTATTTGAGGCAGTGCACACCGCCCGAGTTCTCGGCGATGTTGCCGCCGATGGTGCAGGCGATCTGGCTCGACGGATCGGGCGCGTAGTAGAACCCGGCGTGCTCGACCGCCTGGGTGATGGCGAGGTTGGTGACGCCGGGCTCGGCGACGACACAGCGGTTGTCGAAGTCGATCTCGCGGATGCGGTTGAGCTTGCCGAGCCCGAGGAGCACGCCGTCGGCGAGCGGCAGCGCGCCACCCGAGAGCGAGGTACCGGCGCCGCGCGGCACGACCTTGATCCCGGCGCCGTGGCAATAGCGGAGCACCGCCGCGACCTCGCCGGTCGAGCGCGGCAGGACGACCACCATCGGCAATTGGCGATAGGCGGTGAGACCGTCGCACTCATAGGCGCGGCGCGCCTCCTCGGCGTCGATCACGCAGTCCGACGGCAACAGCGCGCGCAAGTCCGCGACGATCGCCGCGCGGCGGGCGAGGATCGCGGCATCGGGCTCCGGCATCCGCATGGCATGCGCCTCGCGATGGGAAACAGGCCGGAGAAATTATGGTGCTAAGTCAGCGGTCGGGAAAGGGGCGGCGAGCGACCGCGGCAAGCGGCGGCGGGCGATCAGCCCTGGCGCGCCTTGAACCGCGGGTTCCGCTTGTTGATCACATAGACGCGCCCGCGCCGGCGCACCACGCGGCACGACCGGTCCCGCTTCTTGGCGGATTTGAGCGAGTTGATGACCTTCATGACGCTGTCCTTCCCCGGCCATACGGGCCGGGCCGGCCTCGAAGGGGCGGAACCTAGCGGCCCGGCACCGCCCTGTCAACGCAAGCGTGGGACCGGCTCAGCGCCCCGGAATGGTGCCGCTGATCCGGATGTGGCGGACGGCCCCCGATTCGATCGCGGCGGCGCGGCGCGCCCACAGCTCGACCTCAGACAGAAGCACATGGAGGAGGGTCCGCGGGATCGACGACTGCTCGGAGGCCATCACGAAGCCGGCCCAGCCGCGGACGATCCGGCGGATGTGCTCCTCGCTCTCGTCCTGGACGGTCCGGATCTGCACCTGCTGCTTGGCGAGGAGGGCCTCGTAGTCCTTCATCCGCGGCGGCGGGACCGGGTGCCGCTCGACCGCGAGCCAGCGCTCGAGCGCGCCGGCATCGGCCACCGTCGAGGCGACATAGTCCGAGATCACGATCCCGGCATGGGCCTTCATCGCCGGGATCACCTGGCCGAGGATCGCGAGCTTCTCATAGACCGGCGCGATGCGCTCGCGGATGATGCAGAGATCGAAATATTTCTGCTTGAGCCCGAGCTTCTTCGGGTCGGCGAGCTCGACCGCCGCCTTCCTGGCGAGCCCGGCGCGCTTCGATTCGGCCTGCGCGATGCCGACGAGCGTGGGGTCGAACTCCTTGGCGGTGGTGTAGGCGCCGAGCTGATCGGCGAGGGCGCGGGTACCGCCGCCGAGCCCGGCGCCTGACCAGCCTCCCGCCGCACCGCCGTCGCGCTCTTGATCCGGCGCCCGATTTCGGGCACGAGTCGGGCCGCTTCGCGCCTCACGCGCGATCGCCAAGAACGACCGGGAGACGACGATGAGCCGAAAGCTGAAGATCACCATCGCCTGCGGCAATTATGACCGCGTCGCGGCCATCAAGGACGGCCGGGTTGAGGTCGAGGGGTGCGAGGTGATCTTCCTGCCGATGGAGCCGGAGGAGGTGTTCTTCCGCGCCTTCCGCTACGAGGAGTTCGACGTCACCGAGCTGTCGTTCTCCTCGACCATGATCGTGACCGCGCGCAACGAATGCCCCTATGTCTGCATCCCCGCCTTCGTCAGCCGCGTGTTCCGCCATTCCGGCATCTATATCCGCACCGACCGCGGCATCAAGATGCCGCAGGACCTCAAGGGCAGGCTCGTCGGCATTCCCGAATACCAGATGACCGCGCCGGTCTGGATGCGCGGCATGCTGGAGGACGAGTACGGCGTGAAGCCGTCCGACATTCACTGGCGGAGCGGCGGCCAGGAGGAGGCCGGGCGCGACGAGCGGACGCCGCTCGTGCTCAAGAACGGCGTCGACCTGCAGCCGATCGCCAATGACCGCACGCTGGTCGAGATGTTCGAGAAGGGCGAGCTCGATGCGCTGATGACCGCGCGCGCGCCGTCGACCTTCCTCAAGGGCTCGCCGACGATCGCGCGCCTTTTCCCCAACTACCGCGAGGTCGAACGCGCGTATTGGAGGAAGACCAAGTACTTCCCGATCATGCACCTGATGGGCATCCGGAAGACGCTGGTCGACCAGTATCCGTGGCTGCCGTCGAGCCTCTACAAGGCCTTCGTCAAGTCGAAGGAGATCGCGATGCGCGAGGTGCGCGAGATCGCCGCCCTCAACGTCACGCTGCCCTGGGTCGAGGCCGAGGCGCTCGAGACCATGGACTTCATGGGCGCCGACTACTGGAAGTACGGCATCCACGAGTGCGCGCACGAGATCGAGGCGATCACCCGCTACTCCTACAACCAGGGTCTGTCGTCGCGGAAGCTGACGGCGCAGGATCTCTTCCACAAATCGACGTTTGAGATTTCGAAGATCTGACGCGCGCGCGTCGGCCGAGATTTCGAAGATCTGACGCGCGCGACGGCGACCCTCGCCGCTCAGGCGAGGGTCGCGAGCGCGTCGGCGAGGCGGTCGAAATCAGACCGCTCGGTATAGACCTGCGCCGAAATCCTGATCCACAGCGCGCCGCCGACGGCGACCGCCGGCGCCTCGATCCCGTGGCTGGCGCGAAGCCAGCCGCGGAGCGCCCACGCGTTCGCCTCGCTCGCCTCGACCGCGACCGGCAGACGCACGCTCGCCATCGCGCCCAGCATCGCGGGCGGGCAGGCGATCGCGGTGCCGAGCCGGTCGGCGAGCATCGCGCCCGCCGCGCGCGCGAGCGCCTGGTTCCATTGCCGCATCGCCGCCGCCCCGAGCCCCGCCACATAGTCGAGCGCTGCCGGCAGCGCGAGCCAGGCGGAGGGATCGCGGGTGCCGGTCCAATCGAAGGCCGCCGTGTAGCCGTCGTCATAGCCGTGCGAGACGACGAGCGGGCGCGTCGCCGCCTGGCGCGCCGGCGCGGTCCAGAGAAGCGCGCATCCCTTCGGCGCGAAGAGCCATTTGTGCGCGTTCCCGGTGTACCAGTCCGCCCCGATCGCGGGTGCGTCGAGCGCGAGCATGCCCGGCGCATGGGCCCCGTCGACGAGCACGGGGACACCGGCCGCGCGAAAAATCGCGGCGAGGCGCGCGATCGGGAACACGGTCGCGGTCTCCGAGGTGACGTGGTCGAGCACCGCGAGACGCGTGCGCGGTCCGAGCGCGGCGGCGACCGCGGCGACGATCGTCTCCTCGTCCGGGATCGGGCAGGGCAGCGCGACCTCGACCACGCGCGCGCCGGCGCGCTGCGCGGCGCGGCGGAGGATGCGGCGGACCGCGGGATAGACATGGGCGGTGGTCACGATCTCCTCGCCCGGTGCGAAATCGAGCCCGGCGAGGACGGCGTTCACCGCGGTCGTCGCGTTGTCGACGAACACCCAGTCGGTGCCGGCGCCGCCGAGCGAAGTAGCGGCGCGCTCGGCGGCCGCGCGGAGCGCGGGCCCGATCTCGACCGAGAAGAACCGTGTCGTATTCGCCTCCATCCGCGCGCGCCAGCGATCCTGTGCGGCACGGACGATAAGCGGCGTCGCCCCGAACGAGCCGTGGTTGAGATGGAGCGTCGCCGGCTCGAGCGCGAAATCGGCGAGCCGTGCGTGGCCGAAGACGACCTCACCCGTCATGCGCCACCCGCCCTGTGCCACCCGTCCCGTGCCACCCGTCACGCGCCCTGTGTCGCGACATGCGCGCGGAACTCGGCGACGAGGCGGTCCGGCGCCTCGAGCTTGACCATGTGGCCGACGCCCGGCACCAGCACGAGCCGGGCGCCCGGGATCGTCGCGGCGAGGCGCTCGGCGTTGGCGGGCGCCGGCGTGATGCGATCCTCGCGCCCGCACACGATGAGCGTCGGCGCGCGGATCTGCGCGGCATAGGTCAAGGCGTCGGTCGCTGCGAGCGCGTGCGCGGCCTGGATGTAGCCGGTCGGGATCAGCACGTCGAGAAGCGCCTTGGTCGCGGCGAGGATCTCCGCGCTCGCGCCCGGCGCGAGGAGGAGCGGCGCGCGCTTCTCAGCGAGGCGGATCGGGCCGAGCGCGCGGATGTCGTCGACGCGCGCGCGGAGCTGCGCGAGACGCTGGGTCGCCTCGAGCGCGCCGAGGCCGATCGTCGGCGCCGACAGCGTGAGCGTCGTGACGCGATCGGGGAACGAGGCGGCGAAGCGCGCGGCGATCATGGCGCCGAACGAGCTTCCCATCAGGTGGAAGCGGTCGAGGCCGAGCGCATCGGCGAGCGCGCCGGCCGTTGCCGCGTAGTCGTTCGCCGTCGGCTCGGCCGCGTCGAGCGGGCTCGACCGGCCGTAGCCGGGCGCATCCCAGGCGACGAGACGGAACGAATCGGCGAGCCGGCGGAAGATCTGGCGATAGCCGTTGCTGTTCGAACCGATGCCGTGCAGCATCAGGAGCGGTGGCGCGCGATCGCGGCCGGCGGCGCGATAGCTGACGGTCGCGCTGCCGCCCGAGGCGCCGCGCACGGTGATCGTCCGGGTCTCCGACACGAGCTCGGCCATCGGCGCCTCCCCTCGGACCGGTGTGAACGTCGTCTCAACATTCGGCATGATATCGTGCCGGGCCGCGAACGCGAGCGCGTTCCACGACGATGGTGACCATGGACGAGACCGACGCGACGATCGGCGCGATGCTCGAGGTGGCGCTTGCCCACCACCAGGCCGGGCGCCTCGACGAGGCCGCGGCGCATTATCGCCGCATCCTCGACGCGCGCCCCGATCACGCCGATGCGCTCCATCTGTCGGGCGTGATCCGGCTCCAGCGCGGCGATGCCGACGCGGCGGTCGCGCTGATCGCCCGCGCGGTTGCGGTCGCGCCGGCGAATGCCCTCCTCCATCTCGGTCTCGGCAACGCGCTCGCCGCGGCGGGCGAGACCGAGGTCGCATCGGAGGCTTTCCGGGCGGCGGCCGTATGCGATGGCGCGCTCGCCGCCGCACCGTTCAATCTCGGGAACCTCCTCGCCGGCCTCGGACGGCCGGTCGACGCGATCGCGGCCTATGACGAGGCGATCCGGCGCGATCCCACCCACCGCGCCGCGCGCTTCAACCGCGCCAATGTCGCGCGCGATCTCGGCCGTCTCGCCGCGGCGATCGATTATTACCGCGCCGTCATCGCGGCCGCGCCCGACTTCGCCGAGGCGCACAACAATCTCGGCATCGCGCTCGCGCGCGCGGGCCGACAGGCCGAGGCGATCGCCGCCTATCACCGCGCGCTCGCGGTCGATGCGAGGAGCGCGCGAGTCCGGCTCAACCTCGCGATGGCGCTCGCCGAGACCGGCACCATCGCAGACGCGCTCGTCCATGCGCGCGCGGCGGTCGAGCTCGATCCCGGCGCCGGCGAGGCGGCCGCCCCCTCGCCGCGCTCCTCCAGGACGCTTGCGCGTGGGACGAGATCGCGGCGGCCGCGGCGCGGCTCGACCGGCTCGTCGAGGCCGCCATCGCGGCCGGGCACAGGCCGCCCGAATCGCCGATCCTCTCGGTCCGGCTGAACCGGCCGCCCGAACGACGGCAGCGCGTGGCGGCGGCGGCCGCGGTCGTGCGCGAGGCCGGTGGCACCGGCCGCTTCGAGCGTCCGCCGGAGCTGCCCGACGGCCGAATCCGGCTCGGCTATCTGTCGCACGATTTCTTCGACCACCCGATCGCGCATCTCGCCGTCGGCCTCGTCGAGGACCACGCGCGCGACCGGTTCGCCGTGACCGCGTTCGGCTACGGGCCCGACGACGGCAGCGCGTGGCGGCGGCGGCCGATTTCGACGTGCCGGCGACCGGCTAGTCGACGCGCGCGGCCGCGATCGCGCGCCATACCCGCTCGGGCGTCGCCGGCATCTCGATATGCTCGACGCCGTATTCGGCGAGCGCATCGACGATTGCGTTGACGACGACCGCGAGCGAGGGCGTCGTGCCCGCCTCGCCGCCGCCCTTGACGCCGAGCGGGTTGTTGGCCGCCGGCACCTCGTTCGCGACGAGGACGGGATCGGGCAGGAGATCGGCGCGGGGCAGCGCGTAGTCCATGAACGAGCCGGCGAGAAGCTGGCCGCTCGCCGGGTCGTAATGGCCGCATTCGAGGAGCGCCTGGCCCGCGCCTTGCGCGATGCCGCCATGCACCTGGCCCTCGACGACGAGCGGGTTGATGATGCGCCCGACATCGTCGACCGCGCCGTAGCGGATGATCTCGGTGACGCCCGTCTCCGGGTCGATCTCGACCTCGCAGAAGGCGCAGCCATTGGGATAAGCGGGGATGCGGCCGCGGAACGCCTCGGCGCCCGAGAGCGGCCCGCGGAGCGCGTCGGGCACGGACCCGGTCGGGGCATAGCGGGCGAGCGCGGCGAGCGCGACCACGCGGTCGGTGCCGCGGACGCGGCAGTGGCCGTCGGCGAAGGCGATGTCGGCCTCCGCCGCCTCGAGGACGTGCGCGGCGATGGCGCGCGCCTTCTCGATCACGCGGTCGGCCGCGCGCGCCAACACCGTGCCGCCGAGCCGCATCGAGCGGTCGGAATGGGTGCCGCCGCCGATCGCGACGCGGTCGGTGTCGCCGGTCACGAGCCTCACCGCGTCGATCGCGACGCCGAGCCGATCGGCGACGACCTGGGCAAAGCTCGTCTCGTGGCCCTGGCCGGTCGACTGCGTCCCGATCACGACCTCGACCGAGCCGTCGGCCGCGACCGTGATCTCCGCGCGCTCGACCGGCGCGCCGACCGGCGTCTCGACATAGTTCGCGATCGCGATGCCGCGGCACTTGCCCGCAGCGCGCGCGGCGGCGCGGCGATCGGCGAAGCCGTCCCAGCCGGCGAGCAGGGCGGCGTGCTCCATGTTGCGGTGGAACTCGCCGCTCTCATAGGTGAGGCCGAGCGCGGTGCGATAGGGGAGCGCGCTCTCGGGCACGAGGTTGCGCCGGCGGAGCGCCACGCGATCGATCCCGAGCCGGCGCGCGGCGAGATCGATCAGCCGCTCGACGACGAACATCATCTCCGGCCGCCCGGCGCCGCGATAGGGGACGGTCGGCGACGTGTTGGTGAGGACCGCGCGCGAGCGCACATGCGCGACCGGGATCGTGTAGAGCGTCGTCACGATGCGCTGGGCGTTGTTGAGCGAGACATAGGCGACCGGGTGCGCGCCAACATTGACGACGTTCGAGACCGCGATCGCGAGGAAACGCCCGTGTTGGTCGAGCGCGAGCACGGCATCCGTCGCCATGTCGCGGCCATGATAGTCGGCGACGAAGGATTCGGTCCGCCCGGACGTCCACTTCACCGGCCGGCCGAGGCGGCGCGCCGCCCACGCCACGAGGACGAACTCGGGATAGAGCATGGTGCGGATGCCGAAGCCGCCGCCGGTGTCGCGCGAGACGACGCGCACCCGATCCGGCGCGACGGCGAGGACCTCCGCGAGCTGCGAGCGGAGCCGGACGACGCCCTGGCTTCCGGCATGGAGCGTGTAGCGCCCGCGTGCCGGATCGTAGAGGCCGAGCGCCGCGCGCGGCTCCATCGGCGCGGCGACGATGCGCTGGTTCCATGTCGACAGACGGACGACGCAGGGGGCATGCACGAACGCGTCCTCGACCGCCGCCCGGTCGCCGATCTCGCCGTCGAGAGAGAGATTGCCCGGCGCAGCGTCCCACAGCCGGGGCGCATCGGGCCGAAGCGCGGCGTGCGCGTCGGTGACGGCGGGCAAGAGATCATAGTGGACGATGACCGCCTCGGCACCATCCTCGGCGGCGTCACGCGTCGCGGCGACGACGAGGGCGACGGCCTCGCCCACGAAGCGCACGCGGTCGAGCGCGAGCGGCGGCTGCGGCGCGTCGAAGACGCCGCCGGGCGGTGCGAAGGCAGGCTTGGTGTGATCGATGGTGTCGATCGGGAGTGGCCCGTGGACGATGCCCGTATGGCCGTCGGCGGCGAAGTCGGCGCCGGTCAGGACCGCGCGCACGCCGGCGATGCGCCGGGCGGCGGCCGTGTCGATCGCGACGATGCGGGCATGCGCATGCGGGCTCCGCACCAGGACGGCGTGAAGCTGATCGGGGTGCGTCTCGTCGTCGCTATAAGCGCCGTGTCCGGTGAGGAGGCGTTCGTCCTCGAGACGCGGCAGCTTCTTTCCGATCAGTCCCGACGGTGCCAAGATGCGTGCTCCCCGCTGCCCGGCGCATTGTTCGAGGCGCCGCGCGGGGCGTCAACCGGCAACCCGAAGGAAGCGCGCATGAACGGGCGATCGGCGGCGACGACGACACGCACGCAGTTCGGCGTCATCGGCTATGGCGCGATCACGCGCGAGATCGTGCGCGTGCTGGCGCGGCAAGGCGAGACCGGCCGTATCGCGGGCGTCCTCGTGCGTCCGACGCAGGAGGCCGACCGTCGCGCCGAGGCGGCGGGCCGGTTCCCCGTCCTCACCGATGCCCGCGCGCTCGCCGGCAGGGCGCAGCTCGTCCTCGAATGCGCCGGCCACGCCGCGGTCGCCGAGCACGGGGGCGCGATCCTCGCCGGCGGCTCCGATCTCGTCGTCGCGGCGGTCGGCGCCCTCACCGATCCGGCGCTCGTGACGCGGCTCCGCGCCGGGGCAAGAGGTGCCGCGCGCATCCTGATCCCATCCGGCGCCGTCGCCGGCATCGACGGCCTGATCGCCGCACGCACGGCCGGTCTTCGCCGCGTCGTCTACATCTCGGCGAAGCCGCCCGAGGCCTGGCGCGGGACGCCGGCCGAGCGCGTCATCGATCTCGCGCGCATCGGCACCGCGACCACCTTCTTCGAGGCGAGCGCGCGCGAGGCGGCGCGCGCTTATCCGCAGAACGCCAATGTCGGGGCGACGGTCGCGCTGGCGGGGCTCGGTCTCGACGCGACGCGCGTCCGCCTCGTCGCCGATCCGGCGCTTGCGGGCCCACTCGGCGTGATCGACGCCGAGGGTGATTTCGGCATGTTCAAGTTCGACATCCTCGCTTATGCGGCGCCGGAGAACCCGAAGACCTCGCTCCTGACCGCGCACAGCATGCTCGCGGCCGCCGACCACGGCGTCGCGTTTGCGCTGCCCGACGACGCCTGAGCCTCAGCCGACGATCAGGACGTGGAGGAAGCGCGGCCCGTGCGCGCCGCGCACCAGCATCGCCTCGATGTCGGCGGTGCCCGACGTGCCGGTGACAAAGTTGACATTGCGCGGCGGCGTGCTGCGCGTCCTCAGATGCGCCCACCAGTCCTCCATGTGGCGGAGGAGCATCCGCGCCTCGACGATCGCGAGATGGTGGAGCGCGAGATAGCTGAACAGCGTCGGGCTCGACGGCCCGGAGCAGAACACGAGCGATCCCGTCTCGGCGATCGCGGCTTCCGCGATCCCGAGGCTCACGGGCTCGTCGCGGCCGATCGCATCGTGGCGGACGATCCGGCCCCACGACAGACCGTCGAGGCGCGGATCGGGCACGGCCGCGATCCGCGGCGCGAGCGCGTGCCGCGCGAGATAGGTGTCGATCGCACCTGGAACGTCGGCCCAGCCCGCGATGCTCTCGCCCGAGGCAGTGAGTGTTGGGCTCGCGAGCCGGGCGAGGAAGAGCGCGCGGCTGTCACCGTCGAGCGCGGGGCGGACGTGCCGGGGCTGGTCGGCGAGGCGGCTGGCGAGCGGGTCGCCGACGGGAGGCGCGCCGCCGTTCGCTTCGCGGATGCGGGCAAGGATGCGCGCACGCGCGCCGCTCATCGCAATCGCTCCCGGTCGCGCCAGAGCGTGCGGAAGCTCCGCGCGGCGGGCTTCGGCGCGCGCCGCGTCCGGGTCCAACCGCGAATGAAGGGCAGACGCTCGAGCCCGACGACGCGATCGGCTGCGCGCGCGAGGAGGGTGCCGATCGCGGTTGCTGCGCGATAGAGCGCCGGCCGCGTGGCGAGCGCCGCCCAGACGCGGACGCCGAGCCGCGTCGACAACGGCACCAGACCGGCGCGCCAGCCATCGGCGCGGAGCCGGCGCAGCATCTTCGCGAGCGGGATACGGACCGGGCACACCTCCGCGCAGCGCCCGTTGAGCGTGCACGCACCGGGGAGCGCGCTCGACCAGTCGAGGCCGAGCATGGTCGGGGTGAGGACCGCGCCCATCGGTCCGGGATAGACCCAGCCATAGGCGTGCCCGCCGATCGCGCCGAATACCGGGCACTCGTTCATGCACGCGCCGCAACGGATGCAGCGGAGCATGTCGCGATAGGCGCCGCCGAGGAGATCGGTGCGCTTGTGGTCGACGAGGACGATGTGGAACGCCTCCGGCCCGTCGCGGTCGCCGGCGCGTCGCGGCCCGGTGTAGAGCGTCACGTATTGCGCGAGATCGACGCCGAGCGCGCTTCGCGCGAGGAGCCGGAGAAGGAGCGTCATGTCGGCGAGCGTCGGCACGATCTTCTCGATGCCGGCGATCGCGATGTGGACGCGCGGCAACGCGGTGGTGAGCTCGGCATTGCCCTCGTTGGTGACGGTGATGGCCGAGCCGGTCTCGGCGATCAGGAAGTTCGCGCCGGTGATGCCGACATCGGCGGCGAAATAGGCGTCGCGGATCTCGCGCCGCGCCGATGCGACGAGATCGCGCACCTCGGTGTGGGCGACATGGTCGCGGTGGTGGCGGGCGAACAGCGCGCTCACCTCCTCGCGCGTCTTGTGCAACGCCGGCATGATGATGTGCGACGGCATCTCGCCGGCGAGCTGAATGATGTGCTCGCCGAGATCAGTCTCGATCGGCCTGATCCCGGCCGCCTCGAGCGCGGCGTTGATGCCGATCTCCTCGCCGAGCATCGACTTGCTCTTGGTGACGGTCTTGGCGTCGACCGACCGGCAGATGTCGATCACGACCGCGCGCGCCTCCTCGGCCGTCTCCGCCCAGTGGACGACGGCGCCCGCGGCGGTCGCGTTCCGCTCGAATGCGACGAGATAGGCCTCGAGATTGGCGAGCGTGTGGTCCTTGATGTCGCGCCCCTCGTCGCGTGCGCGCTCGAAATCGCCGAACGCGGCGACGACATCACGCCGCCGTCCGGCGAGGAGGCCCGTCGTGCGCGCGAGCGCGGTGTCGAGGACGGGATCGGCGAGCGCCTCGACCACGCGCTTGCGGAACGCGGTCTCGGCCGCGCTCACGGCGCGACCTCGTCGGCCATGCCGGCGAGGAGCTCGACCGGGTGGAGGCAGCGGATCACGGCGCCGTCGCGGGCGAGCATGCCGGCCATGTTGAGGAGGCAGCCGAGATCGGCGGCGAGCAGCATCTCGGCGCCGCTCGCGCGGATCGCGCGCGTCTTGTCGGCGACGATATGCGCCGAGATGTCGGCGAAATGCATGCAGAACGTGCCACCGAAGCCGCAGCAGACATCGGCGCCTTCGAGCGGCAGGAGCGCGAGGCCGTCGACCGCGGCGAGGAGCCGGCGCGGCTCGTCGCGAATGCCGAGCTGGCGGAGCCCGGAGCAGCAATCGTGATAGGTGGCGCTCCCGCCATGCCGGAGCCCGTGCGGCCGCCAGCCGCAGACGCGGTCGAGGAAGGAGAGGATCTCAAAGCTCCGCGATGCGAGCGCCCGCTGGCGCGGCGCCCAGGCCGGGTCGTCGCCGAGAAGCTCGGCGAAGCCGTCCCGGATCATGCCGATGCACGAGCCCGACGGCGCGACGAGATAGTCGAATCCCTCGAAGGCGGCGATCACCTGGCGGGCGATCCGGGCCGCGCTCCGGTCGTCGCCGTTGTTGAAGCCGGGCTGGCCGCAGCAGGTCTGCGCATCGGGCACCACGACGCGACAGCCCGCGTCCTCGAGGAGCTTCGCCGAGGCGAGGCCGATCGAGGGGCGAAGCGTATCGACGAGGCAGGTCACGAACAGACCGACCGTCGGACCCGCCGCCTCTGCCGCCATCGCGTCCTCTCCCCTCGCGGCGCCGACCATGAACGAAATTTAATCCGGCGGAAAGGCGCCCGAAAGCCACCCGCCCCACATGCCCGGCAACGGTCCCGCGCGAGGCGGGGCCGGATCGAACGAGGCAGGAGACCAGCATGGCCAAACCCGACATCGCCCGACGCATCCCCGCGGTCCTGGTCGCGGTCGCGCTCGCGGCCGCCGTGAGCCTTCCCGCGGCGCTCTCGGCATCGACCGCGCTCACCCCGCCGGCGGTCGTGGCCGGGGCCGC